>CAYTJT010000007.1:0-29068 GCA_964438105.1 uncultured Rhodothermales bacterium | reverse complement strand
TCTGGGTTCCCCTTCCTGGGATCCCGCCTCAATCGCACCTCAGAGGCATCGAAAGGGGCGGCGCTCGCGAGCTGGAGCACTTTCGTGCCCCGCCTCAATCGCACCTCAGAGGCATCGAAAGAACTGCCCGCCGCCGTAGCGGTGCAGCGCGCGGAGAGCCTCAATCGCACCTCAGAGGCATCGAAAGACGGGGGTGTTTGCCTTTCTTTATGGGGCGACAATGGCCTCAATCGCACCTCAGAGGCATCGAAAGACGTAGAGGGCCGTCGCCTGCGCTAAATGGAGGAGGGCCTCAATCGCACCTCAGAGGCATCGAAAGGAGGTAATGGACGACCTTCAGGGGTTCGTCGCACGGCCTCAATCGCACCTCAGAGGCATCGAAAGGACGGGCAGCGCGCGTGGTTCGCCGGCCACGTTACGGCCTCAATCGCACCTCAGAGGCATCGAAAGGACGCCCGCACCGACCGCCCCCAGGACCGAGAACGGCCTCAATCGCACCTCAGAGGCATCGAAAGGTACCGAACCGCGATACACTGGTAGGGGTCGCTCAGCCTCAATCGCACCTCAGAGGCATCGAAAGGTGGCCGTGCGCTCGATGTCGCAGTCGCGGATCGAGGCCTCAATCGCACCTCAGAGGCATCGAAAGATGGTGCTCATGCGCTGCCAGCGAATCGACGGCGAGGCCTCAATCGCACCTCAGAGGCATCGAAAGTCGGGCTCGCCTACGGCCTGAGCCTCGCGCTCTTCGGGCCTCAATCGCACCTCAGAGGCATCGAAAGTCGCGGAGCCGGAGCGCGACGGCGCTGATCCCAGGCCTCAATCGCACCTCAGAGGCATCGAAAGCATCGGGTTGAGCGTCGTGGCCCCGGGCCGCTCGCTCCGGACGACACTCCCCGTCTTCCAGCGCCGAGCGCCGGTCCTCCTCCTCGATTGGGCCTTCCGGGAGCGTGGGTTCAAGCGCGAGCGGACGACCTCGCGGACGACCACGCCGCCCGAGCAGGAGCCCAGACGGTCGACCGGAGGGTGCTCGGGACGATGACCGACGCGGCGTACCAGATCCGGGCCGAGGCCGAGGCGGTGGAAACGTTCGACCGGCTTGACCTCGACCGTGTCGGGGACCGACTGGCGCAGGTGCCGCTCGGCGCGCTCCGGTCGGAGCGGTCGTCGCACGGGTTCCCGGCCGACGCCGTCGCGGAGCTCGCCTCGGCGTGATGGGCTGAGGCTGCCGAGGGCGAGGCGCGCTCTCGCCCTCGGGTGTCTCAGCGTGGAAGGCTTGGCGGCTCGTTCCGCCCAACGTTGCTACGAGACCCCCTGCTCGTACTCGACCTCGACGCGGTGGGGGGGCTCTTGGGCACAGGAGGCGGGTTCGCTCCCGAAGTCCGCGTCCCCAACGCGGACCTCCCAACCCTCGGGCAAGAGGAGCAACTCGCCGAGCCCCGACCCCTCCGTGTCCGTGCCGGGGAGGGCGGCGGTGCTCCCCCCGTACAACACGAGGCCCTCGGGGTCGCTCACGCGAAGGGCGCTCGGGTTCGGGGAGACGAGGCCGAAGAGCGTGAGGTCGGACTCGAACCGGTATGCCCTGCCTGGAATGAGGTCGAGGTCAGACGCCCTCAGCCCCGAGTCGAAGAGGGAGACGTCGCGGTCCGGCAAGGCCAAGAGGACGAACGTCGTGAGGCCCTCGCCGAACCCGAACGACGAGTCGGCTTTGGCAGTGAGCACGGCCTCGGTGTCCCACCCCTCGCAGTCGGGCGGCGCGCGGCTACTGTGTCGGGTGACCGAGAAGGGGCTGTCTACTTGGTAGCGCTCCGTACCATCGCAGCTCGCTCCGATGAAGGCGCCTGTGCGGGGCGGTGGTATCTTAGCCGTCTTCCTTATGTCACGGTTCGCAATTATGTCCTCGTCCAGAATCACACCCGCTCAAGAGACTCGGCTCGAGCTCCACGTGTGGGATACCCTCGTCCGCACGGCTGCGGCTACAGCTGCGGCTACAGGGGCTGCCCAACACGGGGAGGTGGGCGAGGGGGCCCCGGTGGAACGCGTCGCCGACGACCTCCATCGAATCTGGGAGGCTACGGCGCCCGAGGGGGCACGGATTACGGGTCGGGTGTCGCCGAGGCGCATCACTGCTACGCCTCGCTCGGCACAGCCGCCTCGTCGTACGCGCGGAGGCGGTTGCGAAGGTGCTTGAGGGAACGGCTCATCTGCGTCTCGACCGTTTTGATCGAGATCCCTAAGCGAGCGGCGATCTCCTGGTAGGTGAGGTACTCGTAGCGCGAGAGTTCGAAGATTTCTCGGCGTCGGTCCGGCAACTCGTCGATCCATGTGGCGACGGCCGCGTGGAGGTTTTCGGCGTCCAGACGTTCGGCAACGGCAGGCTCAGAGGCGCCCGGAGCCTCGAGCCGTTCGGCCTCGGCGTGGGCTCGCCGCACGCGCTGCTTCGCATAGTGGCTGTAGACGTGGTTGCGTGCAGCTGAGAACAGGTAGGTGGCGAGGTCGCTGTGGACCTCCCACGTGTCGTAGCGCGACCAGATGTTGAGGAACACGTCGTGGAGGATGTCCTCCGCGAGCTTGCGGTCGCCCACTTTCTTTCGGATGAAAGCGATGAGCGGCTGCGCATGGGCGGAATAGATCGCTGCGAGGGCGCGGGGGTCGCCCTGCTGCACGCTCTGGACGAGGGAGGCAGGAGAAGCCATGGTGGACGCTTGAACATTTGTTCAAGAAAACTCAGATGTTCACATTGTAAGCGCTTTTCTCCATAATGTCAAGGCACTGTTAAGAAGATGAGCGCGTTTACCCCTCCCCACAGCTCTCACTACGCACGATAAATGGAATCATCCACGCGCCTCCTCGCCAAAGTTGGAGCCCTCTACTACCTCCGCGGGCAGACTCAACAGCAGATCGCGGACCGGCTTCGCGTGTCAAGGCCCACCGTGTCGCGGCTGCTCAAGGAGGCCCGGAACCGAGGCATCGTCCAGATCACCGTGGCCCACGTCGACGGCCTCGCTCTCGACGTCGAGGGGAAGCTGGAAGAGGCCTTCGGGCTGCGGGAAGCGGTCGTCACGGACGTCGATACCGGGAACCTCCTCCCGTCCCTCGGCGCTGCCGCAGCGGACTACCTCGACCGCGTGCTCGCGTCGGGCAGTGTCGTCGGACTGACTTGGGGGACGACGCTGCGCGAGATGGTGAAGGCCGTCGCCCCTCGGCGGACCGAGGGCGTCACCGTCGTGCAAACGCTCGGCGGCGTGGGGCCGCCCCTCGCCGAGGCCCACGCCGCCGACCTCCCGCGTCGTCTCGCTCGCTCGCTCGGGGCCGACCTCCAGCTGTTGCAGGCGCCTGGCATCGTCGCCAGTGAGGCGGCACGGAAGGTCCTGACCGCCGATGCTCAGATCCGCGCCGGCCTCGCGGCGCTGCCCACCATGACGGTAGCGTTCGTCGGGATCGGCGCGCTCACCACCAATCCGATCCTGAATGGGGGTGCGCTCGCGGCCGAACTCGACCTGCCCCCCACGCTCGCGGCCGAACTCGAAGCGGGCGAGGCCGTCGGGGACGTGGCGCTCCGCTTCTTCGACGCCGACGGTCGCCCCGTCCCTACCTCACTCGACGGCCGGATCGTAGGGGTGGACCTCGACACGCTCGGGGGTGTGGACTGCGTGGTCGGAGTGGCGGGCGGCCCCGAGAAGCTCGCGGCGATCCGGGCCGCCCTGCGCGGCGGGCACGTGGACGTGCTCGTCACCGACGAACGCACCGCCCGCGCCCTGACGGAGAATCCCTAAGGCGGTTTAACGCACAGGCGCCCCGGACGTGAAGCCCGGGGCGCCTGGAGGGCAGCGATGCGCGGGGCGTACGGCTGGGCCGTGCCGCCTCTACCGCACTACGGAGAGCCGGCGAGAGGTCGAGAACGATTCGCCGCTGAGTCGGACGACGTAGGAGCCCGCGGCGAGCCTCGCGGTGTCGAGGTCGACGAGGTGGCGGGTGCCCGGGAGGAGGTTCCCGTCGAACGCCTGGAGCACGACGCGGCCGAGGACGTCGTAGACCGTCGCGCGCACGCGCTGAGGCCGCTCCACTTCCAGGGCGAGTTGCGCGGCGGAAGCGGCGGGGTTCGGGTAGACCTCACCGAGGAAGGCGAGATCGGGCGTGCCCTCGGTGGAGGTGCCCGTAGCGGGCTCCACCGTGACGACGTCGATCTGGACGAGCCCGCCCCAGTTTGCGCCATCGATAGGCACGATCTCGCCGTCTTCGTTCACCTCGGCCACGACGGGCATGCCCCCGGTCTCCGCCGTGTCCGCATGGCGTCCGGCCGCCTCGATTGAGGTCACCGATCCGACGCCTTCGAAGTCGCTGAGGTCGAACTCGAGGACCTGCCACTCATTGACGAACGTGTTCCCGTCGGTGCCATCGCCCTGGTTGCTCTTGAGGCCGTCGTAGATCATCTCGGTCATGTCCTCGCCAGAGAACACCCGGATGCGCCACTGGTGGAGCTCGCTGCTCGGCCCGTTGGCGTACATCGAGGCGGCAAGCTTGAGGAGCGGCGTGCCCGACCAGTCCTGAGGCGAGTCCCACGTGTATTTCATCCCGCGGAAGTTGGCCGCGAGGATGGGTCGGTTCGGCACGCCTTCGAGCATCCACGAGCCCTCGGGGGCGGGGATGGACTCGCCCATGCCGATCGGCTTTTCTTCGAGGGTGCGCACCGAGGACCGGGCGGGCTCGTCGAGGTCGAGGTCTGGAGCGACGTCGGGCTCCCAGCCCTGCACGTCGCCGCCGAACCCTTCGAAGTCGAAGAGGACGGTCTGTTGGGCGAGCACAGAGGGAGTGGAGAGGCTGAAGGCGGCGCACAGCGCGAGCGCGAGTGTAATGCGTAGCAGAGTGTGCATGGCAATGTCGGTTGATTGGAGGGGGGACGGCAGCCGGCGGGGGACGGCAGCCGGCACAACGTTTCCTACCGGGTGCATAACAAAGACTTGGATCGGGCGTGCGCCCCCCACACGTTGCTGAAAACGCCGGCGCGACGGCGCCCTTGTGACTCCACGCGCCACTCGCCGAAGGGGGTAAGCCACAGTGCTGAGCAACTGTATCTTGCAGCCCGTTTGCGGTGCGGGCAACCCTCATCCCTTTGTAGCCCTTTGTAGCGGCACGACCGTAGCAGCACGACCGATGTCCTCTCGACTCCTGCTCATGCTTGTGGCGACGATGGCGCTCGCTTCCTGCGGTGAGCAAGAGGGCCCCGCGTCTACGCCCCACGCCGCGCCCGTAGCGTCCGCCCCGGCGGGTGAGGCCCGGCCTGTTGCGCCGCCCCTTGGCCTCGCCGTTCCGGACGGGATGGTCTACGTGCCACCGGGGAGGACCACCGTCGGCGTGCGCCCCGGCGAGGGCGGCCTGGACCAGGAGCGGCCGGCCTTCGACGCTGCCGTCGGCGCGTTCTTCCTCGACCGCTCGCCCGTCACCACCGCCCGCTTCCGCGCCTTCGTCGACGCCACCGGCTACACGACCCAGGCCGAGACGTTCGGCGACGGGGCCGTCATGGACCAGCGGACCGGGCAGTGGGCGCTCATCCCCGCCGCCGACTGGCGCCGTCCGCGCGGCAGCGAGTCGGCGGCGGCCCCCGACGACCACCCCGCCGTTCAGGTCTCCTGGCACGACGCGGCGACGTTCTGCGCCTGGGCCGGGGGCCGCCTGCCCACCGAGGTGGAGTGGGAGCACGCCGCCCGCGGCGGCGTCAACGACCGGAGCCCCTACGCCTGGGGCGACCGGCTCGTCGAGGGCGCGCGCGCCCGCGCCAACACCTGGACCGGCACCTTCCCCGGCGACGACGACGGGGCCGACGGCTACCGCGACGGCCCGAGCCCCGTCGGCGCCTTCGGGGCGACGCCGCTGGGGCTCGAAGACATGGGCGGCAACGTGTGGGAGTGGACGGCCTCGTGGTTCCGCCCGTACCCGGTGCCGGCAGACGAGGCCGAAGCCGGGCCGCCGCCCGCCGGTCCGACGGGCGAGCCGGAGCGGGTGCAGCGCGGCGGCTCGTTCCTCTGCCACCCCTCGTACTGCCACGGCTACCGCGTGAGCGCCCGCAGCCACGCCACCGCCGAGTCGTCGTTCGCGCACGTGGGGTTCCGGTGCGCCCGGGATCTCCCGATGGGTGAGCCGAGGCAGCCGGCTCTTCGGGCGAGATTGAGTATGGTGGGCGTAGGGGTGGGAGACCTCCCGGCCCGTCTACCCTACAGCTTCCCTCGATCCCTATGCCCGCATCCTCCGTCCGCCCGTCGGTCGCCGAACGTCTCGACGCGCTCAACGAGTACGACCGCGAGCCCGTCCCCGAGTCGGCGCTCCAGGGCCCGAGCAACTTCGCCGGGCTCTACGCCGGCGAGCACGTCGCCGGCACGGAGTTCGTCATCGGCCCGCTCTTCGTGGCGCACGGCGTGGCCGCCTTCGACCTCGTCGTAGGGCTCTTGGTGGGCAACCTCCTCGCGACGCTCTCGTGGGCGTTCCTCACGGCGCCGATTGCCACGCGGACCCGGCTCAACCTCTACTGGCACCTCCGGAAGGTGGCCGGGCCGGGGCTGCTCATCGCCTACAACCTCGTCAACGCGGCCATGTTCTGCTTCCTCGCAGGCAGCATGATCGCCGTCAGCGCCACGGCCGTCGGGCTCCCCTTCGACATGCCGATGCCGGGGCTCGCCGACGTCTACCCGTCGAGCGCGACGTGGGTGCTGGTCGTCCTCGGCGTCGGCGCCGTCGTGACGGTGGTGGCCATCCTCGGGTTCGAGAAGATCGCCGCCTTCAGCAAGGTGGCCGCGCCGTGGATGTTCCTCGTCTTCGTCGCCTGCGGCCTCGCCGTGCTCCCCCAGCTCGGCGTCGAGCGGCCGTCGGACTTCTGGCGCGTCGCCAACGAGGTGATCTGGACGGGCGTCCCCCTCGAGGGGGAGGCGAGGTTCACCGTCTGGCACGTGCTCTTTTTCGCGTGGTTTGCCAACATGGCCATGCACATCGGGATGGCCGACCTCACGATCCTCCGCTACGCCAAGAAGTGGCAGTACGGGTTCTTCTCCGGGCTCGGGATGTACCTCGGCCACTTCGTCGCGTGGATCGCCGCGAGCATCCTCTACGCGCTCGCGCTCCAGCAGGGGAACACCTCCCCCGCGCCGGGGCCCATCGCCTACCTCGGCGCGGGCTACGCCGGCGTCGTCGCCGTCGTCATCGCGGGGTGGACCACGGCGAACCCGACGATCTACCGGGCCGGCCTCGCGCTCCAGACCGTCACCCCGAACTGGAAGCGGTGGAAGGTCACGGCCGTGGTCGGGGCGGTCACGACGGTCGTGGCCCTGTTCCCGGCCGTCGTGATGAACCTGCTCGGGCTCGTGGCCCTCTACGGCCTCATCCTCATGCCGATGGGCGCCGTCATCTTCGCCGACTTCTGGCTCGTCCCGAAGCTCGGCCTCCGCCCGCTCTACGCCGAGTGGCGCAGCCTCGTCTTTTCGTGGCCCGCCGCGCTCGCCTGGCTGGGGACGCTCGCCGTGTGCTGGGTCCTCAACGCCGTGTTCGGGGTCGGGCTGTTCTTCCTCGGGCTGCCCGGGTGGTTCGTGGCCGTCGGCCTCTACCTCGCGGGGGCGTGGGCGCAGCAGCGCGGGGCGGTCGCCGAGCCGGCCGTGCGCGCGTCTAGCGAGACCCCGCTCGGCGTCCCCGCCAGCCCGGCCGCCCCGTCGTCATGACCGCGCTCCTCAAGCTCCTCTCGGCCGCCGGGCTGGTCCTCACCGTCGTCCCGGCCGCCCTCGTCTTTTTCGCGGGCGTCGCGTGGGAGACCCACGCCCTCCTCATGGGCATCGGGACGGTCCTGTGGTTCGCCACGGCCCCGTTCTGGATGCGCGAGGCGAAGCCCGACGACGCGCTCTGGGAGCAGAGAAGAGTAGAATGATGCGTGATACGTGATGCGTGATTCTTCTAACCGATCACGCATCACGCATCGAACCAACCACGACCCATGCAGATCTCCGACGCCGACCACCGCCGCGACCTCGACGCGCTGGCGGAGCGCCTGGACCGGACCGGCCAGAGCGCCGAGGCCGCCGTCGAGGCCGTCCGCCAGTTCACGGTCGCCGTCCCGTCGTGGGCGCTGGGGACAGGCGGGACGCGGTTCGGGCGGTTCCCCGGGCCGGGCGAGCCGCGCGACGTGTTCGAGAAGCTCGACGACTGCGCCCAGATCCACGCCCTCACCGGCGCCACGCCCACCGTCTCGCTCCACATCCCGTGGGACGAGCCCGACGACGCCTCCGCCCTCCGCGAGCACGCGGCCGAGCTGGGGCTGGCGTTCGACGCCGTCAACTCGAACACCTTTCAGGACCCGGCCGGCGCCGCGCACAGCTACAAGCTCGGCAGCTTCTCCAACCCCGACGCCGGCGTGCGCCGCCAGGCCGTCGAGCACAACCTCCACACGATTGAGGTGGGCCAGACGCTCGGGTCCGACGCCATCACCGTCTGGCTGGCGGACGGGACGAACTACCCGGGCCAGGCCAACCTCCGCCGGTCCTACGACCGCGTGCTCGGGTGTCTGGAAAAAGTCTACGCCGGCCTCCCGGACGGCTGGCGGCTCTTTACCGAGCACAAGCCGTACGAGCCGGCTTTTTATAGCACCGTCGTCCAGGACTGGGGCACGTCGCTGATGCTGGCGCAAGCCCTGGGCGACCGCGCCGAGTGCCTCGTCGACCTCGGCCACCACCTGCCGAACACGAACGTCGAGCTCGTCGTGGCCCGGCTCGTCTCGGCCGGGAAGCTCGGCGGGTTCCACTTTAACGACTCGAAGTACGGCGACGACGACCTCACGGCCGGCTCGATCAAGCCGTACGGGCTCTTCCTCGTGTTTCACGAACTCGTCCGGGCCGCGCGGGACGACGACGGGTTCGATCCCGCCTACATGATCGACCAGAGCCACAACCTCAAGGACCCGATCGAGGCGCTCCTCCAGACCGTGGACCAGCTCCAGCAGGCGTATGCGAAAGCCCGCCTCGTGGACTACGACGCGCTCGCCGGCTACCAGGAGGCGGGCGACGTGCTGATGGCCGAGCGGACGCTGAAGGACGCCTTCGAGACCGACGTCCGCCCGCTCGTGGCCGAGGCGCGGCTCCGCAGCGGGGGAGCCGCCGACCCCGTCGCCACCTTCCGCGCGGGGGGCTACCGCGACCGCGTGGCCGCCGCGCGCGGCACCGGCGCGCACGTCCCCCCGCAGAGCCTCTAGCGCCGTGTCTTCCCCTCCCTCGTTCCTCGCCTTCGACCTCGGCGCCTCTTCGGGCCGCGCCCTGCTGGGCACGCTCTACGACGGGAGCATGCGCACGGCGGAGGTCCACCGGTTCGCGACGCCGCTCCTCCCCCAAGGCGACCGGCTCGTGTGGGACCTCAACGCGCTGTGGAAGGAAGTGCGGACGGGACTGCACGCCGCGCTCAGCCTGGCGCCGGGTCTCCGGTCCGTCTCCGTCGACACGTGGGGCGTGGACTACGTCCCGCTCGGCGCCGACGGCGAGCCGCTCCGCCCGCCCTACGCCTACCGCGACACCCGGACGAAGGGGCGGGTGGCGGCCGTGTGTGAGCGCATCCCGGCGGCCGAGCTCTACCGACGCACGGGCATCCAGTTTCTGGAGTTCAACACGATCTTCCAGGTCGCCACCGACCTCGCGCTCGAGCCCGGAACCGTCGAGCGGACGGCGACGCGGCTCCTCCTCGCCGACTACCTCCTCTACCGTCTCAGCGGCGAGGCCGTCGCCGAGCGCACGCTCGCGAGCACGACCGGCCTCCTCGACGCCCGCACGGGCGACTGGGACGCCGACCTCATCGGCACGCTGGGCGACGACGCCGCGCGTTGGCCCCGCGTCGTCGCGCCGGGCACCGTGCTCGGCCCGGTCCGCCGCGAGGCCCTCCCGGCCGGCTTCTCGGGCGAGCCGCCCACGGTTGTGGCGACGTGCTCACACGACACGGCCGCGGCTGTCGCCGCCGTCCCCGCCGCGGGCGACCGCCCCTGGGCGTACATCTCCTCGGGGACGTGGTCCCTCGTGGGCGCGGAGCGAGACCGGCCGCTCCTCACCGACGCCGCCCGCCGGACGGGCTTCACGAACGAGGCCGGCCTCGACGGGACGACCCGCCTGCTCAAAAACCGGACGGGCTTCTGGGTCCTCGAAGAGTGCATCCGCGAGTGGGCCGAGCTCGACGGCGCGCGGCCGGACTACGAGGCGCTCGTGGCCGAGGCCGAAGCCGTCCCCGCGGTGGGTCGCCCCATCGACCTCGACGCGCCGCCGTTCGCCGTTCGCGGGGGGATGCGGGACAAGCTCCGCGCCTACTGCCGCGAGCACGGCATCCCCTCGCCCCAATCGCGCGGGTCGCTCGTCCGGCTCGTGTTCGAGAGCCTCGCCGAGAGCTACCGCCGGGTCGTGGCCGAGCTCGAAGGGCTCACGGGCGAGCGCGTCGAGGCGCTCCACGTCGTGGGCGGCGGGGCGCGCAACGCGTTCGTGAACCAGCTCACGGCCGACGCCTGCGGGCGCCCCGTCGTGGCCGGCCCGGCCGAGGCGACGGGACTCGGCAACCTCCTCGTGCAAGCCCACGCGCTCGGCGATCTCCCTGGCTCCTCAGTCCGCGACGCCGTCCGCCGGGCGGTCCGAGCGACGACCTCCCTCGACACCTGCACGCCGGCGACGGTGCCGGCCGATCACTGACGCCTCCTGCTATGCCCTCTGACACGAACCTCGCCGCCGCCGCTAACGCCGCCTCCGGGACGGACTACCTCCGCTCCCGCTGGGACGAGGACCGCGCCGCCGGGCTCGACCCCGTCGAGCGGCTCGTCTACCGGTCGAACCTCCTCGGCGAGGACGCCCGCATCACGAACACGGGCGGGGGGAACACCTCGTCGAAGATCGAGATGGCGGACCCCATCACGGGCGAGCCGACGACGGTGCTCTGGGTGAAGGGCTCCGGCGGCGACCTCCGCACGGCGAGGCGCGCCAACTTCGCCTCGCTCTATCAGGACAAGCTCCTCGCCCTCCAGGACGTCTACGCCGCCAAACCCGACCGCGGACCCAAGACGCCGGCCGAGGACGCGATGGTCGCGCTCTACCCCCACACCACGTTCAACCTCAACCCGCGCGCCCCGAGCATCGACACGCCGCTCCACGCGTACATCCCCTTCGCGCACGTGGACCACATGCACCCCGTCGCCGTGATCGCGCTCGCGACGGCCTCCAGCGGCGAGGCCCTCACGCGCGAGGTCTACGGCGACGAGGTCGTCTGGACGGACTGGCAGCGGCCCGGCTTCGAGCTCGGCCTCGAGCTCCAGCGGATCTGCCGCGAGCACCCCGACGCGAAGGGCGTCGTCCTCGGCGGCCACGGCCTCATCAACTGGGCCGACGACGACCGCGCCTGCTACGAGCTCACGCTCGACCTCATCCGCCGCGCCCAGCGCTTCCTCGACGCGCGGAAAGACGGCGAGCCCGACTTCGGCGGCGAGCGGACGGCCCCGCTGCCCGAGGCCGAGCGCCGCGCCGTCCTCGACGCCGTGCTCCCGTGGCTGCGCGGGAGGGTCTCGGCCGAGCGGCGGATGATCGGGACCGTGCAGGCGACCGACGAGGTGCTCGCCTTCGTCGGCTCGCACGACGCCGGCCGCCTCGCCGAGCTCGGGACGAGCTGCCCCGATCACTTCCTCCGGACGAAGATCAAACCGCTCTACGTGGACTGGCGGCCGGACGAGGGCACCGACGCGCTGAAGGAGAAGCTGCAGGCCGGCCTCGACCGCTACGTCGCCGATTACGGCGCCTACTACGAGAGCCACAAGCACCCGGACTCGCCCGCGATCCGCCCGTCGTCGCCGTCGGTCGTGCTCATCCCCGGCGTGGGGCTCGTCGCGTGGGGGAAGTCGAAGTCCGAGAGCCGCGTGACGGCCGAGTTCTACACCGCCGCGATCGGCGTGATGCAGGGGGCCGAGCGGGTCTCGCGCTACACGGCGCTCCCGCGGCAGGAGGCGTTCGACATCGAGTACTGGGCGCTCGAGGAGGCGAAGCTCCAGCGGATGCCGCCGGAGCAGGACCTCGCGCGGCACGTGGCCGTCGTCGTCGGGGCGGGCTCGGGGATCGGGCGCGCGCTCGTGGACAAGCTCGTGGGGGAGGGGGCCGTCGTGGCGGCCGTGGACCTCGACGCGGACACGGCCCGAGCGGCGGCCGAGGCCGTGATGGCCGAGGTCGGCATGGGCATCGGCGTGGCCGGGACCGGGCTCTCCGGGTCGGGCGACGTCGTCGGGCTGGGCGCCGACATGACCGACCGCGCCGCCGTCCGCCGCGCGATCTCGGACGTGGTCTACGCCTACGGCGGGGTCGACGACGTGGTCGTGACGGCCGGCTACTACCCGACGCCCGGCGCCAACGGTGAGGTTGCCGACGGGGAGTGGGCGCGGGCGTTCGCCGTGAACGTCACCGGCCCCTTCGTCGTGCTCGACGAGGCGCGGCGCGTGTGGGAGGCGCAAGACCTCGACGGCGCGGCCGTGATCACGACGAGCGTGAACGCCGTCGTCCCGAAGGCCGGCTCGTTCGCCTACGACACCTCGAAGGCCGCGGCGAACCACCTCGTCCGCGAGCTCGCCGTCGCGCTCGCGCCGCGCGTCCGCGTCAACGGCGTGGCCCCGGCGACGGTCGTCGAGGGCTCGTCGATGTTCCCCCGCGACCGCGTCCAGGCCTCGCTCACGAAGTACGGCATCGACTACGACGAGGACGAGTCGACCGAGGCGCTCCGCGCCCGGCTCGCCCGCTTCTACGCCGCCCGCACCCTCACCGATCAGCCCATCACGCCGGCCGACCAGGCCGAGGCCATCCTCTGCCTCGTCGCCGGCATGGAGAAGACGACGGGGCAGATCATCAGCGTGGACGGCGGCCTCCGCGACGCCTTCCTCCGCTAGGTGGCCGCGCTCCTCGGCATCCTGCTGCACGGCCTCGGCGGGCTCGCCGCCGGCAGCTTCTACCTGCCCATCCAGCGGATCAAGGACTGGGCGTGGGAGACCTCGTGGCTCGTCAACGGGCTGGCGGCGTGGCTCGTGGTGCCGTGGGTGGTGGGCGCGCTGACGGTGCCGGACGTGGGCGCCGTCCTCGCGGGTGCGCCCGCCGAAGCGCTCTTCTGGTGCTACCTCTTCGGGGTGCTGTGGGGCGTCGGGAGCCTGACGTTCGGGCTCGCGATGCGCTTTCTCGGCATCTCGCTCGGGATGGCCGTCGCGCTCGGGTTCACGACGGCGTTCGGGACCCTCGTCCCGCCGATCTACGCGGGGACGTTCGATGACCTCCTCCGGACCGGGAGCGGGCTCATCACCGTCGGGGGCGTGGCGCTGTGCCTCGTCGGGATCGCCATCGCCGGGCGGGCGGGGATGCTGAAAGAGGGCGACGTGACGGAGGAGGAGAAGACCGCCGTCGTCGAGGAGTACGACCTGAGGAGGGGCGTCGGCGTGGCGGTCGTCGCGGGCGTGCTGAGCGCGTGCTTCGCGTTCGGCCTCGCGGCCGGCGCGCCGATCGCCGAGGCCGCTGTCGCCGTCGGCGCCGACCCGCTCTGGCAGAACAACGCCGTCCTCATCGCCATCCTCGCCGGGGGCCTGACCACGAACGGGCTCGCCTGCCTCTGGCTGGGCTGGAAGAACCGGTCGTTCGGGGACTACGGCGACGGCGACGCCCGCCTCGCGCGGAACTACCCCCTCGCCGCGCTTGCCGGGCTCGCGTGGTACCTCCAGTTCTTCTTCTACGGTATGGGCACCACGTTCCTCGGCGAGCGCTACGAGTTCGCGAGCTGGAGCATCCACATGGCGTTCATCATCCTGTTCTCGAACGCCATCGGCGTGGGGCAGGGGGAGTGGCGGGGGGCCTCTGGCCGGACGATGCGGACGCTCGGCGGCGGACTCGCGCTCCTCCTCGCCTCCGTCGTGCTCATCGGGCTCGCCAGCCAGATCGCGGGCGGGTGACGGCTGACGAACGACCGCTAACGGACGACCGCTGACGGCTACTAAGTAGAGGAGGAAGCGTCGTAGGCCTCGGCATGGTCGCAAACGCGAGGGCTGCGGAGTGACGCACGAAACGCCTGAAGTTTCACGAAACGCCTGAAGTTTCACGAAACGCCTGAAGTTTAGCGAAGAGCTTCCAGCCTGCCGATAGACATTCCGTAGTCCGTCGAGGTCGGCGACATGGTCTCGACGGCGGATCAGGTGGAGACGGGCGACGGTCTCGACGAGCGAGCGAATGGCGATGCCTACGATCCGAGCCTGCTCCGGGTCGGTCTGCCCCGTCGAGCCCTCAGCGATGTTGAGCGCTACGCTGTTCGCCGCACGAGTGACCTGGCTCCAGAGGCCATATCGCTCCTCGGTCGGTAGGGCCTCGGCCAGTCGGTAGGGCCTCGGCCAGTCGGTAGGGCCTCGGCCAGTCGGTAGATCGCGTCCGCATATCCGACGGCGAGCTGCCAGACTTCGAGCTTCTCAAACTTGAACGACATGTCTCAGGATGCGAACGCCGGCGATCAGCCGTCAGCGGTCGCCCGTCGGCGGTCAACGGCCGGCCAAGGGGTTAGCAGACCTGGACGACCTCCAACCCGAGGAGCGCGCCGAGTTTCTGGACGCGGGACGCCTGGTGCCCCACGCCGATCGCGCAGTGGTGGTGCGGGCCCTCGGCGCACCAGCGGTCCATGAACGCCCGGACCCCGAGCGGGAAGCGGTAGCGCGAGTTCGTGTTGCCGATCTCGAGGATGGGGCCGGGGACGGCTTCCCCCTCGGCCACGACGAGCTTGAGGCGGCCGTCGCCGGTCTGGACGACCGCCAGCGCCGTGGCGGGGCCCGGCCGGACCGACATCTCGACGGAGAGGCCGTGGCTCGGCTTGCCGTGGTAGACGGCGAGCGGCTTGAGCCGCGGCTTGCCCTCGGCGATGCGGATGTGGCCCGGCCCGTCGTGGCCCATCAGCACCACGTCGTCGTCGAAGTCGAGCGCGTAGAACTCGGTGAACGACCCGCCGGCGCCGAGCGCGTCGAGGATCTTCATGGCCTGGGCGTTCTTGACGTCGTACTCGCCGGCGACCGGGACCCCCCGCGCCGTCAGGAGCGACGTGCCCACGATGACGGAGCCGACGAGGTCCTCGTAGGTCCCACCGGGCGTGCCCTCGTAGTAGTACGCGAGCGCGCCGAGGCCGTGCGCGTCGGCGAGGCGGTCGAGCGCGACGGCCGTCCGCGCCGCGCGGCGGACCTCGTCGTCGGGGCACTCGTCGGAGACGTCGAACGCCTCGTGCACCTCGGCGGTCTTCGCCTCGGTCTCGGCCTCGGTCACGGCTTCGCGGAGCGCCTGGAGCACGTCCATCTCGAGGTGGACGACGTCGGTCCCGAAGGCGACGCTCTGCATCGTCGGGTCGGTGTAGAGGTCGAGCATCCCGTTGTAGTAGTGGCCGAGCAGGCCGAGGCGGGTGTCGCGGAGAACGCGGGCCACGCGCGCGGCGTCGGCCCAGGCGGTGACCTCGGCCCAGGCGCGGTCGCCGTCGAGGACGCCGGTGATCTGGTGGAACGGGACGCCGGCGCGCGTCAGCACCGAGGCGATCTCGGGGACGGCGCACGCCTGGCAGTGCGCGAGCCACTCGCCCGTCATCGCGTGGCGGTCCTCGAGCCCGTTGAACCACGCGTAGTCGATCGCCGTGGTCGGCTGGAGGTTGAGCACGACGACGGGCACGCCCGTCCGCTGGACGACCGGGAGGACGGTCGACGAGAGGGCGTACGTCGAGACGTAGAGGAAGACGACGGCGACGTCCTCTTCTCGGAACCGCTCGGCCGCCGCGTGCGCCGCCGCGACCGAGTCGACGAGGCCCGCGTCGACGACCGTCACGCCCGTCTCGCCGAGCCGCGCGGCGATGCGGGCTTGGTAGCCCACGAGGCGATCTCGCAACCCCTCGAACTGCCCCCAGTACGTTTCGAGGCCGATGCCGAAGAGGCCGATGCGCGTAGAATCCGTGGGAGAGGGGGGGGATGGCATAGCAGCGGGGCGGTGGGAGAATGAGGGCGTCGTCGGGGTACGAACGGGGGTGGGCGGTCTGTTCTCAAGATCGCCCGGAGACGGCATTGATTCGGAGCGGGCGAGCGAGAACGAGCGAGAGCCGAGCCCCCGAGGCGCGCGTAGCAGCCGATGCGAGGCATCGGCGATAGAGCGCGACGTCGGAGGGGGCGGTTCGCGGTCGTTCGCAGCACCGACGCAGATCGGAAGCCGTCTCCGATCCCCCTGACAAGACCGTTTCCGCTCCCGATACCCTGATGCGATCCCTCATCGCGCTCGTCGCGCTCGTCACGCTCGCCACCCTCGCCGCCCCCGTTCGCGCTCAGCCCTATCCGGGGCAGCCCGCGCCCGTTACGGTCGTCGTCCTCGGTTCGTCGAACGCTGAGGGGGTCGGCCCGGACGACGCGGCGAACGCGTGGCCGAACCGGCTCCGGAGCGCCCTCGACGACCTCGCGCCGGGGAGCCGCGTGCTCAACCTCGCCCGCGGCGGCTACACGACGTACCACCTCCTCCCGACGGGGGCGGTCACCCCGCCCGGCCGCGCCGCGCCCGACACCGCCCGCAACGTCACGCGCGCCCTTGCCGCCCGTCCCGACGCCATCGTCATCAGCCTGACGTCGAACGACTCCGCCCGCGAGTACCCCGTCGCCGAGCAGCTCGCGAATTACGCCGCGATCCTCGACGCATTCGGCGACGTTTCGGTCTGGGTGACGACGCCGACGCCCCGCACCGAGGCCATCTCTGACCTCGGGCAGCAGCTGCAGGCGGAGCTCCGCGACTCGACGCTCGCCCGCTTCGGCGACCGCGCGATCGACTTCTGGAGCGCCGTCGCCCGCCCCGACGGCTCGGCCCACCCGGACTACGGCGCCGGCGACGGGATCCACTTCAACGGCCAGGCACATCGCCTCTTCGCCGAGCGCGTGCTGGCGGCCCTGAGCCCCCTCGTGGCTGCGGAACCGACAGCGGACACCGCGGGCGTCTGGGACGTCGAGACCGACCTCGCCGCCCGCTGGCACGGCGCCGCCGACCTCGCGCCGGCCGACAGCCAGAACGCCTGGACCGCCCACCGCGCGACGTTCACGCTCGGCGATGCGCCCGCCGAAGCCGTCGCCCACCTCGCTGTCGACTCGAAGTACTGGCTGTGGGTGAACGGCGAACTCGTCGTGCGCGAGGGCGGGCTCAAGCGCGGGCCGATGCGCGGGGCGACCTACCTCGACCGCGTCGACCTCGGGCCGCACCTCCGCGCCGGCGAAAACACGGTCGCCGTGCTCGCTTGGTATTTCGGGAAGGAGGGGTTCAGTCACGCCGACAGCGGGCAGCCCGGCCTCCTCGTCGACCTCGCCGTTGACGGCGAACCGGTCGCGCTCGACTGGCGGGCGCGGCGGCACCCGGCCTACGGCGACACCGGCCCGCCGCACCCGAACTACCGCCTCCCCGAGTCGAACGTCCGGGTCGACCTCCGCCGCGAGCTCGACGGCTGGACCGAGCGGGACTACGACGACGACGACTGGCCCGCGGCCGTGCCGCTCGCCGAGGCGGGGGTCGAGCCGTGGGGCGCGCTCGTCGAGCGGCCGATCCCTCAGTGGCGGGACTTCGGGCTGAGTCCCTACGTGGAGGCCCCCGCATTCCCCTTCACCGCGACGGGCGACACGGTCGTCGTCGCGCTCCCCTACAACGCCCACGTCACGCCCGCGCTCGACGTCGAGGCCCCGGCCGGCCAGCTCATCGACATCCGTACGGACAACTACCGGGGCGGGAGCGCGACGAACGTCCGCGCCGAGGTCGTCACGCGTGCGGGTCGGCAGGCCGTCGAGGTGCCGGGGTGGATGAACGGGCACTTCGTTCGCTACGCGATCCCCGCCGCCGTGGTCGTCCACGGGCTGAGCTACCGCGAGACCGGCTACGACGCCGACTTCGCCGGCTCGTTCCGGAGCAGCGATGGGGCGCTCGACACGCTCTGGCAGAAGGCGCTCCGCACGCTCTACGTCACCATGCGCGACACCTACATGGACTGCCCCGACCGCGAGCGCGCGCAGTGGTGGGGCGACGTAGTCTTCGAGATGGGGGAGAGCTTCTACGCGCTCGACCGCCGCGCCGACGCCCTCGGTCGCAAGGGGATCCTCGAGCTCGCCGCGTGGCAGCGGCCGGACTCGACGCTCTACTCGCCCGTCCCTTCCGGCCCGATCTGGAGCGCCGAGCTGCCCACGCAGATGCTCGCCTCCGTCGGGCACTACGGGTTCTGGACGTATTACCTCCACACCGGCGACGCCGAGACGATCCGCCGCGTCTACCCCGCCGTGCGCACCTACCTCGCCCTCTGGGAACAGGACACGCGCGGGCTCGTCGTCGAGCGCCCTGGCGGGTGGACGTGGGGCGACTGGGGCGAGCACAAGGACATGCCCCTCATCTACAACGGGTGGTACGCCCTCGCCCTCCGCGGTCAGCGCGCGATGGCGCGCGTCGCGGGCCACGACGCCGACGTCCCCGCTATCGACGCGAAGCTGGCCCGGCTGGAAGAGGCGTTCAACGAGCACTTCTGGACGGGCACGGCCTACCGTTCGCCCGGCCATGAAGGGCCGACCGACGACCGCGGCAACGCCCTCGCCGTCGTCGCCGGCCTCGCGCCCGAAGCCCACTTCCCAGCGGTGCGCGAGGTCCTCCTCCGCGAGCGCCATGCCAGCCCCTACTTCGAGAAGTACGTGGCCGAGGCGCTGATGCGGATGGGCTACGTCGACGACGCCCTCGCCCGGCTGAAGGAGCGCTACGCCGAGATGATCGCGAGCCCGATCACGACGCTGTGGGAGGGGTGGGAGCTGAACTCGGTCGTCTACGGCGGGGGGACCTACAACCACGCCTGGAGCGGCGGCCCGCTCACGCTCCTCTCCCAGGTCGTCGCCGGCATCGAGCCCGTCGAGCCGGGGTACGAGGTCTTCCGCGTGGCGCCGCAGCTCGGATCACTGGCGCACGCGGCGGCCGTCGTGCCCTCGGTGCGGGGCGAGATCGCCGTCGAGGTGCGGCAGTCGGAGGCGGCCTACGCGCTCGACGTGGTGGTGCCCGAGGGGACGGAAGCGCTCGTGCACGTGCCCGTCGCTGAGCGGCAGCGGCTCCGGGCCGACGACGAGGAGATCTGGTCGCGCGCAGAGTCGCCGACGGCGATGCCGGACGGCCTTCGCGTTGAGGGGAGCGATGCGGATCTCGTTCGCCTACGGCTCGGTCCGGGGCAGTGGCAACTCGCCGCCGAGTAGGGCGATCCGGCGAAGAAAAGCGCTCCCGATTGTAGGGGTTTACCGGAGGCGGGCATACTCTATCAACAGTCCGGGGCCTCGCGCCCATCCCGCCCACCCGCACTCTCAGGACATGACTCCCACTCCTCGTTCCGGAAGCGGTTCGTACTGGACAGTTGCCCTGCTCGCCGTGGTGCTCGCGCTCGCCGCGGCGCCCGCAGACGCCCAACACGTCGGCGACGCGGAGTCCGCCTCGGCGCTCCAGCCGGCTGCCGCTCCGCCCGCCTCCGAAGCCCAGCCCGCCCTCGTGTTCCGCGACCCCGCGGCCCCGCGGTCCGTGTCGACCCCCGCGGTGGAGCGGAGGGTACGCTTCACCGTCACCGGCCGGGTCCTCTCCGCCGACGACCGGCTGCCGCTGCCCGGCGCGAACGTCGTGGTGGTGGGGACGTCGGTCGGGACGGCGACGGACGCGGACGGCCAGTACGTGCTCGAAGCCCCGTCGGAGACCGATACGCTCCGGTTCACGTTCGTCGGCTACGAGCCACAGGAGATCCCCATCCTCGGCCGGGAGGAGATCGACGTCACGCTCAGCCCGATCAGCTACCGCGGCGACGAGGTCGTGGTCATCGGCTACGGCGAGCGGCAGATCCGCGACCTCACGGGGTCCATCGGCGTCGTCGGCGTGGAGGAGCTCGAGAACCGCCCGCTCGTCTCGTTCGAGGAGGCCCTCGCTGGGCGGATCGCCGGCGTGCAGGTCCAACAGAACTCGGGCGACCTCCAGGGCAACTTCGCCGTCAACATCCGCGGCGTCGGCTCGTTCGGGAGCACGAGCCGACCGCTCTACATCGTCGACGGCATCCCCATCGAGCCGACCGACCTCTCGTTCCTCGCCACGCTCAACCCCCAGGACATCGCGTCGATCTCGGTCCTGAAGGACGCCAGTTCCGCTTCCATCTACGGCGTCCGCGCCGCCGACGGCGTCGTTATCATCACCACGAAGACGGGGGCCGGGAGGCCGCCCCAGATCCAGTTCAGCACCGAGCTCGGCGCGGCCTCGCCGATCCGGTCGCTCGACATGCTGAACTCGGCTGAGCTAGCCGCCTACCGGCTGGAGGCCGTGCGGAACTCGCAGGGCGAGGACCCTACCTTCGAGCTGCCGGAGCCGCTCCAGGACCCCGAGTTCCTCGCCCAGAACGACACCGACTGGCAGGACGCCGTCACGCAGACCGGGCTCACGCAGCGCTACAACCTCAGCGCGCAGGGGAGCGCCGGCCCGATCCAGTTCGCCACGTCGGGGAACTACGAGAACGTCGAGGGCCGGCTGATCGGCACCGGCATCGAGCGGGCCTCGCTCCGGCTCAACTCCGTCGTCGACCTCAGCGAGCGCGCCACGATCGACGTCCGCCTCAACGGGAGCCGGCAGTGGGGCACCGTCACGGGCAACGACCAAACGTTCGGGGGGGCGCTCCGCAACGCCCTCTACAAGTATCCGTGGGAGGCGCCCTACGACTCCGCCGGCAACTTCGCCGAGTACGACACGAATGACCCCGAACTGGGCGCCATCTATTCCAGCGCGTTCGCCGAAAACCCCGTCGCGGACCTCCTGGAGACCGAGCTGGCGCGGCAGTGGCAGCAGTTCCTGGGCAGCGTGGCGCTGAGCTACGAGTTCCCCATCGGGCTCACCTACCGCGGCAGTGGGTCGGCCAACCTCTCGGCCAACACCGCCGACGACTTCCTCCCCGCCCGCAACCGCGCCCGGCAGATGCGCGAGTTCCTCGTCGTGCGGGCCAACGACCAGTTCGGCTACAACTACTTCACCGACCACACCCTCACGTTCGCCCGCGAGTTCGGCGCCCACGACCTCGAAGTCCTCGGCGGGGCGAGCTGGCAGGAGAACTACCGCGAGTTCGCCTTCATCGCGGCCACGGGCGGGACGAACAACGCGCAGAACCAGATCTCGCTCCAGCCCGAGATCATCAGCGCGACGGCGGCCCGCGAGCAGAGCCAGGTGCTGCTCTCGTACTTCGGCCGCGCCGACTACGACTTCGCCGACAAGTACTTCGTCACGGGCACCTTCCGCATCGACGGGGGGTCGAAATTCTCCCCGGGCCGACGGTGGGGAACGTTCCCGGCTGTCGGGCTCGCGTGGCGGATCTCGGGCGAGCCGTTCATGCGCGGGCTCACGTTCATCGAAGACCTCAAGCTCCGCGCCAGCTACGGCGAGCTCGGCGACCGCACCGGCGTCGGCGACAACGTCTTCCTCAACCGCGTCGGGACCGGGTTCCTCGCTTTCGGGGACGACCCCGTCCAGCACACGCCCATCAGCAATATCGGCCTCGAAGACGGCGTGGGCTGGGAGACGATTCGCCAGCTCGACCTCGGGTTCGACCTCACGGCGCTGCGCGGGCGGCTCGGCTTCACGTTCGACTTCTACAACCGCAACACGATTGACGTGCTCGGGAACGTCGCCACGCCGCCGGCCTTCCCCACGGGCTTCGTCGCCGGCAACATCGGCGAGGTCCGCAACCGCGGGTTCGAGTTCGCCCTCGACGGCGTCCCCGTTCAGAGCGACGGCGGGTTCAACTGGCGCTTCAACGCCACCTTCGGCTACAACGACAACGAGGTCCTCGCGATCGGCGAGGGCGTGCAGGGCGAGAGCTCGTTCCTCGCCGGCCGCAACCTCAACGACGGCCCGCTCCAGTTCGGCGCCGTCAACCGCACCGAGGTCGGCCGCTCGATCGGGGACTTCTGGGTGTGGGACTTCGAGGGGATCTGCCAGCAGGCGCAGTACGACGAGGCGACCGACTCGTGCGCCGGGCTGACCTCCCGCGGCGGCATCGACGGCGTCCGCCCCGGCGACACGCTCTACCGCGACCTCAACGGCGACGGCATCATCGACGACGAGGACCGGACCTACGTCGGGAGCGGGCTGGCCGACATATTCGGCGGCATCACGAACATCGTGAGCTACGGCCCGCTCGAGCTCGAGACGCTTTTTACCTACACCCTCGGCCGCCAGCTCTTCGACACCTCGCTGATGTTCGGGATCTCCGGCGACTCCAACATCAACAAGCGCGACGCCGTGCTCGACCGCTGGACCCCGGAGAACACCGACACCGACATCCCCCGCGCCTTCCAGGGCCGCCGCGGCTACATCAACGCGCTCCCGTCGGACTTCTTCGTCCAGGACGCCGATTTCCTCCGGCTGCGGACGCTCCGGCTGACCTACACGCTCCCCGAGCGCTTCGCCGTCTACCTCGGCGCGCGGCGGGCCCAGATCTCGCTCATCGGCACGAACGTGTTCACGTGGACGGGCTACTCCGGCTACGACCCCGAAGCCTCGAGCGGGGGGCGCGACGGGAGCGGCAACATCGACGCCGCCTCGGCCCCGCTCTCGCCCGGCCTCGACCTCACGACGTACCCGATCGCGCGGACGTTCGGCGTCCGCCTCAACGTCACGCTCTAGCGCTCCGCCGCACGCTCTGCGCTTACCGCTGCCGCGCCCCACCCTCGACTCCCATGCTCCGATCCCGCCCCGCGCCCCGCGCCGCCTTCGCCGCCCTCCTCCTCTTCGGGCTCAGCGTCGCCGGCTGCGACTCCACCCTCGACACCGAGGCGTTCAACGTCCAGACCATCGAGAGCCAGCTCGCCACGCCCGAGGGGGCCGTCCCCTTCGTCAACAGCGTCTATCAGCCCCTCCCCGCGCTCTACGGCTCGAACGGGGCGGCGATGGCCTCGGTGCTAGAGAGCGGCACCGACGACGGGTGGCCCTTCGCGCAGTTCCTCGACGGGATGAAGGCGCGCTCCATCGACGCGTCGCAGGGGCAGTTCGGCGCGATCTGGGGAACGAGCCTCAGCAACGGGATCGGCCGCGCGAACTACTACCTCTTCTTCGAGCCCGACATCGACTTCGCGGGCCGGGAGGAGCTCGGCGAGCAGCTCCGCGGCGAGGTCTATTTCCTCCGCGCGTTCTACTACTTCAACCTCGTCCGCCTCTTCGGCGAGGTGCCGATCTACGACGAGACGGACTTGGTCAACGAGATCTCCGAGGCGCAGCGCCCCCGCGACCCCGTCCCCGAGGTCTACGAGTTCATCAAGGCCGACCTCCGGCGCGCGACCGACCTCCTCCCCTCGGAGTACAGCGACACGGGGCTCGGGCAGGAGCTTGGCCGCGCGACGAGCGGCGCGGCCCGCACGCTCCTCGCTAAGGTCCACCTCACGCTTGAGGAGTGGAACGAGGTGCTCGACGTGACCGACGGTCTCGGCGCACTCTACAGCCTCAGGGCCGACTACGCGGACAACTTCTACGGACTCGATATGAACTCGGCGGGCGAGAATCAGGTCGAGTCCATCTTCGAGGTGCAGTTCTCCGCGCTCGGCGACGGGCCGCAGTCCCAGCTCCGCGTGAGCTACGCACCCCGTGGGATCCGCGACGGCCAGAACCAGATCATCCCCACCGACGACCGCTACCTCGACGGCACACCCGGTGCCGACGGCCCGAACGGGATTTTTCAAGCCTTCGAGGAGGGCGATGCGCGTTTCGAGAGCACCCTCAACCAATACGGGCCCGACAACCCTCCGCAAACGAATAGTTTTCCGCTCCGCGATGAGAACGGCGAGATCGTCCGTGACGATGAAGGCAACATCGTTCTCGACCGCGAGTGGTTCGTGTTCAAGTGGTGGTCCGACGTCGGCAATGATGCGACCGCGTGGAACATCCCGGTCTTCCGCTACGCCGAGGTGCTGCTGATGCGGGCCGAGGCCTTCGCCGAGCTCGGCCAGGCCGGCGAGGCCATCGCGCTCGTCAACGAGATCCGCGCCCGCGCCGAGCTTCCGGCCCTCGCCGCCGGCTCGCAGCAAGAGGCGATCGACGCCGTGCGGCAGGAGCGCCGCGTCGAGTTCGCCTTCGAGCATAAGCGCCTGTTCGACCTCAACCGCTGGGGCATCCTCGCCGAGGTCCTCGCGCCGCAAGGCGTCACGATCGACCCGGCGAAGGTGACGGCCCACCCCATCACGGGCGAGCCGCAGGTGCTCTATCCGATTCCCCTCTCCGAGCTCCAGCGGAACCCCAACGCCACCCAGAACCAGGGGTACTAGAGCCCCGCTCTCGGCCAGATGCTCGAGCCGGGCGCGTACGGCACGTGCCCGGCCCGCTCGGTTCCATCCCACCGCGCCCCCCATGCGCCTGCTCCTCGTCCTGCTCCTGGCCGCGCTTGCGGCGTGCGGCAACCCCGTCGCCGAAGAGCCGATCCCCGACCCATCGGACGATCCGCCGCCGCCGACGGAGCCCTACGACGGCCCGCCGAACGTCGTGCTCATCGTCGCCGACGACCTCGGGTGGCACGACCTCGGCGCCTACGGCAACGCGTTCCACGAGACTCCGAACCTCGACCGGATGGCGGCCGAGGGGCTCCGGCTCACGCACGGCTATGCCGCCTCGCCGATCTGCTCGCCGTCGCGGGCGGCGCTCATGACGGGGCAGTCGCCGACCGCGCTCGGCATCACCGAGCACTTCCGCGGGACGCCGCCGGTAGAGCAGTGGCAGCGGCTGATCCCGCCGACGCAGCCGCAGAACCTCCCTCACGAGACGACGACCGTCGCTGAGCTCGCTTCGGACGCCGGCTACGTCACCGGCCACATCGGGAAGTGGCACCTCGGCTACGGCGGGTCGCTGCCCCAGGACCACGGCTTCGACGTCAACATCGCCGGGAGCGGGCGGGGCCTGCCGCCGACGTTCTTCTACCCGTACCTCCTCGGCAACCCGTCGCAGGACCTCCTCGGCAACCCCGTGGACCCGGCGCGCGAGGGCGAGTACCTCACGGACCGCCTCGGGGCCGAGGCCGTCGACTTCGTCGAAGCCCACGCCGACACGACGTTCTTCCTCCACCTCGCGTTCTACGCGCCGCACGTCCCCATCGAGGGGCCGCCGGCGAAGGTGAGGAAGTACCGCGCGAAGGCGGCGACCGGCGACTACGGGTTCGAGAACCCCGAGTACGCAGCGATGGTCGAGGCCATCGACGACAACGTCGGCCGCGTGCTCGACGCGCTCGAACGGCTCGGCCTCGCCGGGCGCACCCTCGTCGTGTTCCACTCCGACAACGGCGGGCTGAGCGTGGAGGAGGTGCCGGCCTTCGCCGCGCATACGCCGGCGACCGGCAACGGCCCGCTCCGCGCCGGGAAGGGCTACCTCTACGAGGGCGGCACGCGCGTGCCGTTCATCGCGTGGGGCCCCGGCCTCGTCGCCCCCGGCACGAGCGACGCGCCGGTGACGAACATGGACCTCCTGCCGACCGTCACCGACTGGATCGGCGCCCCGACGCCGGGCGTGGTCGAGGGGGTCAGCCTCCGCGGCCTCTTCGCGACGGGGGCGCCGCCGGCCCGCGACGTGCTCACGTGGTATTTCCCCCACTACAGCCCGCAGGGCACGCGCCCCGCCCGCTCGATCCGCGAGGGCGACCTCAAGTTCCTGGAGAAGATGGAGTTCGAGCGCCCCTTCCTCTACGACCTCGCCGCCGACCCCGGCGAGACGACGAACCTCGCCGACCTCCGCCCGGCCGAGGTCGAGCGCCTCCGCGCCCGCCTCGACGCGATCCTCGACGCCCAGGACGCGCGGATGCCCGCGCGGAACCCGACCTACGACTCGACCGAGCCCGTGCCGGACCGGTGGGACACCCCGAATAGCTAATGCGCTGGATCGTCCTCGTTTTCGTCGCCCTCGCCACCGCGTGCGCCACCGAGGCGCAGGGGCTCCGCCCCGTGGACCTCCGCGTGGAGCACCTCACGGAGCCGGTGGGGCTGGACGCCGAGCGGCCCCGGCTGAGCTGGTCGCTCGAAGCCCGTGACGCCGTGCGCGGGCGGGGGCAGACGGCGTACCTCGTCCTCGTCGCCTCCTCGCCCGAGCTTTTGGCTGCCGAGCGCGCCGACGTGTGGGACTCCGGCCGCGTCGCCTCCGACGCCCAGCATCTGGTCTCGTACGACGGCCCGCCGCTCGAACCCGGCCGCACGGTCCATTGGGCCGTCCGCGTGTGGGACCGCGACGGCGAGCCCTCGGATCGGGCGACCTCGACGTGGACGACGGGCCGACGCGGTGACTGGGGCCGCGCGCGCTGGATCGGCGTCGACAGCACGCTCGCCGACGAGCTCGGGCTGGGGATGACCGGCACGCCGCGGCTCCGGCGGGCGTTCGCCGTCGAGAAGCCCGTCGCGCGGGCGCTCGTCCACGTGACCGGACTGGGCCACTACGCGCTCGACCTCAACGGCCGGCGCGTCGGGCGCGACGTGCTCAACCCCGGCTGGACCGACCCCGCGAAGACCGTCCTCTACAACACCTACGACGTGACGGCCCTCGTCCGCGAGGGCGCGAACGCGCTCGGGATCGGGCTCGGCGGCGGGCTCTACCGCATCCCGCAGGGCGGGCCGCACGCCGAGGGGCGCTACGCGAAGTACTGGGACTCGATCGGCCCCTTCCAGGCGATCCTCCACCTCACCGTCGAGCACCCGGACGGCACCGCCACCGTCATCGCGACCGACGGGGCGTGGCAGGCCGGCCCCAGCCCGACCGTGTTCTCGTCGATCTGGGGCGGCGAGGACTTCGACGCGCGCCGCGAGCAGCCCGGCTGGAACCGGACCGGCTTCGAGGCGCGCGGGTGGGCCCCGGCGCGCGTGCTCCCCGGCCCCGGCGGGGCGCTCGTGGCGCAGACGAACCCGCCGCTGCGGGTGCAACAGACGTTCGAGGCCGCCTCGGTGTCGGAGCCCGCGCCGGACACGTTCGTAGTCGACCTGGGGCAGAACCTCTCCGGGTGGCCCGTCCTCCGCGTGCGCGGCGCGCCGGGGCAGACCGTCACGCTCCGCCCGTCCGAAGTCCTCGACGCCGATGGGACCGTGGACCCGACGAGCATGAAGCACTGGGGCGAGATCGTCTTCCGCTACACGATCGGCAGCGACTCGGTGGAGGCGTGGCGGCCGCAGTTCACCTACACCGGCTTCCGGTACGTCCAGGTCGAGGGCGCGGCCATGAGCGCGGACGGTGCGGCGGCGCGGGGCGTGCCGCACGTGCTGTCGGTCGAGAGCGCGTGGGTCCACGCCGACGCCCCGCAGGCCGGCACGCTCGCGATCTCCGACCCGCTCGTCGACGGCATCCACCGGATGATCGTCGGGGCGATCCGCAGCAACATGATGTCGGTGATGACCGACTGCCCGCACCGTGAGAAGTTGGGGTGGCTGGAGGAGGCGTACCTCATGGGGCCGTCGGTCTTCT
Source organism: uncultured Rhodothermales bacterium (assembly GCA_964438105.1). Classification (GTDB taxonomy): domain Bacteria; phylum Bacteroidota; class Rhodothermia; order Rhodothermales; family JANQRZ01; genus JBBSMX01. Next base: position 1,577 of record CAYTJT010000007.1, on the reverse strand, counting down.
ACAACTACGGCGTGGCCCCGCTCTACGCGAAGTGGATCGGCGACATGGCCGAGGCGCAGGAGGCCGACGGCCTCGTCACGACGACGGCCCCGGAGTACACGTTCTTCGGCGGCAACTTCCGCGACTCGCCCGAGTGGGGGAGCGCCGTCGTCCAGGCCCCGTGGCTCGTCTGGCAGTGGGCCGGCGACGACGCCCCGCTCCGCGCCCACCGCGAGGCCATGAGCGGCTACGTCGCGTACCTCGCCTCGCGCGCCCGGGCGGACGGGACGATCCGCTACGGGCTGGGCGACTGGTACGACATCGGCCCCAACTTCCCCGGCGAGAGCCAGCTCACGAGCAAGGGCATCACGGCGACGGCGACGCAGGCCGCCAACCTCCAGGTGATGGCCGACGTCGCCGCCCACCTCGGAGACGCCGACGCGGCCGACGCCTACCGCGCCCGCCTCCTGGACCTCCGCCGCGACTTCAACCAAGCCTTCTGGCGCCCCGACTCGGGCCACTACGACACCGGCAGCCAGACGGCGCAGGCGATGCCGCTCTTCCTCGGGCTGGCTGAGGAGGCGCACCGCGAGGCCGCGCTCGCTACGCTCGTGGACGACGTGGTCGGGCGGGGCTACCACCCGACGGCCGGCGACGTCGGCCACCGCTACTTCGTCCAGACGCTCCACGAGGCGGGGCGCTCGGACATCCTCTGGCGGCTCGCGACGCAAACCGAGGCGCCGAGCTACGGCGCCCAGCTCCTCGCCGGCGCGACGACGCTGACCGAGGCGTGGGACGCGAACCCCGTCCAGAGCCAGAACCACTTCATGCTCGGCCACCTCGAAGAGTGGTTCTGGGGGGGGCTCGCCGGGCTCCAGCCCGAGGCGCCGGGGTGGCAGCGGTTCTCCGTCCGGCCCGAGGTCGTGGGCGATCTGGAGTCGGTCCGCGCCGCCTACCGCTCGCCCTACGGGATGATTGAGAGCGAATGGAGCCGCGAGGGCGACGCGCTCACGCTCGCCGTCGCCGTCCCGGTCGGCACGACGGCGCTCGTCGGCGTCCCCGCCGCCTCTGCCGAGGCCGTGCGCGAGGGCGGCGTCCCGGCGGCCTCGGCGCCCGGCCTCCGGTTCGTCCGACAAGAGCCCGGCCGGGCCGTGTTCGAGGCCGCGCCCGGGCGCTACACCTTCACCTCGACGCTCCCCTGACGCCATGCCTCCGCTTCCGCGCCTCCTCGTCCTCAGCCTCGTTGCTTGTCTCGTGGCCGGCTCTGCCCGCGCCCAACAGCTCGTCGTCGATGCCGACGCCTACCAGCACCAGTTCGACGGCGCCGGCGTCTCGATCGGGCTGTTCCTCGGGCACCACTACAGCATGCCGCCGGACGACCAGGACCGGGCCGTCCGCTGGATCAACGAGGACCTCAACACGACGTACCTCCAGGAGTACAACGGGCGGAACGACCTCGGCATCTATCCCGAAGGCAACGACCAGTACTTCGACCGCCGGGCCGACTACGTGCTGGCGGCGCGGGCCATCCGCCCCGACCTCGAGTTCTCCCTCGTCTTCAACATGTTTCCCGACAACCTGCGGACCGACGTGGAGGT
>CAYTJT010000006.1:0-31066 GCA_964438105.1 uncultured Rhodothermales bacterium | reverse complement strand
CCGACCGCTACCTCGTCTGGGCCGTCGGCGTGGGCATCCGGCTCTTCCTCGTCTACCTCGTCATCGGCATCGGGATGGGCGTGGCCGAAGCGTGGACCGCCTACCTCGAAGGCCTCGGCGCGCTCGATTACTTCGCGGCCTCGCGTGTCGTGATGGGCGCGCTCGTCTTCGCGCTCGTCGCCGTCATCATCCCGAACCGGACGGCGCGCCACCTCCTCGACGGGGCCTCGTTCGGTCTCGCCGAAGCCGTCAAAATGCGGTAATCGATTCTAAAGAAGCTTAAGCGCCTAAACGCTCGATGGACCTCAGCAACGTTCTCTACCGACTCCGCCACGGCCGTCGCCCGTCCGAGCGCGACGCCGTCGTACTCGCCCCCGGCGCGGTCACGTCCGGCGATGGGGCGACACAGCCCGTGGCCGTGCCGGCCGCCCCGGCGGAGGCGTCGGAGCGGCCGGTTCCGAACTACCTCCTCGGCCGGCGCGAGTTCGCCGATCAGTTCACGAACCTCGCGCGCGGCAAGCGCAACTGGCAGCTCGTGGCGTTCGCCTCGCTCGGGCTTCTCGCCGTCGTCACGGTCGCCTACATCGGGCTTGCGACGAGCGTGCGCGTGCAGCCGTTCGTGGTCGAGGTGGACGAGCTGGGGCAGGTGCGCGGCTTCCGCGAGATCGAGAACGTCTACTCGGCGCGCGAGGCCGTCACCGACGCCACGCTCCGGCACTTCGTCCGCAACCTCCGCACGGTCTACGCCGATCCTGCCGCGCAGCGCGACCTCATCGTCTCGGCCTACGCCTTCGCCGACGCCGGCGTGCAGGAGTGGCTCAACGGCTACTTCTCTGACTCCGAGCACGACCCGCGCCTCGTGATGCGCCGCCTCGCGCGCCGCGTCGAGGTCAAGAGCGTGATCCGCGTTCCCGGATCGGATCGGTCCCCCGACGAGGCCGGTCCTGGCGAGGGCCGTTCCGGTTCCGAAAGCTGAAAGGTGACGTGGGTCGAGGTCGAGACGCCGACGGGCACCGACACGCAGCGGCGGGCGGCGTGGGAGGGCTACTTCACCGTCGAGCAGGTGCCCGCCGCCGTGCGCCCCGAGAACCCGCTCGGACTCTACGTCACCGCCGTCAACTGGTCGCGCGTCTCCGCCGGGACGCCTCGCTGATTCCCAACCCCGCTTCTGAACCCCAACCCCAAATCATCATGCACCACACCCGTTTCGTCCGCGCCGTTCTCGCAGCGGCCTTCGTCATCGTCGCCGTACCCGTCGCGGCGGCGCAATCGTCCAGTTCCCCGCAATCCTCCGGGCTCTTCGTCTCGTCGGGACCGGCGGGGCCGCCCCCTGCGTCCGGCAGTCCGGTGGAGGACGGGAGTCCTTCGGCCGAGGACGCCGACGAGGTCCGCCGTCTCGCCGAGATGGTCCCCGGCTACCGAGAGGAGACGCCGCGTGGAACCGTCGTCGTTCGCGGCGGCGAGACGCCGGACCCCATCGTCAACGCGGTCGAGGAGTACCGCCGGACGGGCGAGGCGCGGACGATCCAGCAGAGCGCCTACGTCGCTTACCCCTACGGCCACTCCCAGCCCACGCTGACGTGCGCTCCGCTCCGGGCGTGCGTGATCGAGCTCGAGGCGAACGAGGCCGTGCTCGGCATCGTCTCGGGCGATACCGAGCGGTGGATCATCGGGCAGACCCTCACCGGCCCCGGCGGCACGACGCCCCTCGTCGTGGTCAAGCCGACCGACCACGACCTCACGACCAACCTCGTCGTCACGACCGACCGGCGGATCTACGAGCTCACGCTCGACGCGCCGCCCGCGCCGCGTCGGGGACGTCGCAGTTCGGACGAGAACCCGCAGGGCCTCTACACGCGGCGCATCCGATTCTACTACCCGGACGACATGATCCGCACGTTCGACGTGCGGGTGGCCGCCGAGCAGGCCGCGGCGGAGGCCGAGGAGCGCGAAGCGGCGAACCGGATTCCGATGGGACCGGACTTCCGGCTGGAGAACCTCAACTTCAACTACGACTGGCAGGGGTCCGAGCGCTTCCCGTTCGAGCCGGAGCAGGTCTTCGACGACGGCGCGCACACCTACGTCAAGGTCCCAGCCTCGGCCGCGAACGAGGCCGCGCCGGTGCTCTTCGTCGTCGAGGGCGGCGAGCGCGTGCTCGTCAACTACGCCGTCCGCGAGGCCTCCGGCGGCGCGCTGTTCTTCATCACCGACCGCGTGATCGGACAGGGCGTGCTGGTCCTCGGGCAGCGGCGCAAGAGCTGGCTCGGCCAGTCGCGCCACGGCGAGGAGACCCTCACCATCGTCAACCTCGACCGGAAGGGAGCATGAATCACAACGCGCAGGCACCTTCGGACGAGCAGGCTGAGGAAGAGCTGGCCCCGGCGGTGGCCGCCCTTGCAGAGCCATCGTCCGATGAACCCTCGAACGGGAAAGGTGATGGTTTACGGGATGAGTTGAGTTTCCCCGATCCGCCGTCGGCTACGCGGCTCAACCGACTGGCCGTGGCCGTCGCCGCGGCCGTGGTGAGCGTGATGCTCCTCGTGATCGCCTTTGCTGTCGGTGGGACGGGGGAGGAGGATGCCCAGGTGCGCGAGCACGAGGCCACGGCGAGCCGCGTCCGTCAGAGCGCCCGCCAGGGGACGTTCTACGACCGCCCGCTTGGCGACGACACACTCTTTGCGGCCGTCGATCCGGTCACGGGGCTCTCGGAGGAGGAGTTGGCGAAGGCCGAACTCGCGGCAGCCGGGTTCGACGTTTCGATGTCCGAGCTCGAGCGGTCGGGGGTGGTGATGGAGCCGGACGGTTCCATCGTTCCACCGCCCTACGGACGCTCGGGAGGAGGTTACGGATCGTCGCCTTACGGATCATCCGGTGCGTATCAGTCGGCGAGCCACGGGGGTGGTCCTCATCCCGCGCGGCACGCGGCTTGTTGGGACCTACGACAACGCCGTCGCACTCGACCAGAGTCGGCTGCTGGTGGCGTGGACGCGGATGGTGTTTCCCGACGGGCGGAGCGTCTCGCTCCCCGGTCTCGGCTCGACGGGGAACGACGGGATGGGCGGCGTACCGGGTCGCGTCAACCGTCACTTCTTCCGCGCCTTCGGCAATGCGGCGATGCTTGCGCTCGTCGGCGGGAGTCTGACCTACGCGACCTCGCAGACGCGCGGGCCAGGCGGCACGTTCGGCGTCCCCACACCGAGTGAGGTCATGGCCGGGAGCGTGGCGACCGAGCTTTCGCGCGTGGCGACCGAGATGCTGCGCGGCAACGTCAACCGTCGGCCGACGATCACGATTCCAGCGGGCACGCGGTTCTCTGTCTTCGTCTCGGGTGACCTCGCGCTGGAGCCGTATGCGCCAGCCGACGGGTTCATGGGTGGACGGTAGCAAGGGGAGGAATCGTGAGCGAGTCGTCCGCGACCGAGAACTCGGTCTACGTCCCCGGCCCTCCGCCCCGGCCGAGTCGTCCATCGAGCGCCTACGGATTGCTGTTTGCCCTGGCCGGGTGCGCCTATGTCGCGCTCGGCGCGGCGGCGCAGTACGTCGCGTGGACGTTCGGCTTCCACCCCAACCTCGGACCGCCTGCGCTCGTGCTCCCGGCAGGCACAGGTGATAGTCTACGGGATGGGGCGACGGTCGTGGCCGCGTCCGTGGTCGCGGTGCTCGTGCTGAGCCTCCCGGTCCGGCGGCTCCGATGGACGTGGCGGTTCGCACCGCTCGTGCTCTTCCTCTGCGCGCTGGCCGGAGGCCTCGGGCTGTCGGAGGCGCGTGGGGAAGGAGAGGGCGTCGGGGTCTATTCGCCGTTCCGGTTCGTCGGGTGGGGGCTCGCCTACGGAGGGTTCGGCGAGACCTCGCCGTACTTCGACGTGTTCACGCAGGGGCTGCTCGTCTTCGGCGGCACGCTCGGTGCGGTGGCCGTCGCGCTCCTCGCGGTGCGCCGTCCCGTCGGGCCGCTGGAGAACACCGGGAGCCAGGGCACGGCGGGGTGGTCCGACGGCGAAGAGCTTGATGCCGAGAAAGGAGAGGGGGGAGGCGTTCTGATCGGTCGGCGGCTCGACTCGCCGAAAGCGTCTAAGCGCTCAGGCGCTTCGGCTGGTGGCACCCTCCGCTACGCCGGCGAGGGCCACCTCGTCACCGTCGCCCCGACCCGGAGCGGGAAGGGGACGGGTGCCGTCATCCCGAACCTCCTCACCTATCCGGGCTCCGTCGTCGTGACCGACCCGAAGGGGGAGAACTACGCCGTCACGGCCCGGCGCCGCGCGCGGATGGGGCAGGCCGTCCGTGCACTCGACCCGTTCGACCAGCTCGGCGCACTCGCGCGCCAGATGGAAGGTGTCGGTCGGAAGATGCCGGAGATCGTGCAGGCGACGTACAACCCGATGGACCTCATCGATCCTCACGGCGAGGACTGGCTGGAGTCGGCGGCGCTCTTGGCTGAGATGCTCGTGCTCCCGAGCGGAGGAAAGGGCGAGGAGGCGTTCTGGAACGAGGAGGCGAAGGACTCCTCTCGGGGCTCATCCTCTACGTCGCTGCCTCGGAACTCGACGAGCATCTCCGGCCGACCGAGCGGCGGACGCTCGCCCGCGTGCGCGAGTTGCTCACGCTGCCGGGGAAAGAGTTTAAGGCGCTCATGGGTGAGATGCTCCGCTCGCCCCTCTGCGGCGGTCTCGTCCGGCGCTCGGCGGCCCGGCACCTCCAGAAGGAGGACCGCGAGCGCTCCGGCGTCGTCTCGACGGCGCAGAGCCACACGCACTTCCTCGACTCACCCCGGATGGCCGAGGCGATGGCTTCCTCCAGCCTCGACCTCCGGCGGCTGAGGAGTGAGGGCGTGAGCCTCTACCTCGTGCTCCCGGCCCACCACCTCGACACCTACGCACGCTGGCTCCGCCTCGTCGTAGCGTGTAGCCTCCACGAGCTTGCGCGGTCGCCGGGGAAGCCGACCGTGGGCGGACGGCCGCACCGCGTGCTCTTCCTCCTCGACGAGTTCGCGCACCTCGGCCGGATGAACCCCGTGCTCCGGGCCTTCGGGCTCATGGCCGGGTTCGGCGTCCAGGTGTGGGCGTTCCTCCAGGATCTCTCGCAGCTCAAGGCCACCTACCCCGACCGCTGGGGCACCTTCCTCGCCAACGCCGACGTGCTCCAGGCCTTCGGGACGAACGACCACGAGACGGCGCGCTACCTCTCCGAGCTCACGGGCGAGGCGACGGTGTGGGCGCCGACGGCAGGAGAGAGCCTGTCGCGAAGCCGGGGCAAGCACGCCTCGCGGAGTCAGGGCGCGAGCCAGTCCTTCGCCGAGCGCGGCCGTCGTCTCCTCACGCCCGACGAGGTGCGGCGGTTGCCGGGTGAGGAGCAGCTCCTCTTCGTCAAAGGTACCCGGCCGATCCGGGCACGGAAAGCCGACTACCTCTCCGACCCCGAGTTCGCGGGCCGCCGCGGTCGTTCCCTCTTCGACGAGAACCCGATGCACGTCGCCGGCGACGTCGGGGAGAGCACACGGCCACCGGTTCCGACGCTGGTCGCCAGCGGGGACGGCGCGTTCGATCCACCAGTCGAGCCGGCCGAAGAAGCTGACGAGTGGGTGTTCGACGAGGACGACCTCCCAGACTTCCTGCGGGACCCGCCGAGGAGGGCCTGACATCTGGAGCGTCTCGGGCCGGCTATTTGCGCCGGGATCGTTTGGCCGCAAGGAGCGCAGCATCTTCCGCCGCGTAGTCCGGCGGGGCGGCCCCGTCTCGTTGCCCCCGTTCCCACTCGACCGTCCGGTCCAGCGCCTCCTGCCGCTCGACCGGCTCAGAGTAGCCGAGTTCTTCCCGGATGCGGCCCGTGTCTGTGGCGAGATCGTAGCGGAAGTCGAACGGCGGGCGAAGATGGTCCGGTAGGTGCCTGGCTGGAACCATCACGATCTCGCCCGACCAACCGGCTGCCGCTGCGATCTGTCCAACCCACTCCCGTTCGGTCGGCGTTGGCTCCTCGCCCACGTTGTAGACGCGCCCGGCAGCGCGGTCATCGGTTACGGCGAGGGCCACGGCCGCGGCCACGTTCTCGACGTAGCCTCGGGTCCCCCGCCAGCCCGCCTGCCCCTCGGCCAGTAGGATGGCGGGGCGGCCGTCGTCCATACGCCGGAGGTACGGCCGGAGCCGGTGCTGGTTGTCCCCCGGCCCGTAGACGGCGGGGAGCCGGAGGACGGTGCCTGGCAGGTCCGGCGCGTTCAAGATGGTCTGCTCGACCGGAATCTTATCGTAGTCGTCGGCCCACGGCTGCGGCAGGCCGTAGCCTCGGTACGGGAAGCGCCTCTCGCGGAGCGGGGCGTCCTCCGAGAGCGGCGTGGGGTCAGGCGGAGCCGTCGGCTTTCCCCGAGCGCCGTCGTAGTTCCGGTACACGTCGGCGCTCGAGAGGGCGATGACACGCCGGGTGAGGCCCCGGAACGTCTCGACCAGCTCGCGCGCCTGCCGCTCCGTGTACAGGACGACGTCGAGGACGACCTCCGGCCCGAACCGCTCGACCTCGGGGAGCACGTCGGTGAGGGCGTCGCGGTCGCCGAGGAAGTGCTGAACGTCGCCGGGGAGCTTAGCGCTCGTCTCGCCCCGGTGGAGCAGGGCCACTTCGTGCCCTTGTCCAATCAGAAGACGAACGATGGGCGGGCCAATGAAGCCGGTAGCACCAATGGCGAGCACTCTCATGTGGTGCCGAGGTGCTCGTGGACGAGCTTCACCGCGATCGCGCCCTCACCGACGGCTGTGGCCACGCGCTTCGTCGAGCCCGCCCGGACGTCGCCGGCGGCGAACACACCGGGCCAGCTCGTCTCCAGGAGGGAGGGGGAGTAGCCCGGGTCCCCTTCGTCCTCGGCCGCCCGCCCCGTGAGCACGAACCCGTTCGCGTCAAGGGCGACGCCGGGTTCTCCATCTCCGGTGTTTTGAAGCCACGCCGTGTATGGCTCGGCACCGATGAACACGAAGAGTCCTTCCGTGTCGATTCGCCACCGGCGGCTGGCCTCGGTGTCCTCCACCTCGACGGCCTCCAGCCCGGCCTCGCCGTCTAGCGACCGGACCTCGGTGCCCGTGTGGATTTCCACGTTCTCGGCGCGCTCCACGCGGGCTACGAGGTAGCGGCTCATGCTCTGGGCCAAGTCGGCTCCTCGGTACACGAGGTGGACCCGAGGCGTGCGTTCGGAGAGGAACATCGCGGCCTGGCCTGCCGAGTTGCCTCCGCCCACCACGACGGTGGGGGAGCCGGCGCACGAGGCGGCCTCGACCTCAGTCGCAGCGTAGTACACGCCGGCCCCCTCGAACTCCTCCAGGCGGTCGAGGGGGAGCCGCCGGTACCGCGCGCCCGTGGCGATGACGACGGCGCGGGCGTGGACCTCGGCCGTGGCGTCGCCGCGGTCGACCTCAACGACGTAGTGGTCGCCCTCGCGGCGGAGGCCCGTGGCCCGTCGTGGGGCCGAGAGCCGCGCCCCGAACTTCTGCGCCTGTACGACGGTCCGCGTGGCGAGGTCGGCCCCGGAGAGCCCGGCGGGGAAGCCAGGGTAGTTTTCGATCTTCGACGACGACCCGGCCTGCCCGCCCACGGCCTCGCCCTCGAGCACGAGCGTGCGGAGCCCCTCGCTCGCACCGTAGACGGCCGCCGCCAGCCCAGCCGGCCCCGCCCCCACGACCACGAGGTCGAGCACCTCGTCGGGCTCCGCCTGCTCGTTGGCGTCTAGCCCGACGGCGTCGGCGAGGGCGGCGTTCGTAGGGTTCCGTAAGACCCGCTCGCCTTGCCAGATCGCCACCGGGGTCTCCTCGGGGCCGATGCCGAACGACTGGAGCAGTGTCTCGGCATCCGGGTCTGCCTCGACGTCGACCCACCGGAACGGGAGGCGCGTGCGGGAGGCGAACGAGCGGAGCCGGAGCGTGTCCGGGGCGTACCGGCTCCCGACGATGAGGAGCGTCGAGGTGGCGTCCTCGCGGAGCTGCTCGCGCCGAGCCATGAACGCGCGGAGGACGAGGTCGCTCAACTCCGGCTCTTCGGCCACGACCTCTCTCAGCCGGTCGGGGCGGAGGCGGAGCACGCGGCCGGGCTCGCGCACGCGCCCGGTCAAGAACACGGTCTGGCCCGAGAGCATCCCGACCTCGCCGAGGAACTCGCCCGGCCCGTCGACCATGACGAGGTGGCCGTCGCCCTCGGACTCGTCCCAGATCTCGACGCTGCCCTTCAGGATCACGAAGAAGTCATAGGAGGCGTCACCCCGCTGGAAGAGCACGTCCCCGGCCTCCGTCGGCTGCTCTTCGCCGTACGGGCGAAGGGCTTCAATCTGGTCGTTGCTCAGGCGCGGGTGGGAGACGGGGGTCTTCGTCGAGACCGTTTCGGCTTCGGGACCGTCGCTACGGGAGGGGTCTGGAGGCACGGGGCGTGGATCGTCAAGAGGGTGTGCGGGGATGCGGTATAGAAGTGGAGGAGGATGCTGGCAAAGTCCGCTTCGTGAACCGGTGTTGTGTAATTTAACGCAGCGTAGAATTACACAGCGACCCATCCACCTATGAAGAACCCCTTTGAGTTTGGCCGAGAGCTCGGCAGCGCGGAGCTGGTGGACCGGGAGGACGAGGTCAACACCGTCGTGCGGACGATGCAGGAGGGCGGGCGGCTCTTCCTCATCGGGCCGCGCCGGTTCGGCAAGACCTCGATCCTCCGCGTCGCTGCCGAGCAGGCTGAGGGTGAAGGGGTCGTCGTGCTCCGGTACAACGCCGAGGGTTACCCTACACTCGCCCGTCTCGGGCAGGCCATCGTCGCAGATGCGGCGGGGACACTCACGGGCACGGTCAAACGGGCGGGTCAGAAGGTGCAGGCGTTCTTCGGCGCGCTCCGGCCCCAGGTCAGCTTCAACCCTCTCGACCAGAGCTACGCCGTCAGCCTCACGGCGGCGAGCCCGGAGGGCGGGGGAGAGGCCCTCCTCGCCGAAGTCCTCGACGGGCTCGACCGGCTCGCGGCCGACGCGGGGAAACCGGTGGCCGTCGTGATCGACGAGTTTCAGCAGGTCGTCGAGCAGGGGGGCGTTCAAGCCGAGGCGCAGATCCGTGCGGCGGTTCAGCGGCACGAGCACCTCGCCTACGTCTTCGCCGGGTCGAAGACGGCTCTGCTCTCGGAGATGACGGGCGAACCGTCGCGGCCCTTCTACCGGCTCGGCGCGCGGCTCTTCGTCGGCCCCGTTCCGCGCGATGACTTCCGGCCGTTCCTCCGCGACGGTTTTGATGGTGCCGGCTTCGCCATCGAGGAGGAAGCGGTCGAGAAGATTCTCGACCTCGCCGCCGACGTGCCGTACAACGTCCAGCGCCTCGCGCACGCGTGCTGGAACCGCCTGCGGGACCGAAACGCAGACGAGACGGAGGCGGGGCTTGCAGCCGAGGAGGTGGAAGACGTGCTGGAGCAGCTCGTCCGGCGCGACGACCCGTTCTACACGCAGACGTGGAACCGGCTCGCGGCCACGCAGCAGAAGGCGCTCCTCGCCCTCGTTGAGGAGGGAGGGGAGGGGCTCTTTGCGAAGGCCGTGCTCCGGGAGTATGGTCTCCCGCTGAGCACGATGCGGACGGCGCTGGAAGCGCTCGTCAGGGTGGGGGTCACCCGTGGGGAAGAGCGGCAAGGGTCGGTTCGGTACGTCCTCGAAGACCCGTTCTTCGAAGCGTGGCTCCGGCTGTTCGTGGTCGGTCCATGACGGAGTGTCTTTTCCCTCATCCCGTATCCTATCACCTTACGCCGACGACGAGCGGATGAAAGGTGATGGTTTACGGGACTCGTTGTCGTTTAGAAAGGTTTAAAGAGGTTTAAAAACGTTTACTTCGGCACAGGTAATTACAAACTAGGTACTTAAGATAGGGTAAGGTGACCGTTAGCGGGATGAAAGGTGATAGTCTACGGGACGAAAGGTGAGGGTTTACGGGATGAAAGGTGATACTCTACGGGACGGCGATTTCCCCCGTAGAGTATCACCTTTGCCGGGTTATCCACAGCGTTCCACACCAAAGGTGATACTCTACGGGACGGCGAAAGGTGAGGGTTTACGGGATGGTTCGGCTGGGAGGGAGAGGTGATGAGCAGGCGTTGCCATCCAATCACCTTTCGGCGTATCCTCTTTGACGAGTGCTCCCACCTCTCGTCATGGAATCCCCGCTACCAGAACGGATGCCGCAGGGTGAACTGAAGAAGCACGTCGGAGCGGTCCACGTCAAGGGGCCGCTCACGCTGTTGCAACGCAAAATCTCGAACGTCCTCTTGCTCAACGCCTACGAGGATCTCCCCGACGCGGAGATCTTCGAGCACCAGATCCGCCTCGGGACGCTCGCTCAGGCCGCCGGGTTCGACTCGAACGACGTCCAGACGCTCCGCGAGGCGCTCGAAGCGCTCGTCGACGTCAAAATCAAGTGGAATATCCTCGACACCGACGGAGAGGAGGAGTGGGGGGTGAGCACGTTCCTCGCGCAGGCCGTGACGAAGAAGGGGGTCTGCCGCTACGCCTACGCGCCCGACCTCCGGCGGAAGCTGTACAACCCCGAGATCTACGCCCGCATCAACCTCTCGGTCCAGGAGCGCTTCGGGAGCGGGTACGCCCTCGCACTTTACGAGAACTGTGTCCGCTTCCGCCGGGTCGGCACGACGGGGTGGATCAGCCTGGAGCACTGGCGTGATCTGCTCGGCGTGGAAGACGGGCAGTACGAGCAGTTCAAGTACCTCAACCGCGACGTGCTCAAGCCCGCCGTTAAAGAGGTCAACCGCTACAGCGACATTCAGGTCAAGATGGAGCGGAGGCGCGAGAAGCGCCGGATCGTCGCGCTGAAGTTCACCGTCCACGAGAACCCCCAGCTCCGGCTCGACGTGGACGGCAGAGGGAGGGGGGCGGTCGTCGAGGTGCTGGAGGGAAAGAGGTTCCCCGACCCGCGGGAGCTGGCACCGGGGCCAGAGCACCTCCTCGGCCCGCTCCAGCAGCGGCTCGTGACGTTCGGTCTCACCGAAGCCCAGGCCCTCGACGTCTCGACCGAGTTCGACGCCGCGCGGATCAAGGGCAACCTCGACTACGTGGAGGGCGAGCTCGAGCGGGGCCGGGCGGTCAAGAACGTGCCGGCGTTCACGCTCGCAGCCATCCGCGAGGATTTCCGCCCACGCGAGGTCGAGGTCGAAAAAGCCGTGGCCGCGCGGAAGGAAGCGAAGCAGACCGCTGCGGAGAAGCGGAAGGCGGAGGCCAAGCGGAAAGCAGCCGAGGCGCAGGCGCGGCGACTCGAGGCCGAAGAGGAATCCCGCCGACGGGAGGCCGAGCGGAGCGCCCGACTGGAAGAGGAGTGGGACGCGCTCTCGCCTGGGGAGCAGGCGGTCATTCGCAAGCGGACGCTCACGCGGCTGCGCGACGAGCTTCCGTTCGTCTACCGGATGTACGAACAGGAGGATGGAGCCGGGAAGGAAGAGGCAGAGCTGTCGATCGTGGTGCGGAGCACGCTGAAGGGGTACCGCTACGACGCTTTGGAGGAGCGCGGAGCCGCCGTGGTGGAGGCCAACTCGGATGGCTGATCCGGCGGCCAGCGCCGCCTCCGGCGAGCGGTTTCATAGCAACGGCCTCCGTTATTGCATGGTCCAGTCAACTCTCCAACCCGGCGCGCGCAATGATGTGTTTGGAGAAGGGGGAGAGGGTGAAGAGGGGTCGGTTGGGCAAGGCGGTGGGGTTTGGGATGAAAAGATGAGTGTTTGCAATAACAGCGATACCGACCTTCAATCACCCCTCCTGACCGTAGAGCTCGTCCCGTCCACAAGCTGGTACGCGAACGTCCGCAGCCACCTGCCAGAGGAGGAGTGGGACCTCGTGCGCCGCGCCGTTTACCGGCGAGCGCGCTACCGCTGTGAGGTGTGCGGTGGCCGCGGCGAGCATCACCCCGTCGAGTGCCACGAGGTCTGGGACTACGACGACGAGCAGCACGTGCAACGTCTGGATCGGCTCGTCGCGCTCTGTCCCGCGTGCCACCAGGTCAAGCACCTCGGGCTGGCGAGCGTGAACGGACGCTACGACGAAGCCCTACAGCACCTCGCAGACGTCAACGGGTGGACGCTGGAGGAGGCGGGGCACCACGCCGACGCGGCCTTCGCGCAGTGGAGCGAACGGAGTCGGCACGAGTGGACGGTCAACCTGGGGCCTCTGGAGTCGGAGGCGTATCACCGATGGATCGCACGGCGACGACCAGGCAGCCCTTCACCTACCCGGTAGTCCCGCATGGTCTTGATCCGAGCCACACGTCGCCTGCTCAAGAGAGGAACCATCCCCATCGGCGACGACCTTCCGCCAGACGTGGGGCCGCTCGGGGAGTGGTACGCGAACGCCGTCTCCCTCCCGTTCTCGGGGCGCTGGCTCGTCCTCTTCACGAATGCTGACACGCTCGTGAGCGTCGTCGCTCCGGGACGGTCCCTTCGGACGACCCTGCCCGTCTTCGAGCGGCGGTTTCCTCTTCTGCTTCGGCGGTTCGGCCTCCCGAAGCCGTGGGTCCAGGCACGTGCCGACGCCACCGCCGAGGTCCACGTCGCCAAGGCGGGAGCGCAGACGGCGAGTCGCCGGGTGCTCGGGACGATGACCGACTTGGCTTACCAGATTCGGGCGGAGGCCGAGACGGCGGGATCGTTCGAGCGGTTCGACCTCGACCGGGTGGAGGATCGTCTGGCCGAGGTCCCGCTCAGCGTGCTCGGGTACGGACATCCGGCCCGAGCGGTCGCCGAACTGGCCGGGGCGTAGCCCGAACGTTCGCTATAGGGTGCGCCAGGGCTTGCTTCCTCGATAGGGGGAACGACCATACTAGAGAAACCTGATGTGGGGTCGAATGTAGCACCTTTATCGACCCCACTCCGACGGGACCCTCTATGGAACGCCTCAACGTCGCCCGCGACATCCAGCCGCTCTCGGCCTTCCGGAAGCAGGCCTCTGCCCTCATCGACGAGATTCAGAGGAGCCGGCGCCCACTCGTGCTCACTCGCAACGGGCGGAGCGCGGTCGTCGTCCTCGACGTCGGCGAGTTCGAGCGTATGGTGGAGCGGATCGAGCTGCTCGAAGACGTGCAGACGGCGAGGGAGCAGGCCCGCCGAGGCGAGACCGTGCCGCAGCAAGAGGCCCTCGCGTACGTCTCGGACCGGGTCGGCTCGGACCGGATCGGTGCGAGCAGCGAGGCCGAGGGCAACGCCGACGGCGCATGAGGATCGAGTACGCGAAGCTGGCCCTGGACCGCATCCTGGAGATCGCCGAGTTCCGCTTCCCGGACGCCCCCGTCCGAGTGCGAGCGTGGATGGGAGAGGTGATCGACTGATGGAGTGGGGCTTTGGCGTCGGTCTGTCGCCCTCCCTTACCGTTCGACCCCACGCGCTGCCTTCGCTACGAGCCCCGTCGCCTTCGACACGACGGCCATCTGCGGCGGTGAGAGCGCCCGGCCGAGGCGGTTCGTCTGCGCCGTTGTAAGCGCCTGCGCCCGCTGCCCGATCCGCTCCAGAATCTGGCCAGGTCGGCCGTGACTGCTCGTGAGCTGTGCAAGCTCTCGCTGGAGCGCCTGAACCTCCCGGCCTTTCAACGCCAGCGCAGCACGCAACTCCTCATACCCGGTGCTCCCGGCAGCGATGCGCGTGTGGACGTACTGCTCACCGACGTTGGCCGCGCCGCGCGCTGCCTCGTAGCCCTCGGCCCGGCTCACCTCGCGCGCCAGCCCCATCCACTTCGTGTGCTCGGTGGCCACGACCGGCCCGAACTGCTCCGGCCTCCGGCGCATCGCACGCGCTGCCGCCTCGGGGCCTTCCCGCGCTGCCAGCGCCTCGAACGAGCGGCGAGCGGAAGCGGGGTCGCGGTAGGCCTCGCCGAGTGTCCGGTCGAAGGCGTCGGAGAGCCGCGTGACCTCCTGACTCTGCCGCCCCGTGGACCTCAATCGTCCTTCCAGTTCCGCGTGCTCCTGCACGGCGCGGCCGAGACGCTGCTCGACGCCGGCGACGCGCTCGTAGAGCCGCACCTCGCTGGCGAGCGCACGGACGGCCGGGTCGAGAGAGGGGAGAGGCTCCGTCGGAGTCGCAGAACTGGAACCCCGAGCGAGCTGGCCCGCTGCGATCACGCCCGCCTCAACGGTACGGGTCGGCACCTCACGCTCGTCGGCCTCACCGTCAATGGCACGCACCGTCACTTTCGTCGCGGCACGGACCTGCATCGCGCGGGCGAGGCCGGAGCCGTTCGTGCGCTCAGTGCTGCCGGCGCGCTCCGCTCTGGACGGGGCGAGAGCCGGCGTGCCGAAGAGCTGCCGGTAGACCTCTTGCCTCTCGGCCTTTTCTACGTCTGGCGGCGGTGGTCCGTCCTGCTTCTTCTCGGCGAGGGTCTTCCCGTCGAGAGACTGGCCGAACCGGGCTTCGAGACGCGGGCGGCTCAGCCGCTCGTCCACGGACGACGCCTTCGCGTAGCGCTCGCCGTCGGTGACGACCATCCCGCGCTCGGTCGGCTCCAGCCGATAACCGTGGCAACCGAGCGCCTCGCGGACCTCGCCCCACCCCTTCGCACTGCCCAAAGTGTGGTAGAGGTCGTCGCCCATCCGCTCGCGGATCTGCTCGGGGAAGGGCAGCTCGCCCGTGCGGCGGGCGCGGCGGACTTCGCCCGTTGAGAGACCCCGCGTGCGGTCGGGGGCCGGGTCGCCGGCGTCGCGGGCGTGGTGGCCCGGCACCCGCGTCATCCCCCACTCGCGCTCCAGCTCTCGGAGCACCGACTCGATCCGACGGTAGTCGAACGAGACCGAGGCCGCTTTCCCTGTCTCGGGGTGGACGCGGTTCGCCATGACGTGGAGGTGGGGGTGGCCCTTGTCCTCGTGCGCGACGAGGAGCGCTTGGTGCTCCGACAGCCCCAACTCGGCCAGCACGCGGTCGCCCGCCGCGCACATTTGCTCGCGCGTCGGGCGGTCCGTCTCACTGAACGAGATCGAGACGTGGTAGACCGGCTTCTCCAGGCGCGAGTCTGCCCCGAGCGCAGCCGCCCCCATCTCGCGGGCGACCTCGTGCGGGTCCGTCCCGATCAACCAGCGCGGCTCGGTCCACGCCACCCGCCCCTCGTCCTTCGTGAGATACTCCGCCAGCTTGCCGAAGCTGCCTCCCGTCGAGACCTTTCCGACCATCGCAATCCTCTACAGCTTCGACCTGAGTTCGACGATCTCACCGACGAGCTTTTCGAGTCGGTCCGCCGTTTCCGCCTCGCCTTCGTCGGCCATGCGACGGGCGAGGGTCTGGAGATGCACTCCGAGGCGGCTGAGCTTGTGGTACATCAGCTCGACGGTGCGGCGCTCGATCCGGCCGCCGGAGCCTCCGCCTCCGCCGACGCCGGCCTCGCGGAGGTAAGCCGACGGCGCGAGACCCGCCGCCTCGGCCGCCGTCTCGATGGCCGTCCGCTCGGCGTCGTTTGCGCTGACGAGGTACTTGTGCCGCCGCCGCTCTGACTCCGGCTTCTTCGGCCGACCGCCGCGCTTCCGACCGCGCGCCGTCCCCTCTGAGACCGCTTCCGCCGGACTATCGGCAGGCGTATTCTCGCTTAGCCTAAACTCCTCGTTCCCCTTTTCGCTTAGCGACGTCATTGCTTGCTTATCTGGCTTATCCAGAACTCCGATGCACGATACCGAGCGTCGTGTTCGGCGTCCAACAGGTCGTTGACGCGATCCTGCCATCCGTGCCGCTGCGCTGCGGCTTTTGGTCGTCGATGACTCCGTCCGGGCCTCAGCATGGGCAATGGTCGGAAGAGAATTGTATTGATAACACTTTTGTTAGTAACACGAATGGGAGTATCTTTCCCCATGCCACAAATACGCCCTCTCGACAAGCCTCTTGATCTCCTCGACCGTGACCGTGAGTGGGATCGCCTCGCCGAGGCCGTCTGCTCGCCGGGGCCGGGCCTCCTTCTCGTCGTCGGGCGACGACGGGCGGGGAAGAGCTACCTCCTCACCCGGTTCGTCCGCGCCGCCGGCGGAGCCTACTATCAGGCCACGAAGAAAACCGAGCGCGAGCAGCTCAAGGGCCTCTCGCGTGCCCTCGGCGAGCGCTTCGGCGACGCCGCGCTCCGCCGTGCCGCGCTCCCTGACTGGGAGGCCCTTTTGGACTACGTCGTTGAGCGAGCGGCGGGCGAACCGTTCGCCCTCGTGCTCGACGAATTTCCTTACCTCGCAGACTCCGCCCCGGCGCTCCCGTCGATCCTTCAAGAGTGGTGGGACCACCGCCTCGGAGACACGCGCGTGACGCTCGTCCTCAGCGGAAGCCACGTGACCGCGATGAAGCGGCTCACCCAGGCCGACCAGCCGCTCTACGGCCGGCGCACTGGACGCATCGACGTCCGCCCGTTCGACTACTTCGATGCCGCCCGGTTCGTGCCGGAGTGGTCGCCGGAGGACAAGCTCCGGCTCTACGCCGTCTTCGGCGGGCTGCCCGGCCACCTCGCCCTCGTGGACCCGGAGCGGACATTCGCCGAGAACGCGGCCCGTCACCTCCTCGACGCCTCGGGACGCCTCCACGACGAGGCCGCCCACGCCTTCGACGCCTTCCTCTCGGACGCCACCGTCCACTACTCCGTCGTCGAAGCGATTGCCAGCGGCGAGCGGCGGTGGAGCCGGATCGCGAGTCGGGTGGGGAAGCAGACGAGCGCGCTCCAGCGACCGCTCGAATGGCTCCTCGACATGGAGGTCGTCGAGCGCGTCGCGCCGGTGACCGAGTACCCGCGCCCGAGCCCGAAGCGGACGCTCTACCGGCTCTCCGACCCGTACCTCGCCTTCTGGCACCGCTTCGTGGCCGACGTAAAGGGCCGGGGCCTTGCGGCGCTCGTCGAGCCGGAGGCGCTGTGGGAGCGGCTCGTCGCGCCGAGGCTGGACGAGGAGCACGTCGCGCACGTGTTTGAGGAGGCGTGCCGCCAGTTCGTCGCGCGGGGAACGCACCCGTCGCTCCCGTTCCGGCCGGTTCAGGTGGGAAGTTGGTGGAGCGCCGACTCCTCGGAGGAGGTCGACGTCGTCGCACTCGACGGGCAGGGCGGGCTGCTAGTCGGCGAGTGCAAGTGGGGGACGGTTGGCACGCGCGACCTCGACCGGCTGGTGCGCCGGGGCGCACTCGTCGCGGCCGAAGCGGGCGGTACCCAGCACGTGACGCCCGTGCTGTTCTCGGCGGGCGGGCTCGACGGCGGCGAGGTGGAAGCCCGAATCGAAGCAGGCGAGGCGGTGTACGTCCCCATCGAGGCGCTCTACACGAACGAGGCGGAGCGCTGAACCGCCGACGTTGCCGCGCTCCAATTGGGAGAACGCGAACGCACCACAGCGTCAGGCACCTCATACCTGACGGCGTACCTTTAGGGCTTTGACTGTTTCCGATGCTGCTCGAAATCACTACAACCCATACCCCCGCTACCGACCTCGGCTACCTCCTCCACAAGCACCCCGCGCGGCACCAGACCTTCGACCTCCCCTTCGGGCGGGCGCACGTCTACTACCCCGAGGCGACGGAGGAACGTTGCACGGCGGCGCTGCTGCTTGAAGTGGATCCCATTGGGCTCGTGCGCGGGCGCGGGGTCACGCTCGACCAGTACGTCAACGACCGGCCCTACGCGGCCTCGTCGTTCCTCTCAACGGCCATCTCGCGCGTGTACGGCACCGCGCTCGGCGGGCGGTGTAAGGACCGGCCCGAACTCGTCGAGACGGCGATCTCGCTGGAGGCGCGGCTCCCGGCGCTCCCCTGCCGGGGCGGCGAGGCCGTTTTGCGGAAGCTGTTCGAGCCGCTCGGCTACGAGGTCGAGGCCGAAGGCCACCCGCTCGATCCAGCGTTTCCTGCCTGGGGCGAGAGCCCGTACTTCTCCGTCGCGCTCCGCGCCACGACGCGGCTGCAAGACCTCCTCACGCACCTCTACGTGCTCGTCCCCGTCCTCGACGCCGGGAAGCACTACTGGGTGGGCGACGATGAGGTAGAGAAGCTGCTCGCGAAAGGGGAGGGCTGGCTCGCTGCCCACCCCGAGCGCGAGACGATCACGCGGCGTTACCTCAAGTACCGCCGCCCGCTCGCCCGTGCCGCGCTCGACCGGCTCGCGGCCGACGATCCGGTCCCAGACGAGGAGGAACAGGAAGCGGCTGAGGAAGCCGTCGAGAAGCCGATCCGGCTGAACGACCAGCGGATGCAGGCCGTGACAGCGGCGCTCAAGGAGAGCGGCGCACGGCGCGTGCTCGACCTGGGCTGCGGCGAGGGGCGTCTCCTGCGTGAGTTGATCCGGGAAAGGCAGTTCACCGAGCTCGTCGGCGTGGACGTCTCACACCGGGCGCTGGAGCGGGCGCACGACCGGCTCCACCTGGACGACGCCGCGCCGAAGCTGCGCGAGCGCGTCAAGCTCCTCCACGGCTCGCTCCTCTACCGCGACCGCCGCCTCACAGGCTTCGACGCGGCAGCCGTCGTCGAGGTCATCGAGCACCTCGACCCGCCACGCCTGGCCGCGTTCGAGCAAGCCGTCTTCGCCGACGCCCGCCCCAGCACCGTTGTCGTGACGACCCCGAACGCCGAGTACAACGCGCTCTTCGAGAGCCTCCCCGCCGGGCGCTTCCGCCACGGCGATCACCGCTTCGAGTGGACGAGGCCGGAGTTCCAGGAATGGGCCGAAGGCATAGCCGAGCGACACGGCTACGAAGCAGCATTCCGCCCTGTTGGTCCTGTAGACGACGAGGTGGGGTCGCCCACGCAGATGGCCGTCTTCTCCTGGCAGGACAGTGAGGAGTGAGCCGTGACCGCCCCCCACGTCATCCTCCCAACGGGGACGCAGGTCGTCACCCGAACCGCTCTCGCACGAAGCGGCGGCGCTGAGCGCCCGCGCGGTGCCGTCGGCGTCGTCGTGCGCGCGCCGCGCGACCACCAGCACGGCTACCGCGTCCGCTTCCCCGATGGCGACGAGGCCACGCTCAAGCGAGTCGACTTCGCCGTGCGGCGGCAGGCGCTCCGCGAAGGGCTGGAGGACGTGCTCGACCCGATGGCCGAGCACGACCTCTACGACTACGTCGTCCTCCGCGTCGTTATCGGCTCCCGTGCCTACGACCTCGACGAGCCCGGCTCCGACACGGACCTCCGCGGTGTCTACCTGCCCCCGGCCGCGCTGCACTGGTCGCTCGTCGGCGTGCCCGAGCAGCTCGAGAACCCCGAACGGGAGGAGGTCTACTGGGAGCTGCAGAAGTTCGTCACGCTCGCGCTCAAGGCGAACCCCAACATCCTCGAGTGCCTCTACACGCCCCGCGTCGAGTTCGCCGCGCCGCTCGGCGAAGAGCTTCTGGAGATGCGCGACGCCTTTCTCTCGAAGCTCGTCTACCAGACGTACAGCGGATATGTGATGAGCCAGTTCAAGAAGCTCCGCCGACACCGGGAGAACCACGGCGAGGTGAAGCCGAAGCACGTCATGCACCTCGTCCGCCTCCTCCTCTCCGGCATTGAGGTTCTGGAGCGGGGGCACCTCCGCGTCGAAGTCGGCGAGCATCGGGATCGGCTCCTCGCCATCCGTCGCGGTGAGATGGAGTGGGCCGAGGTGGACCGCTGGCGCCTCGCCCTCCACGAGCGGTTCGACCGGGCCTATACTCAGACGACGCTCCCCGAGCGGCCGGACTACGCCCGCGCGAACGCCTTCCTCATCCGCGCCCGCCGGAGCATGGTAGAGGAGGGCCGATGACGACGGACCTCACCCGCGACGTCCTCGGTGCCGACGTGCTCCGCCGCCTCCAGGCAGAGGCCGCCCGGCAGCCCTACCCGCTCGTCTTCGTGACCGTGAGCGGGGCGCACCTCTACGGCTTCCCCTCGCCCGACTCCGACGTGGACCTCCGCGGCGTCCACGTCCTCCCCGCGCGCCGGGTGCTGGGGCTGGATGGGGGCGATGAGACCGTCGAGGTGTCGAAGGTGGAGGACGGGCTCGACTTCGATCTCGTCACGCATGACGCCGAGAAGTTCTTCCGGCTGCTGCTCAAGCGGAACGGGTACGTCCTCGAACAGCTCCTCTCGCCGCTCGTCGTGTTCTCGACACCCGAGCACGAGCGGCTCCGAGCGCTCGCTGGAGACTGCCTCACGCGCCACCACGCCCACCACTACCTCGGCTTCGCGCGGACACAGTGGCGGCTGTTCGAGAAAGAAGACCCGCCGCGCGTCAAGCCGCTCCTCTACCTCTACCGCGTGCTCCTGACGGGCCTCCACCTCATGGAGACGGGCGAGGTCGAGGCCAACCTCGTCCGGCTGAACGAGCGCTACCGGCTCCCGTTCGTCCCCGACCTCGTCGCGCAGAAAGTGGAGGGGTCGGAGCGGGAGAGGGCCGCTGGCGTGGACGTCGCGTTCCACCGGCGGCATTACGAGCGCCTCGTCGCCCGCCTCGAAGCCGCGCGCGACGCGAGCGCGCTGCCGGAAGGGCCGTCGGCGCGCGACGACCTCTCCGACCTCCTCGTTGAACTCCGACTGACTACGCTCTCACGATGACGATCAAGATTCCAGAGTTCTCGCTCGTCGTGCTCATCGGCCCCTCCGGGTCGGGGAAGAGCACGTTCGCCGCCCGCCACTTCGTCGAGACGGAAGTCTTGTCGTCCGACCGCTTCCGCGGCTGGGTGGACGACGACGAGAACAGCATGGACGCCACGCAGGACGCCTTCGACGCGCTCCGCTACGTCGCGGCCAAGCGCCTGAAGCGCGGGCGGCTCACGGTCATCGACGCCACGAACGTGCAGCCGTTCGCGCGGAAGCCGCTGGTGGCGCTCGCCCGCGAGTACCACGCGCTCCCCGTCGCCATCGTCCTCAACCTCTCCGAGCGCGTCTGCCAGGACCGCAACGCCGAGCGCCCCGACCGGAACTTCGGCCCGCACGTCGTCCGGAACCACCGGCGCGACCTCAAGCGCTCGATGAAGGGCCTCCGGCGCGAGGGCTTCCGCTACGTCTACGAGCTCAAGACCCCCGAGGAGGTCGAGGCCGTCACGATCGAGCGGACGAAACTCTGGCCGGACAAACGCGACGAGCGCGGGCCGTTCGACGCGATCGGCGACGTGCACGGGTGCATGGACGAGCTGGCCGAGCTTTTGGAGATGCTCGGCTACGAGGCGCAGGCGGTGAGCCCCGACGCGCCACCCCACGCAGCCACGCTCTATGCGCACCCCGAGGGTCGAAAGGCCGTCTTTGTCGGCGACCTCGTAGACCGGGGGCCGCGCAGCCTCGACGTGGTTCGGACGGTGAAGGCGATGGTCGAGGCCGGGCACGCCCTCGCCGTCCCCGGCAACCACGACGTCAAGCTGGTCAAGAAGCTGCGTGGCAAGAACGTCCGCGTGGCGCACGGGCTGGCGAAGACGTTGGAGGAGTTCGAGGCCCTGCCCGACGAGGTCCGCCAGCAGACCGAAACGGAGGTTGCGGACTTCCTCGACAGGCTCGTGAGCCACGCCGTCCTCGACGGCGGGCGGCTCGTCGTGGCCCACGCCGGGATGAAGGAGGAGATGCAGGGACGCGGCTCCGGGGCCATCCGCGCCTTTGCCCTCTTCGGCGACACCTCGGGCGAAACCGACGAGTTCGGCCTCCCCGTCCGGCACGACTGGGCGACCGAGTACCGGGGCGACGCCGCCGTCGTCTACGGCCACACGCCGGTCCCCGAGGCCGAGTGGGTCAACAACACGATCAACGTCGACACCGGCTGCGTCTTCGGCGGGAAGCTCACGGCGCTCCGGTGGCCCGAGCGCGAACTGGTCTCCGTCCCGGCCAAGGAGACCTACGCCGAGCCGGTCCGCCCGCTCGGCGCGTCCTCCGGCGATGGTGCGGCCGAGGGCGGGGTGGCGGCTCAGCTCGCCCTCGATGCCGAGGGGCTGCACCTGGAAGACGTCTCCGGCAAGCGCATCCTCACCACGAGGCTTCGGAAGACCGTCACCGTCCGCGAGGAGCAGGCCGCCGCCGCGCTGGAGACGATGAGCCGGTTCGCTGCCGACCCGCGCTGGCTCGTGTACCTCCCGCCAACGATGTCGCCCTCGGAGACGAGCGAGCGCGACGGCTACCTGGAGCACCCCGCCGAGGCGTTGGACTTCTACCGCAGGCGCGGCGTCGAGACCGCCGTGTGCGAGGAGAAGCACATGGGGAGCCGGGCCGTCGTGGTGGTCTGCCGAGACGCCGAGGCTGCCGAGCAGCGGTTCGGCGTGGACACCGGCGAGGCCGGGATCGTAACCACCCGCACGGGTCGCCGCTTCTTCGACGACCGCGAACTGGAAGAGGCGCTCCTCGGTCGGCTGCGTGCGGCGATGGACCAGGCTGGATGGTGGGAGCAGTTCGACACGGATTGGGCGCTGCTCGACTGCGAGCTCATGCCGTGGTCGGCGAAGGCGCAGGAGCTCCTGCGTCAGCAGTACGCGGCCGTGGGCGCTGCCGCTGGCGCGGCTCTGCCCGCTGCTGTGGCCTCGCTCGAACGCGCCGCCGAAAGCGGTGTGGACGTGACCGACCTGCTGGAAGCAACGCAGGAGCGCGAAGCGTTGACCGCTCGGTACACCGAGGCGTACCGCCCGTACTGCTGGGCGGTCGAGTCGGTCGAAGACCTCCGCCTCGCGCCTTTCCACCTCCTCGCCACCGAGGGCGCGGCGCATGTGGACCGCGATCACCGCTGGCACATGGAGACCATCGGCGCGCTGACGAGCCAGGACGACCCGGTGCTCTACCCGACGGCCTACCGTGCCGTGGACCTCGCCGACGAGGCAGCCGTGGCGGATGCCATAGCCTGGTGGGAGACGATGACAGAGGCAGGAGGAGAGGGGATGGTGGTGAAGCCACTCGACTTCGTCGCACACGGGCGGAAGGGGCTCGTGCAGCCCGCCGTGAAGTGCCGGGGCCGCAAGTACCTCCGCATCATCTACGGCCCCGAGTACACCCGACCGGAGCACCTCGAACGGCTCAGGAAGAGGAGCCTGAAGGCGAAGCGGTCGCTCGCACTCCGCGAGTTCGCCCTCGGCGTCGAGGCGCTGGAGCGGTTCGTCCGGCGCGAACCGCTGCGGCGCGTGCACGAGTGCGTCTTCGGCGTGCTGGCGATGGAGAGCGAGCCCGTAGACCCGAGACTCTGAACTCGTCAACTCAAACGGACCCCAACGTGGAAGACCCCCGCTCAGAACACCGCGCCGACGAGCCCGACGCTACCGGCTCCAGCGCCAACCCCGGCTACGCCCTCGGCCAGCTCGCCCGCGCGCTGGCAACGAGCCAGGACCATCCCGACGCTCCTACCCGCGAAAGGGCCGAGCGGCGCGTGAGCGACTGGCTCCGCGTCTTCGGCGGAATGCTCTCGGGCGCGCTCCGCGTCGGCTCGCGCACCCCGGTCAAGGGTACGCCTGCGTGGGCGACGCCCCGGATCGTTCAGGGCGGCTTTGCCACGGGAGACCTCCTGGCGGGCGGGCCGCTCCAGCCCCATGAGGAAGACCTCCTCGGCACACTGCCCGAGGATCAGCAGAAGAAAGGCCGCGCCGCGCTCAACGCCTACTACCTCACCGAGCAAGGGCTGGGCGAGCTCACGGAGATGCTCCAGACCGGCCGCTACCGCGTGCGCGTTCCCGAAGAGGGCGCGCTCCTCGCCGTGGCGTGGCTCGCCCAGAACGGGAGGGCCGACGACGCCCGTCGTGTCCTCGACGAGATCGGGCCGCACTTCGCCTCGCTCCGGTTCTATCCCGTCCCGTCTCCTGAGCCGCCTCCGGACGACGAGCGCGTCCGCCTCCTCGACGTGGGAGACGTCGTGCGGACGCTGGAGGCGACGCGCACACCCGAGGAGATCCTTACGCAGACCGAAGCGCTCACGGTGTGGCTGCCGTTCGCGGACCGCCTCGTGGCGCTCTTCGCAGAGACCGTCGCCGACGACCTCCCGCGGCTCGTCTCGCAAGAGGCCGACGGGACCTCCGTCGTCGAAGGTGGCTGGCCGTGCCAGGTCTACCCCGACGGGTGGACCGGGCGCGCCCGCGCCCTGCTCACCGAGTACGAGCGGCTCCGCGCCGAGCACACGCGGTGCGGGAAACCGGAGCGTCCGACGAGCAACCTCGCCCGGCTGCGGACCGTCCTCGCTGCCGCGGCCGACGACCCCGCCCGACTGACGGGCCGAGATGTAGGGATCGTCCGCGCCACGCTCGCGTGGGTCGATGCCAGGCGGGGGCTGCCGGGTTCCGAGCACCTCGCACGGTTACGCGCCGAGCAGGCCCGCGTAGCTGCGCTGCCTACGAAGCAAGATTGGGCGCTTGCCCTCGCGACCCGATTCGAGGGGCACCCACCCGGCAACGGACTCGACCCCGGCGACACCGACGCCGTGCTTGCGCCCGTGACGGCAGGCGAGGCCGAGCGGTTCGGCCTCCCCGTCGGAGAGACGTTTGCCGAACCGTACCGGGCGCAGTTCGAAGATATCCTGCGCCGGGCCACAGACGCTACCCCCGAGCAGCACGTCCAGTGGGGGACGATCTCGTCCGGCGAGACGCTCGCCCGGGTTGTGCCGCGCCTCGCTGCCCGTGTTCGCTCGGCTGGGTTCGCCGATCCGGCCCTCCGCTGTCTCGACGAGGCCGTCTACGGTGCGTTCCGCCGTCGCCGCTCGGTCCTGCTCTTCAACCTCCAGCATCAGGTGAAGCTGGACGAGCTGCCGTGGATGCAGGCGCTCGAACCGCTTCGGGAGGAGGGAGCGGAGACGAAAGAGGCTGCGCTCGACCTCCTCCGGCGCGTCGTCACGCTCGCCCTCACGTCGTTCCCCCACCAGGTCCTCCCGAACAAGCTCCTGCAGGAGGTCCGCGCCCTCACCGGCGCGGCGGGGCTGGAGGTTCCCATCGTGGACGAGGTCGCGGCTGACATCTTCATGGGGACGTTCACGGTGAAGTACCTCCGTGCAGCGCAGGTTGCTGCCGACCTCCTCAAAGGGACGCTCTACGAGCGGTACTACGGGATCGACTACGCCCGCGTCCGCGCCATTGACGACGTACACCCTTCGAAATACGGGCCGCCCACCTCGCCCACCTTCGACCGGCTGTGCCGCGAGCGGGCGGGACTACGCGAGGAGTCCAAGCATCGGTGGCGTCCGGTAGCGGAGAACGGGGCCATCATTGAGCAGGAGCAGGTGCTCACGACACACAACCTCGCCGTGCTCTTCGATGCGCTCGGGCTGGCCGAGACGTTGGGTAACGAGTTGGACGAACTGGCGCGGCGCTGCTTCACGTGGGTCTGCGACGAGGTCCAGGGGCTCCGAGGGCCGCGCTGGGGGCAGCTCCGATCAGTGAAGAACGCGGCCTATGCGTGGCGGCAGATGGCCTTTTTCCTCTCGCTCCTACCACCGGATCAGGTAGATGCCTTCCTGAAGTGGGCAAGGAACCAGCTCGACGAATGGCCCAAGCCGCTTCGGGCAACGTTCCGCTCTACGCTGGACGGGCTTGTGGTTGCTGCCGCACCGGCATCCGGCGTGGCACCCACACCGTTCTATGGGTGGACCAGCGGAACGCACAGGTTCCTGCCCGAGCATCCCGTTTCGCCGTCTCGGTCTGCATAGCGAAGTGTAGTGCCGACCTACCCGATTGATCGAACAACCGAGAAACCAGACGTCCTGAAGGTGTTACAATACGTCGGTAGCTAGACATAAGTACCGACGAATCGTGAACCACGCTGATCGCCTCCTCGAGCTCGCCCGTGCACGCGGCGTCCTCCGCCCGAAAGACCTCGCCCCGCTCGGCATCTCCCGCCAGACGCTGGCCCGGCTCCACCAGCGCGGCGTCTTCGACCGCGTTGGGCGTGGCCTCTACGTCCTCGTGGGTGCTGACGTGACGGCGCATCACACGCTCGCCGAGGCCGCTTGCCGGGTCCCTCACGGCGTCGTCTGCCTCCTCTCGGCGCTCCGGTTCCACGACCTTACGACGCAGGACCCGTTCGACGTGTGGCTCGCCATCGAGAACAAGGCACGGCGGCCCGAGTCCGATGCGGTCCCACTCCGCATCGTGTACACGTCGGGGGACGCCTTCACCTTCGGTGTCGAGACGCACGAGGTGGAGGGCATCGAGGTCCGGGTATACGGCGCGGCGAAGACCGTCGCCGACTGCTTCAAGTACCGGAGCCGGGTCGGTCTCGACGTCGCCATTGAAGCGCTCCGCGACTACCGCTGGAGCGATGGCTTCGACGCCGACATGCTCTGGCAGGCGGCGAAGGTCTGCCGTGTCTCGACCGTCATCCGCCCGTACCTGGAGGCCGTCGCATGAGCGTAGAGTCGAGCGCGGTCCCGTTCGACCTTCTCGCTTAGCGAGATCATTGCTTGCTCAACAAGCTTAGCCGAAACGCCGTGGCCTCGACACGGCTCAGCGCCTACCCCATCAGCCCTCGTTCGGCGAGGCTGGTGTAGCCGTCGCCGGTGACGATGAGGTGGTCGTGGACGGGGATCCCCATGAGCCGCCCCGTCTCGACGAGCCGCTTGGTGATCTCGACGTCCTCCCGGCTCGGCTCGGGGTTGCCGCTCGGGTGGTTGTGGGCGAGAAGGAGGGAGGCGGCATTTGCGAGGACGGCCGCTTTGAACACCTGCCGGGGCTCGACGATGGAGGCCGCCAGCCCGCCGACGGAGGCTACATGCAGCCCCGTGAGCGTGCTGGCCGTGTTTATGTGGGATCGGTTCCGGGCGTCGTTGGGAGCACCGGGAGCGGGATCAGAGGCGTGACCTCGGGACGCTCCTCCCCTGACCCGTCGCCGTGCGGTGCGGAGCCGACCGTCGCCCCGTCCGGCGCTGCGACCCCGGCCAGCTTCGCGAGCAGCTCGTCGAGCTTCGACACGTCGCCCTCCACCGCCGACCGCTCGTCCGCCGTCAGCGGCACCCGCTCGAGGTAGCGCTCCAGCGACGCCTTCGCCTCCAGCGCCTGCCCCCGCGACGACGCCTTCGGCACGTTGAAGGCGCACCCGGCGCAGGCCAGCCGGTGCGCGCACGTGCTCCAAAAGGCGTGCGTGCAGTAGCTCGAGCCCAGGTCGTAGTACTTCCACGGCGCCCCCCCGGCCGCCGACCCGTCACGAACCGCCTCGGCATCGACGAGCACGCCGACGAGGTAGGCCGCCTCGTCGGCCTTCGCGTACGCCTCGGCGAGCCGCGCCGGGCGGACCCGGAGGTAGTGCATCGTGCTGGCCGGGCTCCGATGCCCGCACCACGCCATGAGCTCGACGAGCGACATCCCCTGCCGGGCGTTGGCCAGCATGGTCACGGCCGAGCTCCGGCCCCGGTGGCTCGTGATCCGCCCGCGCGAGTCCTCAGTCGGCACGCCCGCCTTCCGGCACAGCATGGGGATGAGCGAGCGGTTGAGGTAGGCCCTCGAGACCTGTCGGCCCTTGTACGAGAGGAGGTAGTCGACGAGGTGGCCCGTCTTCGGATCCAGCCGCCGCGGCTGCTCCGGCCGGACGGCCTCCCACGCCTCGACGGCCGCGGCGACGACGCCCGCGACCGGCTTCGAGAACGGCGCCGAGGTCTTGCTGTAGGGGACCTCGACGAGGCACACGGAGCCTTCGGGGAAGCGGCGGCCGGTCTCGCCGTCCGTGATCTCGCCCACCTGCGCCCGGACGCAGCCGCACCGGAGCCGCGTGATCTCGTTCGCGCGGAGCCCGGCGTGCGTCCACAGCACGGCGGCGGCCCGGACGAGTTCGAAGGGGTAGACCGCGCCACCCGCTGCCCCGCTCGCGGGGAGGTCCTCGGGAGCGAGGTTCAGGCTCGCCCAGACGAGCTTGAGCCACGTCACCTCGTCGACGTCGCGCGGCGACGGCCCGAGCAGCCGCCGGATGGACGCCGGGAGCCCGAACGCGACGTGGGGCGCGAAGCGGGGCTCGACCCACCCCCACCGCTGGAGGTCCGCGAAGAACGACCGCACGGCGTAGAGGAGCGCGGACCGCGCCTTGGCCGTCATCGGCTTCCCGCGCGCGGCGGCGGCTCGGCCGGCATCGCCGGCGACCTGAGCGAAGACGTACTGGCCCACGCGGGCCTCGGCGGCCATCGCCACGAAGTCGAGGCACGTCGCCGCCGTCCAGTCCGCCGGCGAGCGGACCTCCGGGTGGCGCTCGGCCAACCACAGCCCGACCCGCATCACGGTGCCGTAGAGGTTGTCCCGGCCCTTCGCCGCGCGGGGCGACGCCGCCCGCCACCGGTCGCACCACTCGGCCCAGTCCGGCGCAACGCCGACACGCGCGATCGGGCGCGACCGGCTCGGCACGCGCGCCGGACGGCCCGTGATGCCCGCGAGCTCGAGCGCGCGAGAGACTCGGTAGACGGCACGGCGCGCGGCCTCGGAGAGATTCCCCTCGGCGTAAGCCGCGTCGACGTGCTCGACCGCGACGCCCTCGATGTCGGGCGAGCCCGCCGCGAGCAGCAGCAGCGAGACCGCGCGGCGGAGGTAGACCGGCTTCCCGCGCGGGTACCCGGCCCCCTCCAGGAGCGCCCCGACGCGGGCGTCGGCCGCGGCCACGGCGTCCGCGCCGAAGACGCGCTCGGCCAGCGGCGTCGTGTAGGCCGTCGCGCGGTCGAAGGCCGCGAAGCCACGGAAGTCGCACGCGAGGTAGCCGACCGAGAGCGCGCAGGCCCGCGAGAGCTTCCGGCGCTCGCAGGGGCCGCCCGGGCCGACGAAGGCCTCCCAGTCGGCCGCACTCCACCCGAAGTACGCCCGGTCGAGGCGGAGCACGTGCTCGGCGAAGGCGCCCCAGGCGATCGTCGTCTCGCGGGCCGAGGCCCCGCCGTGGGCGAGCGCCTCGCGGACGGGGACGTAGATCCGCCACGCGAGCCGCTCGCGCTCCGTCGTCTGCCGGAAGAGGCGGCAGGAGGCCACGCGGGCGAGGTCGGCCCGCTCGGCGTCGGAGAGCGTCGGGCGGGCGTCGTAGGGCGAGCGGTCGAAGACCGGCGGCCGTGGCGCGGTCGTGCTCATGGCGTGCCCCCGACGAGCAGGTCGCACGCGGCCGCCTCGACCTCGAGCAGCGTCGCCGTAACGCGCTCGTCGATGTGGCGCCCGCTGAGGTGGACGTAGGCCATCGTCGAGTCGAGGCTCCGGTGGCCGGCGTAGGCCGCGATCTCGTGGAGCCCGAGCCCCTTGACGGCGAGGTGGGTCAGGCGGAGGTGGCGGAGCGTGTGCGGGGTGAACTGGGAGAGACCGGCCCTCTCAGCGATCTGGCCCACGACGTCGTTCCAGGTCCACTTCGAGAGCGGCCGGCCCCGGTTGCGGTTGGACTCGGAGAGGAAGAGCGCCCCGGGGTCGGCCGAGAGCGCCCGTCGGCGGTCGAGGTAGGCGACCAAGAGCGGGGTCGCCTCGCGGGGATAGGCGACGACGCGGCTCCGCCCGCGTTTGGCGACCTCGGGGCGGACGGTGACGAGCCGGTGGGCCGGGTCGAGGTCGGCCACGGCGAGCCCGACGACCTCCTGACGGCGGAGCGCGCCGCCATAGGCGAGCGCGAGCATGAGCCGGTCGCGGACGCCGCGTGTGGAGGCCGCCCGGAGGAAGCGGAGCCACTCGTCGTCGGTCGGGATCCAGGGGTAGCGGTCCGACCTCGGGAGCAGCCCGGCACGGCTAGGCCGCGCCCCGCCACGTGTGGCCGCGCTTCGTGTGGCTCCGAGATGCGGGGCGGTGTGGAGCCCGCCGCGTGCGCGGGAGCCCCCCTCGGGCACGGGGTTCTCGGCGCGGACGCCGCTCACGACAAGGTGCTCGGACCAGAGGCGGACGACGCAGAGGGCCTGGCGGAGCGTGGCGCCGGAGAGCCCGCGCTCGCGCATGGCCTGCAGATATTCGACCACGACGGCGAGCGGGACCTGCTCGGAGTCATAGCCGTGTCGGTCGCAGAAGGCGAGGAAGCCGTCGAGGGCTCGGCCGTAGGCGTCGAGCGTGAGCGGGGCGCGCCCGACGGCCCGGAGAAAGTCGAGCCGGGCGGTCGCCGTGGGGGTCCGCTGGACGAAGAAGAAGTCGGCCATGATCGGGGGGGGAGGAGGGCACGGCTCGATGGTAGTCCCGCGCCACGCCCCTGTCAATCCCTCATAACCGTGTCGAGCAGGCAGACCACGAACTCCTCGCGGTCGCGGTCGGCGAAGTAGTCCTGGAGCACGGCCGCCGCGGCGGCCGGTGAACTCACCTGCTCGCGCTCGGGAAAGGTGAACACGCGCTCGCGCACGAGCCGCGTCGTGTAGAGCGGAACGCCGGAGAAGAGCGCCCGCCGGTACGTCGCCGGCGACGTTGGCCGGGGACTCACCGTGCGCCTCGTTCTGCGTGCCGTCGTCGCCTCGGCCACGCCGGATGTAAAGAGGTCTTGCTGCATGACGATTCTTCCTCCCATCACCGAAGCCAGATGCAGACGAAGGCGGGGTTGCGGTACTTGCTCCCCCGCTGCAAGGCCCACACCCGCCCCGTCTCGCGGTGGACGCCGATGGACCAGATCCACGCCTCGGTGGCCGCGTTGCAGTAGTCCTTCCCCTCGACGAAGAGCGTGTCGCGCGCGGCAAGCAACACCACTTCGTGGTCCGTCGCCGCGGCGGCGAGGTCTTCGACGTCCACCTCCCCGAGGAGGTAGTCACCGTGCGCGGAGCGCTGGCAGTCAGAGAGGTCCACGGCCGCACCGCTCGCCAGCTTCTCCTGCATCCGGCGGTTCTGCATCCCCTGGTACGGGAACGAGTTCGGCTCGCAGTCGCCATCCGCGTAGTAGAGCGTGACGGGCTGGCGGCCGTACCACGGCGTGCACGTCCGGGTCTTCTTCAGGAAGCCGAGGCGAACGAGGCGCTCGGCGTGGTAGCGCTCGCCCGGCCAGAGGTCGTAGGCCGTGAGGGCGGGGTGGCCGCCGATGCGGTCGCGCTCGCTGCCTTCCTGCATCCGCTCTTCGAGGCGGGTCAGGACGAGGAGGTTCTTCGGGGTCGCTTTCATGAGCCGCGTGGTTGAATGGAGAGGGGAGGGCGCTTCGGCCACGAATCCAGCCGAAGCGCTCTCCCCGCATCTCACCTCAGTTCATGCTCATGCCGACCGCCAGCTCGGTGGCGACTCGGAAGGCGCGGACCTTCTCCTGCGCCCTCGGGCCGAAGACCACGGAGTGGTCCACGTCGCCGCGGCCCTCGCGCCAGTCGCTCGTCTCCGTCGCC
>CAYTJT010000005.1:0-32676 GCA_964438105.1 uncultured Rhodothermales bacterium | reverse complement strand
TGCTCTCCGAGCTCAACGACGCCGGCGCGACGATCGTGATGGTGACGCACTCCCCAGCCGACGCCGAGTTCGCCCACCGCATCGTGAACCTCTTCGACGGGCAGGTCGTGAGCGAGCACTTCATGGAGAAGGAGTACCTCGTGGAAGGCCACCTCGAACCGGCCGCCAAGGGTCCTACGCCGAACCAAGCTTGAGTCCGCTCACTTTTCCTTTCGCTTAGCCTTTTCTGATCGGGACCGAGGTCCTGCTATGCTCAAGCCCTACGCCGTCACCGCCCTCCGCAGCCTCCGCCGCCGCCCCGGCTCGACGGCAATCAACGTCTTCGGACTCGCCGTGGGGATGGCGGCGTGCCTCCTCATCGGCCTGTGGGTACAGGACGAGGTGAGCTACGACGGCTTCCACGAGCACGCCGACCGGACGGTCCGTGTGCTCCGCGAGTTCGACATCCCCGACCTCCAGGCGACGATCGCGACGACACCCTCGGCGCTGGCCCCCACCTTGCAGCACGAGGTGACGGCCGTCGAAACGGCGGTGCGCGTGTCCCAGTCCGCCCCGGTCGTGGAGCGCGGCGGCGAGGCGTTCGTCGAGTCGAACTTCCTCCGTGCCGACGCCGGGTTCTTCGACGTGTTCTCCTTCCCCATCCTGCGCGGCGAGGCCCGGCTCGACCGGCCCGGCTCCGTCGTCATCACTGAAGCGACGGCGGCGAAATATTTCGCCGGTGAAGACCCGGTCGGACAGACGCTGCGCGTCGGCGGCAACGAGGTGGAGGTAACGGGCGTGGCCGCCGACGCGCCGGCCAACTCGCACCTGACGTTCGACTTCGTCGCCGGGTTCGAAGCACCGCCATCGGGCTGGGGCCTCAACAACTTCGCGACGTACGTGCTGCTGCGCGAGGGGCACTCGGCGGAGGCAGCCCGCGCCCGGATCGCCGAGGTCGTGCGCGCACACACCGGGCCCGCGAACGAGAACGACGCCGCTTTCATCGGCGACGGCGACGCGTTCATTCCGCACCTCCAGCCGATCACAGGGATCCACCTCGGGCAGGGCGTCCCGGTCGAGATCGAGTCGAGCGGGAACGTGCTCTACGTCTATCTCTTCGCCGCCTTCGCCCTGTTCATCCTTGCGCTCGCCTGCGTCAACTTCGTCAACCTCGCCACGGCGCAGTCGGCCGAGCGCGCCCGCGAGGTCGGCGTGCGGAAGACGCTGGGGGCGCGGCGGTGGCAGCTCGCAGCGCAATTTCTGGGCGAGTCCGTAGCGATCAGCGCAGTGGCGCTCGCACTCGCCGTCGGGCTGGCCGGTGCGGCGCTCCCGTTCCTCAACGACCTCGCGGGCAAGGAGCTAAGTTTGGGCGTGCTCGGCGGCCCCGGCGTGCTACTCGTCGTTGGGGCGGCGCTGGCGACGGGGCTGCTCGCGGGCGCGTACCCGGCGCTCGTGCTGAGCGGCTACCGGCCGGCGCTCGTACTCAAGGGCGTCGGCTCCGGTGCGCGGGGCAGCCAGCGGCTGCGGCGCGGCCTCGTGGTGTTCCAGTTCGCACTCTCGATTGCGCTCCTCGCGGGCACCGCCATCGTCTTCAGCCAGCTCCAGTTCATGCAGAGCCAGGGGCTCGGCTTCGACCAGGAGCACGTGCTCTTGGTGGAGCGCGCAGATTACCTCGGCGACGGACGTGAGGCGTTCGAACAGGAGGTTGCGGGACTTGCTGGCGTCGACGACGTGACTTCCGGCTTCTCGATGCCCGGCACCTTCTTCATCAACTCGATGTGGCAACCGGTCAAGCCCGACGCCGAGGCTCACAACCTCGACTACTCGTTCGTCGGATTCGACTACACCGACGCCCTCGACATCGAGTTGAAGGCCGGACGCGGGTTCTCGCGGTCGTTCGCCACGGACTCCGCAGCGTTGCTGCTCAACGAGGCCGCCGCGCGCGACTTCGGCTGGACGCCGGAGGAGGCTGTCGGGAAACAGATCTGGCGAGGCGAGGGCGACTATCGCTACACCGTCGTCGGCGTCACGACCGACTTCCACTACCGCTCGCTCCACAGCGAGGTCTATCCGCTCGCGCTGTTCCCCCCGCTCCGCTCGCAGCGCTACGTGGCGATCCGCCTGGCCCCCGGCGATGTGCCCGAAACCCTCGCGGCAATCGAGGCGCAGTGGGATGCGTTCTCCGACCTTTCCCTCACCTACTCCTTCCTCGCCGACAACCTCGCCGAGCAGTACCGGGCCGAGGAGCGCCTATCCACGCTGCTCGGCGTGTTCTCCGGCCTCGCCGTGCTGATCGGCTGCCTCGGGCTGCTCGGGCTGGCGGCGTTCACGGCGCAGCAGCGGACGAAAGAGATCGGCGTGCGAAAAGTGCTCGGCGCGAGCGTGACGAACGTCGTGACGATGCTGTCGAAGGACTTCGTCGTGCTCGTGCTCGTCGCCTTCGCCCTCGGCGCACCGTTGGCCTACGCCGCCATGCAGCGCTGGCTCGACGACTTTGCCTACCGCGTCGACCTCGGCCCCGGCGTGTTCCTCTTAGCGGGCGGGCTGGCCCTCGTCACCGCAGTCGTCACGGTCGCCGCGCTCGCGTGGCGCGCCGCCTTGGCCGACCCCGTCGAATCACTGCGCTACGAATGAGAGCGCAGCACGCTGCGCCCCGACCTCAACGGCCATGCTGAAGAACTACTTCGTCGTCGCCTTCCGCGCGCTCCGCCGCGACCGCGTCTACACCCTGCTCAACGGCATCGGCCTCGCCGTCTCGCTTGCGTGCTGCCTCCTCGTCGGCCTCTTCGTCCGCGCCGAACACGCCGTAGACGACTTTCACCCGCACCCGGACCGCCTCCGCGCGGTGTGGGCGAACATGAACTGGAGCATCGCCGCCGAGCCTTCGCTGCACACGCCGGAGCCGCTCGCCGAAGCGCTCGAAGGCTATGCGGCCGTCGAGCGCGCCGTCGTGATAGGGGGCGCGGGCGTGATGGAGGTCCGCCTGCCCGGCCGGTCCGACTACTTCGACCTCCGCGTCACGGCGGCGTCGGACGGCTTCCTCGACCTCTTCGGCTACCGCTTGCTCCGCGGCGACCTCGAGCGCGTCTTCCGCGAGCCAGGCGTCGTCCTCCAGGAGAGCGCCGCCCGCGCCCTCTTCGGCGACGGCGAGGCGCTCGGGCAGACGGTCCGGCTGGAGCGCTGGCGCGACACGCTCGACGTCGCCGTGACCGGCATCCTCGCTGACTTCCCCGCGCGCACCGAGATCGGCTTCGGGGACGATGGGTTCGTCACCTACGCCTCGCTCCCGCCCGAGGACTCGCGGATGGACCTGTGGCGGTCTACGGGTCCGTACACCTATCTCCGCCTCGCGCCCGGCCGCACCGACGCCGACCTCGACCCGGTGTTCGAAGCGGTCGCCACCGAGCATTACGCCGAGGCCGAGACGCCGCCCGCCTTCGGCGCGGTGCCCGTCGCCGACCTCCACCTCAGCGCGCTCTCGCCGGCGAAGGGGTTCCGCGGGAGCGCCGGGTTCCTGCGGCTCTTCGGCGCCGTCGCCCTCTTCGTCCTGCTCCTCGGCGTCATCAACTACGTCAACCTCGCCACCGCACAGACGGCACGGCGCGCGCGCGAGGTGGGCGTCAGGAAGACGCTCGGTGCGGGGCGGGGGGGGCTGGCCGCGCAGTTCCTGACCGAGTCCGTGCTCCTCGCCCTCATCGCGGGCGGGGCGGCCGTCGCGCTCGCCGCCGCGCTGCGAGCGCCGTTTAACACGCTCTTCGGGGCCGACCTCGCGCCGGGCGACCTCGACGTGCCGTTCGTGCTCGCCGCGCTCGGCCTCGCCGTCACGACGGGGCTCGTCGCGGGCCTGTACCCGGCGCTCGTGCTCGCCCGGCAGCGGCCGGTGACGGCCCTCAGCGGATCGTCCGGGCGGGGGCGGCCGTCAACGGCACGCCTGCGACAGACGCTCATCGTCGTGCAACTCGTCATCGCGATCGGTCTGCTCGGGGGGACGGGCGTGGTGCTCCAGCAGCTCGAGTTCGCCCAGACCTCGGACCCCGGCTACGATGCGAGCGGGCTCGTCGCCGTCGATCTCGGCGGGGCGCGGCTGAGCGGGCGGTGGGAGGCGGCCGTGCAGGCGCTTCAGGCGCTCCCAGACGTAGAAGACGTGGCGGGGACGCGCGAGTACCCGACGCGCACTGGCGGCCTCATCGCCGCGCCGGTCGGCGGCGAAGGCGGCCCCGTCGTCACGTTCAACAATATGGACGGCGAGCCGGGCTACCTCCGTGTGCTCGGCGCGCGTTTGCTGGCGGGCCGACTGCTCGACGAGCGCGACGCGAAGGGCGCCATCGTTCTCAACGAGACGGCCGTCCACGAGCTCGGCTGGACGGCGGCGGAGGCTACCGGGGAGCGGTTCCTCTTCAACGGCCGGGAGCGGACCGTCGTCGGCGTCGTCGCGGACCAGCACGTCGACTCGTTCCGCGAGCCCATCGGGCCGGTGATGGTCGGCATCGCCGAGCCGTGGGGCGACCGGCCGCTGACCTACGGCCGCCTGCTGGTGCGGCTGCGGCCGGGCGCGCTGGCATCGGGCGTCGAGGCCGTCCGCGCCGCGCTTCTCGACCTGGGGACCGAAGCGCCGCCCGAGGTCGAGTTTCTGGACGAGGCCGTGGCCGGGCTCTACGAAGCAGAGCGACGGCTGGGCGGCGTGCTGGGCGCGTTTGCCGGCATCGCCGTGGTGCTGGCGTGCCTCGGGTTGTTCGGGCTCGCGGCTTACACCGCCCAGCGTCGGACGAAGGAGATCGGCGTGCGGAAGGTGCTCGGCGCGTCGGTGGCGAGCCTCGTGGCGCTCCTGTCGCGGGAGTTCGTCGCGCTCGTGCTCGTCGCCTTCGTCGTGGCGGCGCCCGTGGCCTACCTCGCCCTCGGCCGCTGGCTCGACGGCTTCGCCTACCGCGTCGACCTCGGGCCGGGCGTGTTCCTCCTCGCGGGCGGCCTCGCGCTCGTGACGGCGCTGGCGACGGTGAGCGTCCACGCCGTCCGCGCTGCCAACGCCGACCCCGTCAAATCGCTCCGTTACGAGTGATGGACGGTGCCTCCTCAGTACGGCGCCACCGCCACGTCGGTCTGGTCGAAGTCGGACCCGACGAAGAGCAGGGGCTCGGCGAGCGCGGCGGCGAGGGCGTAGGCGAAGCAGTCGCCGTAGTTGAGCCCGGCCGGGTGCCGCCCTTCGCCGAAGCGGCGGAAGGCCTCGCGGGCGAGGCCGGCGTGCGCCGCCGTCAGCGGGACGACCTCGACGCGGGTCTGCGAGAGGAGCACGTCGAGGTCACGACTGCCAACGTCTCCGTGCCGCCCCTGCATCACGATCCCCGCCTCGACGAGGCTCGCCGCCGACATGCGGGGAGACGAGGCCGCGAGGATCGCTTCGGAGAGCGCGTCAGCCTCCGGCCCGGTTTGCAAGATGGCGACGAGGGCCGACGTGTCGATTACCATCAGGTCGGGAGCCCGTGCTCGTCGTACCCGATGATCTCGTCGGGCGTCCGGTCGTTGAGGATGGGGGCCTGCGCGAGCTCGGCCTGAATACGAGCGATCTCGGCCCGCGCTCCCTCCGGCGTCCACCCGGTCTCGCGGATGAGGCGCTCGCGGATCGCCTTCAGGACGGCCTCCGTCAGGCTCTCGCCGGTCGTGCGGGCCAACTCGCGCGCGAGGCGGTCGGCCTCGGGGTGTTTGATGCTGAGGGCCATCGGAGGGCGCCTTTCGAGATCAAGGTGAGGTAGAAAAGGTGCGACTTTCTACCTCGCCTCTCCCTCACCGTTCCCCGTCGCCCCGTCGTCGTGGCGCGCCACCCGGCTCGACCCCGTCGACGCGCTCCGCTACGAGTAGCATTCGCTAAGGAAAACAGCAGGTTCGCAACAGCAAGCGCACCTTTCTGCGGCGACCTCTCGTAGCGGCGGTATGCTAAAAAATTAGCGGCGATTCGTCGCCGCTCGCCCCAGCCTCGCCGCCCATGCTGAAGAACTACCTCAAAGTCGCCGTCCGCAACCTCAGCCGCTGGAAGGGCTACGCGGCCATCAACGTGTTCGGCCTCGCCGTCGGGATCGCGTGCTTCGTGCTCATCGCGCTCTACGTCTTCGACGAACTCAGCTACGACCGCTACCACGCCAAGGCCGACCGGATCTACCGGATGGTCGAGATCATCGAGGGCGCCGAGGAGTCGGCGAGCAACCCGCTCCCGGTGGGCGCCGCGATCCCCGAGACGTACCCGCAGTTCGTCGAGTCGGCCGTGCGGTTCTTCAACCTCCAGGCGCCGACGCTCTCGCTCACGTACGAGCCGCCCGGCGCCCCCGCTCGCTCGTTCAACGAGGCCGGCTTCTTCTTCGCCGACTCGACCGTGTTCGACGTGTTCGACTTCGCCCTTGAAGCCGGCGACCGGGCGACGGCGCTCGACCGGCCGAACACCGTCGTGCTGACCGAGAGCGCGGCGCAGCGCTACTTCGGTGACGCCGATCCCATCGGGAAGACGCTGCTGTTCGAGGGACAGCACCCGCTCGAAGTGACCGGCGTACTCGCCGAAGTGCCGGAGAACTCGCACTTCACGTTCGACTTCCTCGGCTCGTGGTCCACGTTACGCTCGTCGGTCTACGCGCAGAACGCGGGCATCCTCGACTTCAACTGGTACTGGAACCCGGCGTGGACGTACGTCCTGCTCCGCGAAGGCGTCGCGCCCGAATCGCTGGAGGCGCAGTTCCCCGCCTTCATCGAAGAGCGCTGGCCCGACGTGATCAAGGCGCAGTCGAGCCTCTACCTCCAGCCGCTCACCGACATCCACCTCCGCTCGCGGCTGGACTTCGAGATCAGGCCGAACAGCGACATCCTCTACGTCTACGTCTTCTCCGTCATCGCCTTGTTCGTCCTGCTCGTGGCGTGCATCAACTTCATGAACCTCGCCACGGCGCGGTCGCTGCGCCGGTCGAAAGAGGTCGGGCTGCGGAAGGCCGTCGGCGCGTTCCGGGGGCAGCTCATCGGGCAGTTTCTGAGCGAGTCCGTCTTGCTGAGCCTGGTGTCCCTCGCGGCCGCGATCCCGCTCGCGTTGCTGCTTTTACCCGTGCTCAACGACATGGCCGGTAAGTCGCTGACGCTGAACCCGTTCGTGCTGCCGTGGCTGCTGCCGTCGCTCTTCGTCGTCGCGCTCGCCGTCGGCGTGCTGGCGGGGCTCTATCCGGCGTTCGTGCTCTCGCGCTACGAGCCGGCGCGCGTGCTGAAGGCGTCGGGGCAGACGGGCACGGGCGGCGGCGCTTCCGACCTGCTGCGGCGTGGGCTCGTCACGGCACAGTTCGGGATCTCGATCGCCCTCATCGCCGGGACGTTCATCGCGCTCGACCAGCTCGACTACCTCCGCAGCGCCCGGCTCGGCTTCGACGCCGAAGAGGTCGTGATGGTGCCGATCCTCCGGACGCCCGCCGCGCAGCAGTACGACGCCATCAAAGGCGCGCTGCTCGACGAGCCGGGCATCGAAGCGGTGACGATCGCCGAGGACGTGCTCGGCTCGAAATATCAGACCAACACGTACCAGCCGGAGGGCCATACCGAGACGGTGCAGTTCCCCCGGATGCTCGTCCACAACGACTTCGCCGAGACGTTCGGCATCCGCATGCTCGCGGGCAACGACTACCGCGAAGGCCGCGACCCCGGCCCCGGCGTCATCATCAACGAGAGCATGGTGCGGCGGCTCGGGTGGGAGTCGCCGGAGGACGCCGTCGGGCGGAGCATGGGGCCCGCCGGGCAGAACGGCGAGTTCCAGCGCCGCATCGTCGGGGTGACCGAAGACTTCCACTTCGCCTCGCTGCACCAGCCCATCGCGCCGTTCGTGCTCGACCGGATGTTCCCCGGGCAGATGGGCTTCTTCGGCCGCTACCTCGCCATCCGCATCGCCTCCGACGACGTGCGCGGCACGATCGCGTCGATCGAGCGGACGTGGAACCAGTTTCTTCCAGACCGCCCGTTCGAGGTCCTCTTCGTCGATCAGGAGTTGGACAAACTGTACAAGGCCGAGGAGAACCTGGGGCGCGTCGCCGGGGCGTTCTCCGTCCTCGCGATCCTCATCGCGTGCCTCGGCGTGTTCGCGCTCGCGGCGTACGCGGCCGAGCAGCGCAAGAAAGAAGTCGGCATCCGGAAGGTGCTCGGCGCGAGCGTGCCGGACCTCGTGATGCTGCTCGCGCGCGACTTCGTGCGGCTCGTGGTCCTCGCGTTCGTGCTCGCCGCGCCGCTGACGTACTTCGCCGTGCAGCAGTGGCTCGGGGCCTTCGCCTATCAGGTCCCGGTCGGACCGGACGCGTTTGTAATTGCGGGCGTGCTCGCGCTCGGGATCGCCGTGGCGACGGTCAGCTTCCACGCCCTCCGCGCGGCCACCATGAACCCCGTCTCGACGCTGCGGATTGAGTAGGCCGCGCACCGTGCGCCAGCGCACAGCCGGTGGGCGCTGGCGCACACTTCGAACCGCGAAACCGCGCGCAGCGGCGCGTTTCTGGCGGCGGCCGGGGGTGGCACCTCGCTTGCGCGAGCGGGAGTATCGCCCGTCCCTTCCTGCTCGCCGCCATGCTGAAGAACTACCTCGTCATCGCCCTCCGGAATCTGCGCCGCCGTAAGGGCTACACCGCGCTCAACGTCGTCGGGCTCGCGCTCGGGCTCGCGTGCGCGTTCTTCATCCTTCTCTGGATCACGAATGAGGTCCGCTACGACCGATTCCACGAGAACGGCGACGACCTCTACCGCGTGATGCGCCACGCCGAGTTCGGCGGGCAGGTCCAGACCTGGGGTGCCGTGCCGACACCGCTGGCCGAGGTGCTGGAGGCGGACTACCCCGAGGTCGAGCACGCGACGCTGCTCTCGTGGCCGGTGAGCCCCCTTATCGCGCGCGGCGACGCGATCTATCGCGGGGAGGGCTACTACGCTGGCCCCGCCTTTTTCGAGACGTTCTCGTTCCCCCTCCTCGCCGGCGACCCCACGACGGCGCTCGACGACCCCGCCTCCATCGTGATCTCCCAGTCGCTGGCCGCTAAAGTCTTCGGGCCGGACTGGACGGCCGACGAGGTCCTCGGGCAGGCGCTCACCGTCGAGCACCGGAAGGACTTCCGCATCACCGGCATCTCCGCCGCCGTGACCGAGCCCACCGTCTTCCGGTTCGACTTCATCCTCCCGGTGGAGGACTACATCGCGCGCAACGAGTGGACGGAGCACTGGTACAACGCCGGGCTAGAGATCTACGCCGAGCTGAGGCCGGGCGCCTCGGCCGCCGCGCTCGACGCGAAGATCGCTGGCGTCATCAACGAGCACCACGAGGATGCGAACGGGACGCCGTTCCTGCAGCCGGTCGCGGACATGCGCCTCTGGGGGCTCTACGAGGACGGCGAGCTCGCAGGGGGGCGGATCGAGTACGTCCGCATCCTCGGCGTCGTGGCCGTGTTCCTCCTGCTCATCGCGGCCATCAACTTCATGAACCTCGCCACGGCGCGGAGCGCGCAGCGCGCCCGCGAGATCGGCGTGCGCAAGGCGCTCGGGGCGGCGAAGGGCGCGCTCGTGCGGCAGTTCCTCGTCGAGACGGTCGTGCTGGCGCTCGCCGCCTTCGCCGTCGCGCTCGGCCTCGTCGCCGTGCTGCTCCCCACGTTCAACGACCTCGTGCAGAGCGACCTCGCCCTCGGCGACCTCCCGCCGAGCACCTACCTCATCGGCGTGGGCATCGCCATCGTGACGGGGCTCTTCGCCGGGAGCTACCCCGCGCTCTACCTCTCGTCGTTCAGCCCCGTGGCGGTGCTCCGCGGGACGTTCCGGCAGGGGCGGGGCGAGGCGCGCTTCCGCGAGGGCCTCGTCGTGTTCCAGTTCGCGCTCTCGACGCTCCTCATCGTGGGCACGCTCACGGTCTACCTCCAGATGGACTACGTCCGCGAGAAGAACCTCGGCCTCGACCGCGCGAACGTCGTGTCGATGAGGGTGGAGGGGCCGGCGCGGGACCAGTTCGCGTCG
This sequence comes from uncultured Rhodothermales bacterium, assembly GCA_964438105.1. Taxonomy (GTDB): domain Bacteria; phylum Bacteroidota; class Rhodothermia; order Rhodothermales; family JANQRZ01; genus JBBSMX01. Next base: position 22,707 of record CAYTJT010000005.1, on the reverse strand, counting down.
TTCCGGCAGGAGTTGATGAGCCGCCCCGGCATCTCGTCCGTGACGGCGTCGAACCAGAACCCCCTCAACGTGGGCAACTCCACGACGAACCCCGCGTGGACGGGCAAGCCCGAGGACGACAACACCCTCTTCTACGTCATCAACACGCGGCACGACTTCGTGGAGACGATGGACATGGAGCTGGTGGCGGGCCGTGCGTTCTCGCGCGACTTCGCCAGCGACTCGGCCAACGTCATCATCAACGAGCGCGCCGCCGAGGCGATGGGGCTGGAGGACCCCGTCGGGCAGGACCTCGCGCTCTGGGGCCGCGAGGGGCAGATCGTCGGCGTCGTCAGGGACTTCCACATCCGCTCGCTCTACACGCCCATCGAGCCGACGATCCTCCGCCTGGAAGCGGAATACTCCGACTTCCTCTACGTCCGCACGGCGGCGGGCGAGACGGCGACGGCGCTCGCGAGCCTGGAGTCGGTCTACGGGCAGTTCAACCCCGGCTACCCCTTCGAGACGGAGTTCCTCGACGAGGAGTACGAGCAGATGTACCGGGGCGAGCTCGTGGTGGGCACGCTTGCCAACATCTTCACGGGCGTCGCCATCTTCATCGCGTGCCTCGGGCTGTTCGGGCTCGCGGCCTACACGGCCGAGCGGCGGCGGAAGGAGATCGGCGTGCGGAAGGTGCTCGGCGCGAGCGTCGGCGGCGTGGTGGCGCTGCTGTCGCGCGACTTCGTCCGCCTCGTGGTGATCGGGTTCGCGCTCGCCGCGCCGCTGGGGTGGTGGGTGATGAACCGATGGCTCGACGACTTCGCCTACCGCGTCGACCTCGGCGTGGGCGTGTTCCTCGTCGCCGGCGTGGCCGCGCTCGTAATCGCGCTCGCGACCGTCAGCGGGCAGGCCCTCCGCGCCGCCACCGCCGACCCCGTCGACGCCCTCCGCTCCGAATAACCTGGTAAGGGCACGATGCATCGTGCCCTTACGTGACCCCATTGCCATGCTGAAGAACTACCTCGTCATCGCCTTCCGCACCCTCCGCCGGCAGAAGGGCTACGCCGCGCTCAACGTCACCGGGCTCGGGATCGGGATCGCGGGCTGCCTCCTCATCGGGCTCTTCGTCCGCCACGAGCTCTCGTTCGACCGGTTCCATCCGGATGCCGACCGCCTCTTCCGCGTGCTTACGACGCAGCCGGCGCCCGACGGCGACCTCGTCACTACGGCGCGCGGGGCGCACCGACTTGGCCCCGAACTGGAGGAGACCTTCGCCGCCGTGGACCGTGCCGTCCGCATCGCAACGGCCGATGTCGAGGTGGTCGCGGAGAACGAGCCCCGCGAGGAAAGCGCGCTATTCGCCGACCCCGCGTTCTTCGAGGTCTTTGCCTTCCCCCTCCTCGGGGGCGATGCCGCGACGGCGCTTGCGCAGCCCGACGGCGTCGTGCTCTCGGCCTCGGCGGCCACGCGCCTCCTCGGCGATACGGAGGCCGTGGGGCGCTCGGTGGGCGTGGAGCTCGACGGCGAGACCCGGCCCTTCACGGTCACAGCCGTCGCCGAGGACGCCCCGGCCGCATCCAGCATCGACTTCGACGTGGTGCTTCCCATCGAGGCGTATGCGCAGACGCTCCCGGCCATGGCCCGGTCGTTCATGCTCGACCGGTGGGACTCGTCGATCTCGGTCACGTTCGTGCGGCTGACGGACGCCGCTGAGGCAGGGGTGATGGAGGCCGAGCTGGAGGACTTCGTGGCGGAGCGCTACGCCGCCGAAAGCCCCACGACGCTCGCGCTTCAGCCGCTGCGGGCGGTCCACCTCAGCCCCGACATCCGCGGCGGACTCACCCCGCCCGGTAACCCGCTGCACGCGGCCGTGCTCGGCGGTATCGCCGCGCTCGTCCTCCTCATCGCGTGCATCAACTTCACCACGCTCGCGCTCGGGCGCTCCGTACGACGGGCGCGCGAGGTCGGTGTCCGCAAGACGCTCGGGGCGCACCGCGGGCAGATCCGCAGGCAGTTCTGGGGCGAGGCGCTCGTGACGACGGCCGCCGCTACGGCGCTCGCTCTTGTGTTTGCCGCCCTCTTCCTCCCGACGTTCAACCGGCTCACCGGCCTCTCGCTCGCCCTCGACCCCCTCGTGCACCCGGCGGCACTCCCCGCCGCGCTAGCGCTCGTCGCTGGGGTCGCCCTCCTGGCCGGGAGCTACCCGGCGCTCGTCCTCTCGCGGATGCGGCCGGCCTCGGTGCTGAAAGGGCGGGCCGGGCTCGGGGGGACGCGCTTCGCCCGCGCCCTCGTCGTCGTGCAATTCGCGCTCTCGATCGCGCTCGTCGCCGTCACCATAGTTGTCACCGCGCAGGTCCGCTATCTCGACACCGCTCCGCTCGGGTTCGAGCGCGAGGGCGTCGTGGTGCTGAAGGCCGGCGGCTCAGAGGCGGGGCGGACGATCTACCCCCGCCTCCGCGACGAGCTCGGAGGGCACGCCGCCGTCCGCGGGCTGACGGGCTCGTTCGTCGTCCCGTTCGACGCGCGGGGGTGGCCGGCCCAGCTCCAGCTCGGCGACACGGCGTCGGTGACAGTGCAGATGAACTCGGTGGACGAGCACTTCGCCGAGACGATGGGGCTGGAGATCGTAGCGGGGCAGGACCTCGACGCGATGCCCACCGGCGACGGCGTGCCCGTGCTCGTAAACGAGGCGCTGCTGCGGACGCTCGGATGGGCGGACTTCCGCGGCAAGCGGCTCCCGCTGAGGGGCGGCATCGTGAGCGCCGAGCGGGCCGAGATCGTCGGCGTCGTGCGGGACTTCCACATCCAGCCGTTCCACGAGGCGGTCGAGCCGGTCATCCTCGTAGCGAACGTCGAGGGCGGCGTGCTCGCCGTCTCCGCCCGCGTCACGACGGACGACCTCGCGCGTTCGCTCGGCGTGCTCGAAGCGGCGTGGCACCGGGCGGCGCCAGGCGTGCCCTTCGAGCCGATGTTCCTCGACGAGGTGGTCGCGGAGGCGTACGAGTCCGAGCGCCGGTGGCAGGCGCTCTTGCGGTGGGCGACGGCCTTCGCGCTAGCGCTCGCTGGGCTCGGCCTCCTCGGCGTGGCCGCGCTCTCAGTGGCTGGACGGACGAAAGAGATCGGCATCCGCAAAACGCTCGGCGCGAGCGTGGCGGGCCTCGTCGCGCTCATCTCGGCCGACTTCCTGCGGCTCGTCGCGATCGGGTTCGTCGTCGCGGCGCCTCTCGCGTGGCTGGCCGCCCGGCGGTGGTTGGAGGGCTTCGCCTACCGCATCGACCTCGGCATCGACCTCTTCCTCCTTGCCGGCGCCCTCGTGCTGGGCGTGGCGCTCCTCACCGTCGCTGGGCAGGCCCTCCGCGCCGCCACCGCCGACCCCGTCGACGCGCTCCGCTCCGAATAACCTGGTAAGGGCACGATGCATCGTGCCCCTACGTGACCCCATTGCCATGCTGAAGAACTACCTCGTCATCGCCCTCCGGACTCTGCGCCGCCGGAAGGGCTACGCCGCGCTCAACGTCGTCGGCCTCGCGCTCGGCCTCGCGGGCTGCCTCCTCATCGGGCTCTTCGTCCGCCACGAGCTCGCCTACGACCGCCACCACGCCGACGCCGACCGCGTCTACCGCGTCGTCCAGCACACGAATACGGAGAAGACCGACGGCATGGCGTGGGTCGGCGGGGCGATGGGGAACGCGCTCCGCGCGGACTTCCCGCAGATCGAAGCGCTCGCCCGGCTCGTCCGCTCCGACGCGCTCGTCGAGGTCGGCGAGGGCGAGGCGAAGCGGACGTTCGAGGAGGACCGGCTCGTCTACGCCGACCCGATGGTGTTCGACGTGCTCACGCTCCCGCTCGTCGCCGGCGACGCCGCTGCGCTCGACACGCCCGATCGTGTCTTGCTCACCGAGTCCACGGCCGCGAAGTACTTCGGGCAGGAGGACCCCATCGGCGAGGCGATCACGACGGACGGGCGGACGCTCACCGTCGCCGGTGTGCTCGCCGATCCGCCCGCGACGACGCACCTCGCGTTCGACCTGATGACCTCGCTCGACACGTTCAAGCTGGGCTACTGGGGCTCGGCCGAGAGCAGCTTTCGGAGCTACTGGTGGCCCCGCGCCTACACCTACGTCATGCTCCGCGAGGGCACGTCGGCGGCCGCGCTCGACGCCGAGCTTCCGGCGTTCATCGCCCGCCACCGCGACGCGGCCGAGGCTGAGCGGTACGTCCCCGCGCTCCAGCCGCTCACCGACATCCACCTCCGCTCGGGTCTCGGCGGCGAGTGGCAACCCGGCGGGAACGCGACGACCGTCGCCATCTTCGGGCTCGTCGCCCTCTTCGTCCTCGTGCTCGCGTGCGTCAACTTCATGAACCTCGCTACGGCGCGGGCCACGGAGCGGGCGCGCGAGGTCGGCGTGCGGAAGACGCTCGGCGCGCGGCGGGGGCAGCTCGTCGGGCAGTTCTTCAGCGAGTCGCTCCTGCTCAGCGGCCTCGCGCTCGCCGTGGCCCTCGTCGCGGCGACGGCCCTGCTGCCGTCCTTCGCCGAGCTCGCTGGGCGCGACCTCGTCTTTCGTTTGAACGATGGGGGGCTGTGGGCGTGGATCCTCGGGATCACGCTCGTGACGGGGCTGCTGGCGGGCAGTTACCCCGCGCTCTTCCTCTCGCGGTTCCGCCCGGTGCACGTCCTCGCCGGCGGGCGCGGCGGCGGGCGCGGCGCGACGCGGCTCCGGCAGGGCCTCGTCCTCTTCCAGTTCGCGCTTTCCGTCGCCCTCGTCGCCGCGACGGCGATCGCGTGGCAGCAGCTCCAGTACCTCCAACAGGCCGACCTCGGGTTCGAGGAGGACCACGTCGTTGTCGTCCAGCGGAAGGGGGCCGACGTCGACGTGCTCGCGGAGCGGCTGCGGCAGGAGCCGAGCGTCGTCGCCGTCACCACGGCCGAGCGCGCGCCGGGCTTCGGCTTCGGCGGCGACCCGAACGTCGAGCAGCCGCCCTATACGCCTATCGAGCGACTCCGCGACGACGTCCCCGAGACGAGCCATCAGATGGTGGGCACGGGCTACTTCGACCTCTTCAGCGTGGACCTCATCGCCGGGCGGATGTTCACCGAATCACCGGCCGATATCGGCGTGGCAGCCGAGCGCGAGGAGAACTTCGGCGACTCGGCGTTCGACGACCGCGCGCTCGTCGTGAACGAGGCGTTCGTGGAGGCGCAGGGGTGGACGCCGGAGGAGGCGCTCGGGCAGGACCTTCGGATGTTCTACTACGAGAACGGCAACACGTACATGGACCACCGCGGGCGCGTGGTCGGCGTGGTCGAGGACTTCCACGCCGCGCCGTTCCAGTACGAGATCGCGCCCGCCGTCTTCAGCCCCGACCGCTTCCCCGCCGCGGACGGCCCCGGCCCCTCGGCGGCGCAGTACGCCTTCGCGCGTGTCCGCCCCGGCGATGCCGCCGCGACGATGCGCGCGCTCGGCGCGGCCTTCGCCGAGGTGCAGCCCGAGCGCGCCTTCGAGGCCGCCTTCCTCGACGACGACCTCGACGCGCGCTACCGCTCGGAGCAGCAGACGGGCACGATCCTCGGCGCGTTCGCCGTCTTCGGGCTCGCGATCGCGTGCCTCGGGCTGTTCGGGCTCGCGACGTACGCGGCCGAGCGGCGGACGAAAGAGGTCGGCATCCGGAAGACGCTCGGCGCGAGCGTGCCCGGCCTCGTGGCGCTGCTGTCGCGGGACTTCCTCGCGCTCGTCGCGCTCGCCGCCGCGATCGGGGGGCCGGTGGCGTGGCTCGCCATGCAGCGCTGGCTCGACGGGTTCGTCTACCGCATCGAGCCCGGCGTGGGGCTGCTCCTCGCCGTGGCAGGCGGGACGCTCGCGCTCGCGCTCCTCACCGTCGCCGGGCAGGCTTTCCGCGCCGCCTCCGCCAACCCCGTCGACGCGCTCCGCTCCGAGTAAGGGCTTGATTAATCAAGCCCCTACGTGACCCCATTGCCATGCTGAAGAACTACCTCACCGTCGCCCTCCGCAGCCTCCGGCGCCGCCGGGGCTACACCGTCATCCACGTCGCCGGGCTCGGCGTCGGGCTGGCGTGCTGCTTCCTCATCGCCCTCTTCGTCCGCGAGGAGCTGAGCTACGACCGCTTCCACGAAGACGCCGACCGCATCGTCCGCGTCACGAGCGACTGGGGCGACTTCAGCGTGCCGTCCACGAACTGGCCGTTCGTCGAAGCCTTCCGGACGGAGTATCCCGACATCGAGGTCGCGACGCTGCTGCGCTACGGCGGGCCGGTGCGGCACGACGACCGCCACTTCCGCGAGCCCGAGATCTTCTACGCGAACCCGGCGCTCTTCGACGTCTTCTCGTTCGCGCTGGAGCGGGGCGACGCCGACGCCACGCTCGCCGAGCCGTTCACCGCCGTGCTCTCCCCGGCGGCGGCGCGGAAGTACTTCGGCGACGCCGACCCGATCGGGCAGACGCTCCGCGTCTACGGCGAGGCCGACGTCACCGTCACCGGCGTGCTCACGCCGCTCGGCGGCCCCTCCCACGTCGCGCCCGACTTCGTGCTGTCGTGGGAGACGCTCCGCGCAATGGGCTTCCTCGACCGCTTCGGCTGGGGCAGCAACAGCATCTACACCTACTTCGCGCTCCCCGACGGGCAGACGGCCGACGCCCTCGAAGCCGGCTTGCAGGCCGTGATCGAGCGGCACGCGGGCGACGACTGGAACGGGGCGGCGCTCGCGCTGCAACCGCTCACCCGCGTCCACCTCCACTCGCACCACAACATGGAGCTGGCGGCGAACGGCCGGGCCTCCACGGTCGCGATCTTCGGCGCGATCGCCCTCTTCATTCTGCTCCTCGCGTGCGTCAATTTTATGAACCTCGCAACAGCGCGGAGTCTGGAGCGCGCCCGCGAGGTCGGCATCCGCAAGAGCGTCGGCGCGCACAGAATGCAGCTCGCGCAGCAGTTCCTCGCCGAAGCGCTCGTCCTCGCCGCGCTCGGGCTCGGCGTGGCCGTCGTGCTCGTGGCGCTCGCCCTCCCCCTCTTCCGCACGCTCGCCGACCGCGCGCTCGTCGTCGACGCCGGCACGTTCGTCCCGGCCGCCAGCGTCGCGCTCGGGCTGACGCTCGTCGTCGGGCTCGTGGCGGGGAGCTACCCGGCGTTCGTGCTGAGCGGCTTCCGCCCGGCGGCCGTGCTCAAAGGGACATTCTCGACGAGCGGGCGCGGCGTGCTCTTGCGCAAAGGGCTCGTGGTGTTCCAGTTCACGATCTCCGTCGCGCTCCTCATCGGGACGTTCGTCGTGTATCAGCAGCTCGGATTCCTCCGCAGCGCGAGCCTCGGGTTCGACGAAGCGCAGATCGTCGGCGTGGAGTTGCAGGGGCAGTCTCCCGATGCATTTCTGGCGGCGCTCGACCGGCAGCCGGTGGTGATCGAGGCCGCGGCGAGTTCGGAGTCGTTTCCGAGTGAACTGCTCGACGGCGACGGCCTCGCGTTTGAGACGGCGACGTCGATGGACGACTTCGTCGGCGTCCGCACCGTCGCCGTCAGCCCGGAGTTTTTCGACGTGCTCGACGTGCCGATGCTCGCGGGACGAACGTTCGCGCCGGGCTCCGCCGCCGACTCATCGTCGATCCTCCTCAACGAATCGGCTGCGCGGCTCGTGATGGACCGGGCCGCCGACCGCCGGTTCGAGAGCGTGGGCGACCTCGTCGGCGAGCGGCTCTTGGTCAACGCGCCGGCCGGCGCGGGCGGCACGGCCGTGCCCGTGCTCGGCATCGTGCGCGACTTCAACATGGCGACGCTGCATGAAGCCGTCGAGCCGGTGCGGTTCATCCTGCAACCCGGCCGGTTCGCAGCGGTGCTGGCGCGCGTTCAGCCCGGCTCCGCCGACGAGGTCGTCGGCGCCCTCCGCGCGGCGTGGACCGAGGCCTATGCCGACGCGCTCTTCGAGGTCCGCTTCGCCGACGCCTCCTTCGACGCGGCGTACCGGAGCGAGGAGCGGCTCGGCACGCTCTTCACCGTGTTCGCCGGGCTCGCCATCTTCATCGCCTGCCTCGGGCTGTTCGGCCTCGCCGCCTACGCCGCCGAGCAGCGGCGCAAGGAGATCGGCGTGCGGAAAGTGCTCGGCGCGACGGTGCCGGACATCGTGCTGCTGCTCACGCGCGACTTCGTCGTGCTCGTCGTCGCGGCCTCGCTCCTCGCCGCGCCTATCGCCTGGCTCGCCATGGACCGGTGGCTCGACGACTTCGCGTACCGCGTCGAGATCGGCCCGCTGCTCTTCATCGGCGCGGGGCTCGTCGCGATCGTGATCGCCCTCGCGACCGTCGCCGGGCAGGCCGCGCGCGCCGCCGCCACCGACCCCGTCGACGCCCTCCGCTCCGAGTAGGGACGCAGCATGTGCGGCCCTGCGAAACCATCGATTCCATGTGGAAGAACTACCTCCTCGTCGCCCTCCGCACGCTCCGCCGCCAGAAAGGGCACGCGTTCATCAACGTGTTCGGCCTCGCCGTCGGCATCGCCGGGTGCCTGCTCGCCGGGCTGTTCGTCCGCAGCGAGCTGACGTACGACCGCTTCCACGACCACGCCGAGCAGATCGTCCGGGCGTGGGTGTTCGAGGACTACGGGCCGGACGAGCAGTTTTTCAACACGGTCACGCCGTTGCCGCTCGGCCCGACGCTCGCCGCCGAGGTGCCCGACGTGGAGGCGTTCACGCGGACGCTGCCCTACACCGTCACCGTCGTGCGCGGGGCCGAGACAGCGAGCGAAACCGCCTTCCTCGTCGACCCCGCGTTTTTCGACATCTTCTCGTTCCCGCTCGTCGCGGGCAGCGCCGATCCGCTCGCGCAGCGCGACGGCGTCGTGCTGTCGGCGTCGGCCGCGCAGCGGTACTTCGGCGAGGCCGATCCGGTCGGGCAGCCGATGACGGTGCAACTGGGTGAGGTGGAGCGCACGCTCACCGTCGCCGCCGTCGCCGCCGACCCGCCCCTCACGTCGAGCGTGCAGTTCAGCGTGCTCCTCCCCTTCAGCCAGGTCGAAGGACTCGTGAGCGAGCGCCAGCTCAACAGCTGGTTCAACGTCAACGCCGAGACGTACGCGCTCCTGCGCGACGGCGTGACGCCCGCCGACGTCGAGGCCCAACTGCCGCCCGTCATCGCGACGGTGCTCGGGCCGGACTTCGAGGGGACGTACACGGTCGGGCTCCAGCCCCTCCTCGACATCCACCTCAACCCCGACGTGCCGACGGGGATCGCGCCGGTGAGCGACCCGCGCTACGCCGTCATCCTGGGCGTGATCGCCCTGCTCGTGCTCTTGATCGCGTGCATCAACTTCACGACGCTCGCCGTGGGGCGGAGCGTGGAGCGGACGCGCGAGGTCGGCGTGCGGAAGGCCCTCGGCGCGCAGCGCGGCCAGCTCATGGGGCAGTTCTGGGGCGAGGCCGCGCTGATGACCGGCCTCGCGCTCGTCGCCGGATTCGGTCTCGCCGCCTTCGCGCTGCCGACGTTCAACGACATCGCCGGGCGCACGCTCTCGCTCACACCGGACGCCCCGCTGCTGCTCGGCGCGCTCGGGCTCGTCGGCATCGTCGCGCTCGTGGCGGGGAGCTACCCGGCCGTCATACTCTCGCGCTCGCGCCCGGCCGAGGTCCTGCGCGGACGCCTCGGGCTCGGGACGCGGTCGAGGCTGCAGCGCGGCCTCGTCGCGCTCCAGTTCGCCCTGTCGATCGGGCTGCTCGCGGGCACGCTCGTGATCGCGCAGCAGCTCCGCTACCTCCAGTCCGCGAACCTCGGCTACGACGCCGACCGCGTGGTCACACTCCCCGACACGTCGCCCGTCCGCGCCGGGTTGGAGCCGATCGCGCCCCTGCTCGGCGCCCTCGAACAGGAGAGCGCGGTGAGCGCCGCGAGCGCGAGTTCGTTCTCGTTCGGCGACCCGGCGTGGGCCGAAGGCGGCTTCACCGACGCCGCCGACCGCTACCGCACGTTCCGCTTCAGCACCGTCGCCCCGACGTTTACGGAGGCGATGCAGATCCCGCTCGCCGAGGGGCCCGGCTTCGCCTCCGCGCCGGCGCTCGCGGCGAAGCAGGCCGTCGTCAACCGGGCGTTCACCGACACCTTCGACGGCGTGGTCGTCGGGCAGCCGCTGCCCGATCCGTTCGGGGCGTACACCGTCGCCGGGATCACCGAAGACTTCCACTACGCCTCGCTCCACAGCGCCGTCGAGCCGCTCCTGCTCGTGACCGACGTAGAGCCGCTGGCCGAGGCATTAGAGAACGTCGGCTTTGCCGCGTCGCCCGCCCTCGACGTGCTCGTACGCCTCGGCCCCGGGCCGCTGCCCGAAGCGATGGCGACGATCGAGCGGGTCTGGGCCGAGACGATGCCGGACCGCCCCTTCGACTACGTCTTCCTCGACGACGCGCTCGATCAACAGTACCGCGCCGAGGAGCGGCTGGGCCGGATCGTCGGGATCGCGAGCGGGCTGGCCGTGCTGATCGCGTGCCTCGGCCTCTTCGGGCTGGCGGCGCTCGTCGCGGTGCAGCGGCGCAAAGAGGTCGGCGTGCGGAAGGTGCTCGGCGCGACGGTGCCGCAGATCGTGCTACTCCTGTCGAAGGACCTCGCCGCCCTCGTCGCGGTCGCGTTCGTCGTCGCGGCCCCGCTGGCCTACCTCCTCGTGAGGCAGTGGCTCGATGACTTCGCGTATCGCGTCGGGCTCGGTCCCGGCACGTTCCTCCTCGCTGGCGGACTCACGCTCGTCGTCGCACTCGCGACGGTGAGCGTCCACGCCGTCCGCGCGGCCACCGCCGGCCCCGTGAAATCCCTCCGCTCCGAGTAGGGGCTTGATTAATCAAGCCCCTACTCGATTAATCAAGCCCCTACACGCCCCTTGCTGCCATGCTGAAGAACTACCTCGTCATCGCTCTTCGGAATCTGCGCCGCCGGCCCGGCTACGCCGCCATCAACGTCGCCGGCCTCGCCGTGGGGATGGCGTGCTGCCTGCTCATCGGGCTCTACGCCCGCGACGAGCTGAGCTTCGACCGCTTCCACGAGGGCGCCGACCGGATCGCCACCGTCGGCTTCGGGTTCGGCTCCTCCGGTCCCGGAGGCGGCGGCCCGAGCCTGACCACGCCCTACCCGCTCGCGCCGACGCTGGAGGCGGAGCTGCCCGAGGTCGAGTCCGCCGTCCGGACGAGAGGCCCCTGGGAGCATCCCGTCGCCCGCGCGGCGCAGGGGCGAGAGGACGAGCGGCGGAGCGAGCGCCGCGTCCTCTACACGGACCCCGCCTTTTTCGAGGTCTTCGACGGCTTCCGCCTCCTCCGGGGCGACCCCGCCACCGCGCTCGACGGCCCCGGTGCCGCGGTGATTACCGAGGAGACGGCCCGCCTCTTCTTCGGCGACGAGGACCCGCTCGGGCAGACGCTTCACTTCGAGGTGTTCGGTGCGCCGTCCGCCGTCACCGTCGGCGGCGTCGCGGAGGCGCCCCCGCCGAACTCGACGGTGCAGTTCGACCTCGTCGCGCCGATGATGCTCTTCCCGCCGATTCTGCGGGTGGAGGACGAATGGGGCGCGTTCATGTTCAAGACGTACCTGCGGCTGCGGGCGGACGCAGGGAACGACGCGGCGGCGCTCACGGCGAAGGTGCAGGCGGCGGTGGCGAAGCACGCGGAGGACACCTTTGACGGAGAACAGGTCGAGAACTTCTTCGCCGTGCCGCTCACCTCGGTCTACCTCTCGGACCTCCATCGGGCGGAGGGCATCGCGGGGCAGCGGCGCTACCTCGCGCTCTTCGGCGCGGTCGCGCTCTTCGTCCTCCTCCTCGCCGTGATCAACTACGTTAACCTCGTCACGGCGCAGAGCACGCGGCGCGCGCGCGAGGTGGGCGTGCGGAAGACGCTTGGGGCCGGGCGGGGGCAGCTCGCGCGGCAGTTCCTCAGCGAGTCGGTCCTGCTGAGCGCGGCGGCGCTGGCTCTGGCGTTCGGGCTCGTCGCGCTGGGGTTGCCGGCGTTCAACGCGCTCTTCGGCAAGACGCTCACGCTCGGCGGGGAGGGCGTGGGGTGGGCGCTCGGCGGGCTGAGCCTGCTCGTGCTCGGCGTGGGCGTCGCGGCCGGGGTGTATCCGGCGTTCGTACTCTCGCGCTTCGAGCCGGCGCGCGTGCTGCGCGGGCGCGGCGGCGCGGCCGTCGGCGGGGCCGGGCTTCGGCGCACCCTCGTCGTCGTGCAGTTCGCCGTGACGGTGACGCTCCTCGTCGGGACGATCACCGTCCACCAGCAGCTCCGGTTCATGCAGGCGAAGGACCTCGGCTTCGACGGTGACCAAGTCGTGACGGTCGAACTCCCCAGCAACACGACACCAGATCGGCGCGAGGCGATCCGGGCGGACGTGCGGGCGCAGTCGGGCGTGGCGGCGACGTCGGTCGCGACGGCGGTCCCGGCCCGTTTCGGGGTCACGATGCCTCTGCTGCCCGAAGAGGCATCAGCTGAAGCGCAGCCCGCGGACCCGGACGCGCCGGTCTCGTTCACCCCGGCCGTAGTCGACGCGGGCTTCGTCGAGACGCTGGGCGTGGGGCTCGTCGCCGGGCGCAACTTCCCGCGCGACCGAGTCGGCGGCGAGCGCGGCTACCTCCTCAACGAGGCGGCGGTGCGCGCGCTCGGGTGGACGCCGGAGGAGGCCGTCGGCAAGCCGTTCGACTACCGCACCGACGCGCCCGGCGGCGAGGTGATCGGGGTGGTCGAGGACTTCCACACCGAGTCGCTGCACGAGACGGTCGGGCCGGTTATCCTGCAGCGCCACGCGTCGGAGAGCTGGTCGTCGGGGCGCATGCTGATCGCCCGGCTCCGGGCGGACGACCTCGCCGGCGCGCTCGGGCAGGTCGAGGGCGTGCTAGCCCGGTACGCGCCCGACGTCCCGTTCGAGTACGCCTTCCTCGACGACACCTTCGACGCGATGTACCGCACCGAGGAGCGGCTGGCGCGGGTCTTCACCACGTTCGCCGGGCTCGCCGTCTTCATCGCGTGCCTCGGCCTGTTCGGGCTCGCCGCGTTCACGGCCGAGCGGCGGACGAAAGAGATCGGCATCCGCAAGACGTTCGGCGCGAGCGTGGCCCACCTCGTCGCGCTGCTCACGGCGGACTTCGTCAAGCTCGTCGCCGTCGGGTTCGCCGTCGCCGCGCCGCTCGGGTGGTGGGCGATGAGCCGCTGGCTCGACGGGTTCGCCTACCGCGTGGACCTCGGGGCCGGGGTGTTCGCCTTCGCCGGGGCCCTCGCGCTCGTCGTCGCGGTCGCCGCCGTGGGCACCCACGCCGTCCGCGCCGCACATGCCGACCCCGTGCAATCGCTCCGCTCCGAGTGACGCGACGACGCCTCTGGCCGGGCCTTCACCGAACTACGTTGACCCGCTGCGTCGAGACGGACGCGCCGGACTGGAGGCGGACGACGTACACCCCAGACGGGAGCCCGCGCGGGCCCAGACCGCCGCGAGGTCGTCGAACCCGTCGCCGTCGAAGTCGCCCGTCGCGAGCGCCTCACCGAAGCGGTCGAACACCCGCGGGTCGCCGTCTACGCCGGGGCTGTCGCGCGTCCACCGCTGGGCGAAGGCGGCCTCGTTCGCCGCGGAGCCGTAGACGACGGTGACGGCCCCGGCGTTGTTCACCGAGCCGACCTCCTCCTCCGAGTAGCCGATGGCGAGGTCGTCGGCGCCGTCGGCGTTGAAGTCGCCCGAGGCGAGGGCGCGCCCGAAGTCCTCGCCGTCCGGCGTGCCCGGGACCTGGGCCTGGGCGGGGAGGGCGAGGGCGACGAGAGAGAAAAAGCGACGCGCGGTCACGGGGGCAGGCATGGCGATGGCAGGAAGGTGGGAAGCAGGAGCTGCGGAGGTTCCGTCTATCTGTTTGCGCAGCGTTTGCCAGCCCGACCGATCACGGCCGGCGCAGAAACGTTTCGCGAGTGAGCGGCCGTCTCGGCTGTGCGCTGGCGCGCATCGGCTGTGCGCCAGCGCACACTGCGGTGGACCCGAAACGCCGCATGCGTGGAGCGGGGCGCGCTTTCGCCGCGCCGGCCGCGCGTGGCATATGGCTTGTTGCGGCATGAGTATCCCCCAGCCCCGGACCCATGCTCAAGAACTACCTCGTCATCGCCCTCCGCAGCTTAAAACGGCGCAAGGGCTATGCGTTCATCCACGTCGGCGGCCTCGGGCTCGGGCTCGCGTGCTGCTTCCTCATCGTGCTGTTCATCCAGCACGAGCTGAGCTTCGACGGCTTCCACGACAACGGCGACCGGATCGTCCGCCTGACGTACACGGCTGACGGCGGCGAGCAGTACGCGAACTCCGCCGCCGGCTTCGCGCCCCTCATCGAAGCCGCGTTCCCCGAGGTCGAGCACGCCGTCCGCGTCGAGAACTACCGGGCGCCGTTCGTCCGCCTGCCCGACGGCACCGTCCGCAAGCTCGACGGCCTGGCGCTCGCGGACGACAGCTTTTTCGAGACGTTCAGCTTCCCGCTCCTGCGCGGCGACGCGGCGACCGCGCTCGACAGCAGGTTCAGCATCGTCCTCACCGAGACGGCGGCGACCGCGCTCTTCGGAAGCGACGACCCGATGGGGCGAACGCTCGAGTACGACGACCACACGCTGACGGTGACCGGCGTCGCCGCCGACGCCCCGGCGAACTCGCACCTTCGCTTCGGGGCCGTCGCGCCGTTCGAGCTCATCGAAGAGCTCAGGGGCGAGGGCGCGCTCGACGACTTCACGAACCTCAACTTCACCACCTACCTCCTTCTCCGGCCGGGCACGGACCTCGCGGCGCTGGAAGAGAAGCTCACGGCGGGTGCCCGCGAGCGGCTCGGGCGGGACGCGGACCAGTATGCCCTCCTCCTTCAGCCGCTCGACGACCTCTACTTCAACACGACGCTCACGCACGACGACGGACCACGCAGGGACGCAGGGTATCTCTGGACGTTCGCCGCCATCGGAGCGCTGATCCTGCTGATCGCGTGCGTCAACTTCATGAACCTCGCCACGGCACGCGCCGGTCAGCGCGCTCGCGAAGTCGGCGTGCGGAAAGCGATCGGCGCGCAGCGAGGGCAACTCGTCGGGCAATTCCTCGGCGAGTCGGTGCTGCTGAGCGTGCTCGCGATCGGGGTCGGGATCGCGCTGGCTGCCGCCGCGCTTCCCTTCTTCAACGACGCCATCGGCGGGACCGCGCAGCTCGATCTCAGCCAGGTCGCGACGGTGCTGCTGCTCGTCGGGATCGGGATCGGCGCGGGTCTCGTCGCGGGCAGCTACCCGGCGCTCTACCTCTCCGCGTTCCGCCCGGCGCGCGTGCTGGGGGGCGAGGCCGACCGCAGCGGCGGCGCGCTGTGGCTGCGGAAAGGCCTCATCGTCTTCCAGTTCGCCGTCTCCGCCTTCCTCATCGTCGCCACGCTCACCGTCTACGACCAGCTCCGCTACATGCAGGACCGCGACCTCGGCTTCGAGCAGGAGCAGGTCGTGTTCCTCCACCCACCGGCGCCCGTGTGGGATCGGATCGGCGCCTTCGCCGACGCCCTCGCGGCCGACGCGAACGTGCTCGCCGTCGCGTCGTCGGGCGGACTGCCGGGGCGGACCGGCACGAGCCGCGGCTACAACTGGCCGGGACAGGCGACGGACGAGGAGAACGGCGACAGCTTCTGGACGATCCCCGCCGGGCCGGGCTACCTCGACGTGCTCGGCGTCGACCTCCTCGCCGGGCGCTTCTTCTCGGACGAGATCGCCGCCGACACGCTCGACACGTACGTGCTCAACGAGACGGCCGTGCGTCAGCTCGGGCTGGGGCCGGAGGAGGCGATCGGCGCGCCGTTCCGCGCGTGGGACCGCCCGATGGGACGGATCGTCGGGGTGACGGAGGACTTCCACTTCCAGTCGCTACACCAAGCCGTCGAGCCGCTCGTGATGAACTACATCCCGTGGTTCGGGATCGTGTCGGTGCGCGTGGCCTCCGGCGAGTACGCCGCCGCGCTCGACCACCTCCGCGCGACGTGGGGCGCGTTCGCGCCGGGCTACGCCTTCAGCTACCGCTTCCTCGACGAGGACTTCGGCCGGCTCTACCGCGACGAGGAGCGGCTCGGGCAACTCTTCGGCTTTTTCGCGGGCGTCGCCCTCTTCATCGCGTGCCTCGGGCTGTTCGGGCTCGCGGCCTACACCGCCGAGCGGCGGCGCAAAGAGATCGGCGTCAGGAAGGTGCTCGGCGCGAGCGTGTCGCAGATCGTGCGCTTGCTCGCGGGCGAGTTCGCCCGCCTCGTGCTCGTCGGCTTCGTGATCGCCGTGCCGGCGGCCTACCTCGTGATGGCGCGGTGGCTCGGCGACTTCGCGTACCGCATCGGGCTCGGGCCGGGCGTGTTCGTGCTCGCCGGGGCGCTCGCCCTCACGCTCGCGCTCGTGACCGTCAGCATCCAGGCCTTTCGCGCCGCCACGGCCGACCCCGTCCAATCCCTTCGTTACGAATAGCGGGAGCACCCATGCTGAAGAACCATCTCGTCGTCGCGCTCCGCACGATCCGCCGCCGCCCGGGCTACGCCGCCATCAACGTGACGGGCCTCGCCGTCGGGCTGGCGTGCTGCCTCCTCATCGGGCTCTGGGTGCGTGACGAGATGAGCTACGACCGGCACCTCGCCGATGGCGAACGGATCGTCCGCCTCGTTGCAGACCAGCAGGGCTCAGAGGGCGTCCGCCGCGTCGCCGTGACACCGACGGCGTGGGGGCCGGCGTTGGCGCAGGAGCACCCGGCCGTCGAGGCCGTCGCGCGCTTCTCGGTGGGCCGCCACCGGGTCAGCCACGGCGGCGGCGGCGTCGCTAAAGGCGAAGGCCCCGACCTCGACGACGCCACTCACCTCTCGGGCACCAGGCTGGAGGCAACGATCCTCCACGCGGACCCCTCGTTCTTCGAGGTGTTCGCGCTCCCCCTCCTCCGGGGCGACCCTGACACGGTGCTCGACGACCCATACAACCTCGTCATCTCCCGGCGCCTGGCCGAGCAGGAGTTCCCCGGCCAGGACCCCGTCGGCAAGCTGTTCAAGATCGACGACCGCATTCGCGGATTCGAGGTCGTCGGGGTGATGGAGGACGTCCCCGAGCACACGCACTTCGCGGCCGATGTCGTGATGCCCTTCGCGCCTTACATGGAGGACGCGCTGGCGGAGTGGGAGGGGCTGCGGCGGATCTATACGTACCTCAAGCTGGCCGAGCCGGGGGCGGCACCGGCGGTCGAGGCCGCTCTCTCCCCGCTCGTCGCCCGGCACCTCGGGGCCGACGACGCGGCGCGGTACACCCCGCGCCTCCAGCCGCTCCACGACCTCCACCTCCGCTCCGACCGCGAGTTCGAGATCCAGCCCGGCGGCGACGCCCGCACGGTCTGGCTGTTCTCCGTCGCCGCGCTCTTCGTCCTCCTCGTCGCGTGCGTCAACTTCACGAACCTGGCGACGGCGCGCGGAGCCGACCGAGCGCGCGAGGTAGGCGTGAGGAAAGCGCTGGGGGCGGGGCGCGGCCACGTCGCCGGGCAAGCCCTGACCGAGGCCTTCCTGCTCGCCGTGACGGCCGTCGCGCTCGCGGTCGGGGTCGCGGGGCTCGCGCTGCCGTCTTTCAACGCGGTGTCCGGGAAGTCGCTCGCGCTCGGCGACCTCCACCCTGGCGCTCTGCTGGGCCTGCTGGCCCTCGGCGCGCTCGGCGTCGGTGGGGTGGCAGGGGCGTACCCGGCCCTCGTCCTCAGCCGCTTCGCGCCGACGCGCGCCCTCGGGCACGGCCGCGTGCCGACGGACGGGGCGAGCGTGCTGCGCCGGGGCCTCGTCGTGTTCCAGTTCGCTACGGCCATCGGGCTCGTCGCCTGCACGGCCGTCGTGTGGCAGCAGTGGGACCATCTCCAGAGCAAGAGGCTGGGGTTCGACCGCGAGCACGTCGTGGTGCTGCCGCGGGGTTCGCACGGGCTCCTCCAGCGGCGCGAGGCCGTAAAGGCGGCGATGCGCGAGCACCCCGGCGTCCGAAACGTCGCCCTCGTCTCCCGCCTCCTCGGGCAGGACGATGCCGCCACCCGCCCCTTCCGTCGTCCCCCGCAGGCTTTGCCGGTCGACGCAGCGACGCTGCACGCCGATGCCGACGCGGCCGACGTGCTGGATTTGGAGATGGCGGCCGGCCGCTGGTTCGCCCCCGGCCACGCCTCCGATTCCACGGCGTTCGTAGTTAACGAGACGGCGGCGCGGATGCTCGGCTTCGCTTCCGCGCGCGCGGCCGTGGGGCACCGGATCGAAGGGCTGCACCGGACCGAGGCGGACAGCGTGACCCGTGCCGGGCCGGTGCTCGGCGTCGTGCGCGACTTCAACTTCCGTTCGCTCCGGCATGAGATCGACCCGCTCGTCGTCCAGCTCCCGCCGATGGTGTGGGACGTCGACCACTTCATCGCGAGGGTAGACGGCGGAGACGTGTCGGGCGCGCTCGCCGGGCTGGAGGCCACGTGGAAGGCGTTCGCATTCTACCCGGAGTACTTCTCGTTCTCGTTTCTCGACGCGGAGTGGGCGGCGCTCTACCGCTCGGAGCAGCAGCTCCGGGCCGTCGTTACTGCGTTCGCCGCCCTCGCCCTGTGCATCGCCGCGCTCGGACTCGTCGGGCTCGCTGCGCTCGCGGCGCAGCGGCGGCGGAGGGAGGTCGGCGTGCGGAAGGTGCTCGGCGCGACGGTGCTGGGCCTCGTGGGGCTGCTGACACGGGACTTCGTCGTGCTCGTCCTCGCCGCCTTCGCCGTGGCGGCGCCGGTGGCGTGGCTCGCGATGAGCCGCTGGCTCGACGGCTTCGCCTACCGCGTCGACCTCGGCGTCGGCGTGTTCGCGCTCGCCGGCGCGCTCGTGCTCGTCGTCGCGCTCGCCACCATCGGCTACCACGCCCTCCGGGCGGCGACGAGCGACCCGGTCGAGGCGCTGCGGTACGAATAAATAGCATCACGTCACAACGCACGCGCGGCCCGACTGATGTTCCGGTCGGGCCGCGCAGTGTTCAAACGTATGGGAGGAGCCGGGAGTTACTCCATCTCCTCACCCATCATCTCCTCGTCCATGTTATTTATCGGCCGCGAGATGGGCCGCCAGATCTGGTCGATGTGTCGGATGTCCTCGTTGGCCCAAGCGTATCCTTCAAATTGGACCGCCCAAGCCGCTCGGGCCTCCTCCTCCGTCATCTCCATATTCTCCATGAACTGGGGAGCGAATTCGCTGTCTTCCGGCATGCTGTCGACCGTGTCCCAGCTCGGATAGGTCGTGACGATCATGTAGTTGTACTCGTTGCCGGTGTCGTGGCGCAGGTAGTGGCGCTCGTAGCCCGGCATCTGCTCCGCTATCACGCTGTGCCACTGGATGTCGATGCCGGCGTGGAGCGACGCGAGGCTATCCACGCGCGCCTGCTTGACCTTCTGCTGCGTCATGTAGACCACGGCATCCCCGATCGTCTCCGGGCCCTGGTTGAATCCCGTCGAGGCGACGACGCGCCAGATCTGGTCCATGTGCTCGGAATCCTCGTACGCCCACTCCAAGGCCGGCATGTACTTGGCGCCCAGTGCCTGTGGCGTCATATCCATCGTCGCGGCGAACTGCGGCCAGAGTTCGCTCTCCGGCACGCTGTCGACCATGTCCCAACTCGGATAGCCCGTAGAGATCAGGAGGTTGTATTCGTTGCCGGTATCGTGTTGGCTGAAGGTGCGCCAGTAGCCCTCGACGTTCTCCGCGATAAAGTTCTGCCACGGGATGCTGAATTCTTGGATGAGCGTCATCAGGCTGTCCATCTTGGCTGGATGGATCTTGTGCTGGGTCATGTAGACCACGCCCCCGTCGTCTTCTTGTGCGTCGGCGGTCGGGGACGCTGCCAGAAGAAGCCCGACGAGGAGCAGGAGGTAGGTGTGGCGCATAGTTGATATCAGTGTGTGCGAGTAAAAAGGCCGTGGCCATTGCTGCAGTATAACTGCCACCCGCCAAATTTTTCCGCAATAAATTCAATAATTATTAGCACATATGCCCAACAATATTGATCACCCGATAACGGTCATCGCTCCCGCTGAGACTACCGCGCCACACCTCGGCAAGACCGGTCAATCTGCGCGCTGGCGCACAGCCGGTGGGCGCTGGCGCACACCCGCGCGGCCCGCGACCCCTCCGCCTCTCCGTTTCGGCCGGGTCGGCGCGGTGGCATATGCCTTGCGATCCACGAACCAGCCCATACAGGCTCGCCCGCGCGCTCCGACCAACCCGCACCCCGATGAGCCAGATCTGCGTCCCGATTCCCCCAATCGAGGAGACCAAGACCATCGATGTCGACGTCGTGATCGACGGCAGGCCGCAGCGGATGACGTACCGCGTCGAAACGCTGGAGTGGCCCGACGACGCCTCGACGCGCGTCGAGGCGCTGCGCGAGTTCATCGCGAGCCACGGCGAGGAGTGGCTCCTCGTCCAGATCGGCACGCCGACCGCCAGCCGCGTGCCGGTGATGTTCCGCCTCCGCCCCCCGCGCCCAGAGCCAGTCGACTCCGCCTCCGGCGGCTGACTTCCTCGTTACTCTCTTTCCTGCTACCCCCAGACCCTCACCGTTATGATCCAGCTCCGCGGCATCAGCAAGTTCTACCGACAAGGCCAGCAGAAGGTGTACGTCCTCCGCAACGTGGACCTCACCGTGCACGAGGGCGAGTTCGTGACGGTGCAGGGGCCGAGCGGCGCGGGGAAGTCCACGCTGATGAACATCATCGGGATGCTGGAGGAGCCGAGCGAGGGGGCGTACCACTTCGAGGGCGCGCCCGTGCACCAGCTCCGCGAGCGCGAGCGGACGGCGCTCCACCGCGAGCACATCGGGTTCGTGTTCCAAGCCTACCACCTCATCGACGAGCTGACGGTCTACGAGAACCTGGAGACGCCCCTCCTCTACACGAAGACGCCGAAGGCGGAGCGGCAGGCCCGCGTCGCCGAGATGCTCGATCGGTTCGGGATCGTGGCGAAGCAGGACCTCTTCCCCCACCAGCTCTCCGGCGGGCAGCAGCAGCTCGTCGGGGTGGCGCGCGCGCTCATCATCCGCCCCCGCCTCATCCTCGCCGACGAGCCGACGGGCAACCTCCACAGCTCGCAGGGGCAGGAGGTGATGGACGCCTTCCGCCGGCTCAACGCCGACGACGGCGTGACGGTGATCCAGGTGACGCACTCGGAGCAGTGGACGGCCTACGGCAGCCGCGTCGTCGAGCTCCACGACGGGTGGGTGGAGGCGGACCGCCGCCTCGGCTCGGCGGTGGCGGGCTGAACCCGCCGCTACCGCGAGCCGCTACTGCGAAACGGCTTCGCGACCGAGCGACGCACCGCTCGCGGCGTCGGGCGCGCGTCCGTCCAGAAAGTCCGCGGCCCGGCGCTCCGACCAGTACTCGCCGTCGCGGCCGAAGGTGACGAAGCCGACGTGCCCGCCGTGCGCGGGCGTCTCCAGCCAGAAATGGTCGCTCTGCCGCGCGATCTCCGTCGGGTAGCAGGCGGGCGTGAGGAACGGGTCGTCGGCCGCGTTGACGAGCAGCGTCGGGACGCGGATGGCGCCGAGGAACGGCTCGCTGGAGCTCCGCCGCCAGTAGTCGTCGGCGTCGGCGAAGCCGTGGAGCGGGGCCGTGTAGCGGTCGTCGAAGCCGCGGAAGTCGCGGATGCGCCCGAGGCCGTCGGTGCTCACCTCGCCGGGGAACTGCTGCGCTTTCGCGCGGACCTTGCGGCGGAGGCTGCGGAGGAAGTAGCGCATGTAGAGCGCGTTCTCCCACCGCGCGAGCGCCACCGACGAGGCGGCGAGGTCGACGGGCACGGAGAGCGCCACGGCGCGGCGCACGCGTGGGTCCACGGCGTCGCCGCGCTCGCCGAGGTACTTCAGCGTGATGTTCCCGCCGAGCGAGAAGCCGACGAGCGCGACGCGGTCGTAATCCGCGCGGACGTGCTGCACGACGGCGTCGAGGTCCTCGGTCGCGCCGCTGTGGTAGAGGCGGAGGCGGCGGTTCGGCTCGCCGCTGCAGCCGCGGAGGTTCCACGCGAGCGCGTCCCACGAGTGCCGGTTCAGCGCCCGCGCCATCCCTCGGACGTAGGCCCGGTCGGCGCTGCCTTCGAGCCCGTGCGAGATGACCACCGCCCGGTCCGCACCGACGCGGGAAGCGTCGAGGTCGAGGAAGTCGCCGTCGGGCGTCTCGATCCGTTCGCGCTCGTAACGGACGCCGCGCACGCGTCGGAGGCGGCCGGCGACGATCGTCTGGAGGTGCGGGTTCCGAAAGCCGAGCGGCGGAGCGTACGTAGTGGGGGCGAGCGGCATGGCGGCGGAGGGGCGAAAGGAAGGGGGCTGTACGAGCTTAGAGCGACGGCGTTTCTCTCCGCGAGGTCCGCGCGCGCCGTGCCGCTCACTGCCAGCGCCGCGCCATCAGCGACGGGCGCTCCCGCCCCGCGTCCGCCGGGGTCTCTGGCCCGCTCTCCGTCCGCGGGTCGAGGTTGTAGAGCGCGACGAGGGTCTCGAACAGCTCGGGGTGGCGCTGCGCGAGGTCGTCGGGGCGCTCGAAGAAGACCTCGGTCGCGACGGCGAAGAACTCGGCGGGGTTCGTGGCGGCGTAGCGGCGGAGCATCGATCGGCCGCGCCGGACGAGCGCCGTCTCGCGCCGCACGAGCGCGGTCCACGCCTCGACGGAGCCCGCGTCGAGGAGGGACGGCACGCCGTCGGCGTAGAGGTCGTCGTAGTCGAAGAGGTGGGCGAGCTCGTGGAGG
>CAYTJT010000004.1:0-40792 GCA_964438105.1 uncultured Rhodothermales bacterium | reverse complement strand
GCAGCCGTATCGTTCATACCCTTTCGTGCCTGGCCTTTGTCGCCCGTCTCTTCCAACCCATGCGCTTCGCCCCTCGTGCTCTCCACGGAGGTGAGTCCCCCTCGTGCTCTCCACGGAGGTGAGTCGGAGTCGCTGGACGGATGCACGACCTCCATGCAGCACCTCCACCTCCCTGCCCACAGCCCATGCCGCACGATGCTCCCGACCGGCCCCTGAGTGCCCCCCGTGTGGTGGAGCCATCGGCTGAGGGTGCGGTGCCCACGTTTCAGCTGCGCCACCTGGCGTGGTCGCTGCTCCTGAGCGTGGGGGTGCTCGGCGTAATCGGCGTTCTCACCTTCGACCTGGAGGCGTTCGGGCCGTTCCTGCGCGACCTCAGCCCGTGGCTGCTCGGGGCGGCGCTCGGCACGGTCGTCGTCCGCGTCGGGTTCGGAGCCTGGCGGCTCCGGCACTTCTCGGGCGGGCAGATCGGTTGGCGCGAGGGGGTGCGCGACCAGATCGTGTGGGACTTCTTCGCGTATGTGACGCCTTCGACGGTCGGCGGCGGGCCGTTCTTGGCCGTCTTCCTCGCGCGCGACCGGCAACTGCCTCTCGGCGAGGCTACGTCCGTCGTGCTCGTCGCGATGCTCGTGGATCAGGTCTGGTTCGCGCTCACGATCCCGGCCCTCCTCGTGTGCGCGCTCTGGTTCGACGTCTTCCCGCAGGCGCTCGGGACGGGCGGTGCGTCCGTGCTGATGCTGTTCTTCGCCGGCTACCTCGTCTGGGTGGCGCTCCTGGCCTACGGAACCCTCGTCCGGCCGCAGCACCTCGCGCGGCTCGTGGGCGGCCTGTTCGGGCTGAGGTGGCTGCGCCGGTTCCGGGCGCGCGCCGTCGGCGCGATGGACGACATGGTGGCGCGCTCGCGCGTGCTCCGCACGCAGCCGGCGGCGTTCTACGCGAAGGGGTTCGCGCTGTCCGTCGTGCCGTGGATCAGCCGGTACCTCCTCGCCGTCTTCGTGATCTGGAGCGTGTTCCCCGGTCTGGACCGGACGCTGGCGTTCCTGCGAGCAGCGGCGCTCAAGCTCGGCACGCTGGCCGTCCCGACGCCCGGCGGCGCAGGCGGAGCGGAGGGGCTCTACGTGCTGTTCCTCGGCCCGCCGCTCGTGCCCGAGCCGCTCGTCGCGCCGACGCTCCTCGTGTGGCGCGTGCTGAGCTTCTACGTGTTCATCGCCGCAGGCCTCGCGCTGGTGATGCGCCACGTGAAGCGGCGTGCGATGGTCGAGGCGCAGCGCGTGCCGCGCGCGGCACGAACCCCTGTTACGCTGTGATCACCCTCCCCTGCTACCATGCCTGAAGCGGACGCCGCCGTCAAACGGACGGGCGAGATCGAGGAGCCCTCGAACCGCCTCCTCATCCACCCGGTGAGCCGCGCGCTCGTAACGCGCTTTGCGCGCTGGGGCGTCTCGCCGAACGCGGTATCGCTCGTCGGCCTCGGCTTCGGGGCGGGCGCGGCGCTGGCGTATGCCCGGTACGACGAGTGGGAGATGGTGCTGCTCGGCTTCGCGCTCATGATCGGCTGGCACGTGATGGACGGGGCCGACGGCCAGCTCGCGCGGCTCACCGGAAAGACCTCGGAGATCGGCCGGGTCCTCGACGGCGCCTGCGACCACGGCACGTTCGTGCTCGTCTACGTCAGCCTCGCCGCCGCGTCGGCGCTGGTTCTGGGGTCGTGGGTGTGGATCGTGGCCGTGCTGGCGGGCGTGAGCCACGCGGTGCAGGCGAGCGCGTACGAGGCGCAGCGCCAGTCGTATGACCTGTGGGTGCACGGCAAGGCGTCGGGGCGGATACCGTCGCCCGAGGAGGTCCGGCGCAGCCAGCGAGGCGCGCGCGGGGTCGCACGGGTGCTCGGGCCGCTCCACCTGCTCTACGCCCGCCTCCAGCACTGCACGAGCGCGGCGGCGGCCCCGCTGCGCCGGGGGCTGGAGGCAGCACGGCAGGAATCCGGCGGCGTAGCCTTCGTGCGGGAGGCGTACCGGGAGACTCAGCGCTCCGGCGTCCGGCGCTGGAACCTCCTCTGCTCCAACTACCGGACGGTCGCCATCGCCGTGGCGTGCCTCGCCGGAAGCCCGGTCTACTTCTTCGTGTTCGAGGCCGTCGTCCTGAACGGGGTGTTCGTCGCCCTCCTGGCGATGCAGCGCCGGAACGACCGCGCGTTGCTGGACCGCTTGGCCGAGCACCCCGTCGCGGCGAGCAACGGGGCGACCGCCGAATCGCGGCGCGGCGCGAACGAAGTGCTCTCGACCTGACCCGAAACCCAGTCCTCCCCTTCCCCGCTCGTTCTTTTTACCCACTCGCTCTCCATGACCCATCACCCCGCTGCTCCACACGCTGCTGCTCCGCACGCTGCTGCTCCGCACGCTGCTGCTCCGCACGCTGCTGCTCCGCACGCTGCCGTCTCCCCGCGCGACGGCAAGCTCCTCGTCCTCACGCCCGGCCTCGGCGCGGTCGCGACCACGTTCATCGCCGGCGTCGAGCTGGTCCGGCGCGGGGAAGGCAAGCCAAGCCCATCGGCTCGCTCTCGCAGATGCAGACCATCCGCCTGGGCACCCGCTCGGAGCACCGCTTCCCGCTCATCCGCGATTTCTGCGACCTCGTCCCGCTCGACGACCTCGTCTTCGGCGCGTGGGACGTCCGCGCCGACGACGCCTTCGAGGCCGCGACGCACGCGGGCGTGCTCGACGCGGGGGAGCTGGCACCGATCGAGGACTTCCCCCACGTCCCCACGCGAACCCTCACGCTCGTCTTCTGACGAGGTGCCATCGCCGGAGGACACCGCTGGCCGCGTCCTCGACGCCCTCCGGCGCTCGGCCGCTCGAGCCCGGCGCGTTGCGGCCCAGACCGGGACCCGGCTCGTCGTCGTCCGCAACGACGAGCTCGTCATCGAGCCCGTTTCCGATTCCGCATCGGTCACCGATTCCGCATCGGCGGGTGCGCCGGTGCCAGAGAGTCCGACGGACTCCTGAGCCAGCGCTGGCCGACGCTCGACATCGCTCCCCTACCTCACATGGTCCTGCTCCGAGCGACCCGTCGCCTGCTCTCGGCCAGCGCAGGGCGGAAGCGCGGAAGCGGGCTCCGCAGTGCGGGCGACCTACTGTCGGAGGGGCCGCTCCCAGAGGCGGGGCCGTTGGGGACGTGGTACGCGGGCGTCGTCGCGCTCCCGTACCCCGGACGCTCGCTCGTCCTCTTCACCGCGGCCGACACGATGCTGAGCGCCGTAGCACCGGGGAGCCAGGGCGTTCGACCGGCTCGACCTCGACCGCCTCGAGGACCTACTGGCGCAGGTGCCGCTCGGCGCGCTCCGGTCGGAGCGGTCGTCGCACGGGTTCCCGGCCGACGCCGTCGCGGAGCTCGCCTCGGCGTGATGGGCTGAGGCTGCCGGGGGCGAGGCGCGCTCTCGCTTCGGGTGTCTCAGCGTAGAAGCTTGGCGGCTCGTTCCGCCCAAATCTGTTCCGTTGCTACTACTACGTTAGCGGCTGGGTGGCGCTCGACCGAGCAGGTGAGCGAAAGCCTCCGTCGTGTCCTTCTGGCGCTTCTGACCGGGCTGGCGGAATGGTGGGGTCGGACGCGGCCCCCGCCCTTGCCGGCGGTGGACCTCCGAGAGCGTCGGCACGGCCGGTGCCTCCCGCCACCGCGTGAGGGCGAGGAAGCTGTACGAGAGCATGAGAGCGCGACGTGGCGGTGGAGCCCGTCCCACCGTCTGCCTTGGAAGTCGCCGAGCCCGCAGAGCTGCTTGGCGTCCTCGTAGAACTGCTCGATGGGCCACCGGGCACGCACCGCCATCGCGACCGCCTTCAGCGAGGTCGTGGCCGGGGGGTTCGAGGAGTAGTACTTCGTCTCGCCCTCGGGACCGTCCTCTTTCGAGAGTGACCGCTCGGCGTCGAGGGCGACGGGGTCCCAGTCGGCGTCGGTGAGCAGGTGCTGAAGCCGCTCGGTCGTGGTTCCAGCGACGGCGGCGGCGATCCCGTCACAGGTCTTGCGTGATAGATCGGTGAGCAGGCCGGTGCAGTAGCGTTCCGCGCTCTCGCGCGTCGAGGGGCGGCAGAAGAGCGAGAGCAGGGGCTCGATGAAAGCTGCCAGCCCCGGCAGGGGCGTCGGGGGAGCCTTTGGCGTGGGCGTTGTGAACATGGGAGGCGGGGTGGGATCGTGCTCTCATGTACGCTGGCCGCACCCGGCGCGTCTGCCACTGGACCCCCATCCGCTCACTAACAAAGTAGTACTACGAGAACCCCTCATCGGAAATGTCAGGTAAGCCCCACCGAGTCTCAAGAAGCGGGGGCGGCATTCCCAGTCAGCGTTGCCGTCCCGCCGCCGGTGGCGGGCTAAGCTCTACTACTCTGCAGAGCTCCCGTCTCATTTATCCGGTACGTCCGCTTAGGGAGATCATAGGCCAGGGCGCGTCCCATCCGCTCGCCCTCCGCCGAGGAGATTTGATGCCGCGCCACGAGCCCCCCGAGGTAATTCGCGTCGATGCGACGGGCGAGGTCGTGCCGGGCCGGGATCGAGCAGAACGCACGGGTATCGTCGTTGAACCCGGCCGTGTTGTAGATCCCGGCCGTTTCCGTCGTTCGCTCGCGGAACCGCCGCATCCCCTCGACGGAGTCGTGGAACCACCACGCCGGGCCGAGGACGAGGGCGGGGTAGTGCCCGGCGAGCGGGGCGAGTTCGCGGGCGTAGGTCGCCTCGTCGAGCGTGAAGGCGACGAGGCGGAAACGCGCGTCGTTCCCGAAGGCTTCCAGGAGTGAGCGGAGGCTCCGCGTCCACTCCGTCCGTAGGGGAATGTCGGCCCCTTTGTCCGCACCGTAGCGCACAGCGAGGGGGGCGTTGTGGTCGCGGAAGGCCCCGGCGTGGAGCTGCATGACGAGCCCGTCCTCAACGCTCATCTGAGCCATCTCCATGAGGAAGTGCGCCGTGAAGGCCTCCTCGTCGTCGGCTGTCGCCTCGCCGGCCCGTGCGCGTTCGAACAGCCGTTGCGCTTCGCCGACGGGAAGCCACGCCGTCTGTGGGGTCGTTGCGCCGTGGTCTGTCGCGACCGCTCCGAGCGCCTGGAACGCGGCGCGGCGCTGCCTGAGCGCGTCGAGGAACGCGGTGTAGTCAGGGACGCTGGAGCCAACAGCGTCCTCCAACGCGCGGAGGGTTTCCTCCCACCCCGGCCGCGCGATCTGCATCACGGCGTCGGGTCGGAACGTCGGGACGACGCGTCCGCCCCACTCGCCTCCTGCGTTCGCCTCGCGGATGGCCCGGTGGTGACGGAGGTCGTCGGTGGCGGCGTCGGTCGTGGCGAGGACCTCGATCCCGAACCGGTCGAAGAGCGCGCGGGGGCGGTACTCGGGTGAGGCGAGGCGCTCGGCGATCTGATCGTAGACCCGGTCGGCGGTCTCGGCGCTCGGTTGGACGCGGACGCCGAAGACCTCGTGCAGCTCGTAGTCGAGCCACGCTCGCGTCGGGGTCCCGGCGAAGAGGTGGTAGTGCGCGCAGAAGAGGCGCCACGCAGCGCGAGGGTCCACGTCGGCCCGGGTCCCGTCAGCGCGGGGGATGCCGAGTTCGTCGAGGCCGATGCCCTGGCTATAGAGCATCCGAAAGATGTAGTGATCAGGCGTAACGAGGAGCTCGGTCGGCTCGGGGAACGGATGGTCCTCGGCGAGCAGCGCAGGATCGACGTGCCCGTGCGGGCTGACGATCGGGAGGTCGCGCGTAGCCTCATAGATCGTGCGCGCCGCCGCCCGGACGGTCGGGTCGGGGTCGAAGTGGCGGTCGGGGTGGAGCGTGAGCGGCTCGGGCATGGGGAGGTCGTCGGGAATCAGTTGTCGCCGTCGAGCCGGACCGGCGTGGTAGACGTGGGGTCGAGCGTGCCGGGCGGGACGACGAACACGGTGGCCTCGTCGGTGGCGGTGCGGCCGTCGGGCCACGCCGCGACGACGCGGAGGTGCCGGGCACCCTCGGCGAGCGACACGTCCCACCCGAGCCGCGTCGAACGCCCCGTGCGCACGGCCTCGCCCTGCGCGACGCCGTCGAGCGTGAGCGTCGCGCGCGGCGCGTTCGTGAACGCTTCGATGCGGACGCGCCCGGCCTCGCGGTGCGTGCGGGTGTGAGCGAACAGCCACACCATCGGGGCCTCCGACCAGCGGCTCTGGTAGAGGTAGTACGCCGCCTTCGGACGGCGGTCCCGCGTCATCAACCCTTTCTGGTTGACGTGCGGCAGCGTCCCCGTCTTCACGTGGCTCGCAAAATCGAACAGGTGCCACACCGCGCCCCCGGCCACGAACGGCCGCTCGGCGAGGGCGTCCAGGTAGGCCTCGTGAAACCGAAGCTGCCACGTCTCGGAAAAGTCGAACGGCTGCGCAACGGAATCCGGCACCCACAGCCCGCGCTGCGCGCCCGCGCCGTACTCGGAGAGGAACAGCCGCCACGCCGGGTGCTCGGCGTGGTAGCGGTCGAGGCGGGGGGCGATGTCCTCGGGCCGGTCCTCGTACCACCCGGCGTACTGGTTGCGCGCCTGCACGTCGGCCGTCGCCATCACGGCGGGCGTGACGATGTGGTTCTGCGCCTGCACGCTCAGCCGCGTCGGGTCGAGCGCGGCAGCCTCCCGGCCCAGCCGCTCGGCGAGGGCGAGCGCGGCAGCCTGCACGTCGGGCGTCATCCACGAGATGACGGACTCGTTGCCCGTCCCCCACAGGATCACGCTCGGGTGCGAGTAGTCGCGCTCGATCATCCGGTGGAGCATCGCGCTCGCCGCGTCGGCGAAGCCAGGGGCCGCCGCGTCGGAGGTGATGAACGGGACCTCAGCCCAAACGAGCAGGCCGAGCGAGTCGGCGTGCGCGACGGTGGCCGGGTGGTGCGGGTAATGCGCGAGGCGGACGAGGTTCGCGCCCATCGCTCGGGCGCGTTCGAGGTCGCGGCGCACGGCGTCGGGGCCGGCCGCCCACGCCTCGGCCTCGCCGCCGTCCTGGTGCACGTTCACGCCCCGGAGTTGGAGGCGCTGCCCGTTGAGCGCGAACCCGTCGTCGGCCGTCCACTCGAGAGATCGCACGCCGAGCGGCGCGGTGACGTGGTCGAGTGCGGCGTAGCTCTCGCCCTCCCTCGGCAACCGCTCGATCACTCCTCCAGGCGCGGCCTCCGGCTCGTAGAGCGTGGCGTGGACGGCGTAGAGGTGCGGATGCGCCGGACCCCACAGGAGCGGCAACCGGAGCGGCAGCGTTTGCTCCACCTCGGTCGGCGCACCGGGAGCGAGGGTGAGCTCACGCACGGCGCTCGCCACGACTCCACCCTCGGGGTGCTCGACGCGGACGACGAGCCGGACCGCCCCGCCCGCGCGACTCGCAACGAGGGTGCGCACGCGGACCGTCGCTTCCGCCGGCGACGCCTCGGGCGTATCGACCCACACCCGCTCGACGAACGTCGGGGCCGTCGTGACGACCTCGGCCCCGCGGTACAGCCCGCCGAAGAAGGTGTAGTCCGCCGCGTGCGGCACGCCGTCGGGGTGGAAGCGGTTGTCGGCGCGGACGGCGACGACGTTGCGGCCCGGCCGGAGGCGGCCCGTGAGGTCGAGGTCGGTCCGGGTGTAGGTCCGCGTGGTGGTGCCGAGCGGCTCGCCGTTGAGGAACACGTCGCCGCGCAGCCCGATGCCTTCGAGCCGAAGCACGGCACGCTGCCCGGACGGCGGCGCGTCGATCTCGGCGCGGTACCACCCGATCCCGCGCCGGTACTGCGGTCCGACGTCGAGGCCGTCGGCGAGTCCGCGCCCGTCGAGCGCGTCGGCGGCGTTCCACGTGTGCCGCGGCCCGACGGTCTCCCAGCCCTTGTCGTCGAAGCCGAACGCTTCGGCCCCCGGCGCGTCGCCCGCGTGGAAACGCCACGCCGGGACGAGGGCGGACTGCCGCGCCGTTTCGGGCGGGGTGAACGGCGCGCGCGTCGCCGGGCCGGTGGCGTTGAGGAACAGGAACCGCCCCTCGCGCGGTGCCAGGTCGAACTCCAGCACCCGGTCGATCCCAAACACCGTCGGTGGGACTTCGACGCGGACCGTCCCGCCCGCCAGACTCGTCACGAAGAGGGCGACCTCGCGCTCGACGTTTTTGGTGCGGGCGAAGGCGAGGTGGTAGGCGTTCGAGCGGACTTCGGCGGTCACGTCGTCGCCGAAGCGCCGCCGGCGGCGGTCGGTGTCGGCGCGGGCGGGGGTGTAGAGGTAGCCGTCGAAGACGAACCCGCTGACCGTCTCGCCGCCCGCTTCCACGTCGCGGAACGCGGCCCAGCGGTCGTCCGCCGTCGGGCTGAACGTGACGGCCACGCCGTCGCTCGCCCGCACCGCGACGCCGTCGTCCGAGCCGTCGGCGGTGAGAATCTGGCCGGGGGCGAAGAGGCCGCCGGGGCGCACGTCTTGCGCCTGCGCCGTCGCGGCGGTGAGCACGAGGAGGAAGAGCAGGCGGAGGTTCATCGGCCGTCGGTCGGGTCGGTGGTGGTCGGGTCGGC
Source organism: uncultured Rhodothermales bacterium (assembly GCA_964438105.1). Taxonomy (GTDB): domain Bacteria; phylum Bacteroidota; class Rhodothermia; order Rhodothermales; family JANQRZ01; genus JBBSMX01. Next base: position 32,293 of record CAYTJT010000004.1, on the reverse strand, counting down.
GAAGGTGGTCATGCCGGGGCCGCGCTGCCCGGTCCAGCGGGCGCGGAGGGCGAAGGCGGCGCGCTTCGGATCGCGGGTGCGGGTGAAGACGCCTTTGAGGTTGTCCACGACGCGGCGGAAGTTCTGGGGCGTGCGGAAGTCGGCGAAGTTCCAGACGTGCGCGCCGCAGCACGCCGGGTGACCTTCGATCACGTCGAGGTAGGTTTCGATGAAGGCAGCCTGATACTCCTCGGTGAACTGCCGCGGGACCGTCGCGTGCGCCCCGGCGAGCGTATCCGCCCCGAACTCGCTCACGAGGATCGGCTTGCCGTGGGCGGCGATCTCGTCCAGCTCTTCTTTCAGCAAGCGGGCGGCCTCGTCGAGTTGGCCGGGCTGCGTGTACCAGCCGTAGTAACGGTTGATCGAAATGAGGTCGCAGAGCGGGTAGAGCGGGACGCCGGGGCCGCGCGCGTGCACCGGGACCGTCACCGGCCGCGATCCGTCGAGGGTGCGCGTGAGGTCGAAGAGCGGGCGCCAGTAATCGGCGGCCGTCTCGGTCGTGGCCTCTTCCTCCCCGCTCAGCCCCGGCTCGTTGCCGATCACCCAGCCGATGACGGACGGGTGGTTGCGGTCGCGGGCGACGAGCCGGCGGATGGCCTCGGCGTGGGCAGCCTGCGTAGCGTCGGTGGTTTTGGAGTGGTTGAGCGAAACGGCGGGGACCTCGGAGAGGACGAGCACACCGCGCCGGTCGGCCTCGTCGAGCCAGTCCTCGGCGTAGGGGTAGTGGCTCGTGCGGAACGAGTTGGCCCCGATCCACCGGAGCAGCCCGAAGTCCTTGACGACGAGCGCCGGGCTGTGCGCCTTGCCAAGCACGGGGAAGTCTTCGTGCTTACCGAAGCCGCGCAAAAAGATCGGCTCACCGTTGAGCAGCAAGTCCGTCCCCTCGACCCGCACCTCGCGGATGCCGACGGGCAGTCGGTAGCGGTCGAGCGGCTTCCCGTCGGACAGGCGGACGAGCCGGACGGCTAAGTCGTAGAGGTACGGGTCCTCCGGCGACCACAGGCGCGGCGCGTCCAGCTTCAGTGTGACCGTAGCGCGGCGCTCTTCGATCTCCCCCCGCACCCACTCTGCCGTGCCGTTCTCTCCTCCGAGATGTGCCTCCACGCGCAACCCCTCGACCTCACCGTTCACGTCCACCTCACCGTTCACGTCCACCCCGACGCGGACGGTGCCGTCGAGCGAGGTCTCGATCTGCACGTCCTCGATGAACGTCTTGGGCAGACTGTAGAGTGTGACCGGGCGGTGGACGCCGCCGTAGGGGAAGAAGTCGTAGCGGGCGGACGGGAAGTGCTCGGCCCCGGCCCCCCGCTCTTTCGGCTCGGCGAACTCGTGCCCGGCGATGCCTTGCGGGATCGTGTCGGCGTCGGCGCGGTTGTCCACGCGGAGCACGACGCGCACCTCGCGCCCCGGCATCACACGGCCGGTGATCTCGACGTCGAACGGCAAAAACGCGGCGCTGCTTTTACCCACAGACGCGCCCCCCACGAACACATCGCAACGGTAGTCCGCCGAGCCGACGCGGAGGAAGATGCGCCGCCCCTCCATCGCCTCGGGCACGAACACGTCGCGCCCGATCCAGCACGCGCCGACGTAGTTCGCCAGCCCCGCCTCGGCGAGCTGTTCGTTCCAGCTTCCGGGCACGGCGAAGGCGAGCGCGTCGTCGCCGAACGGCGCGGCGGCGTCGAGGGCGTCGTCGGGGTCGGGCGCGAGGTGCCAGAGGCCGCCGAGGTCGAGCGCGAGGCGGTACGGTCCGGTGCGGGGTCGGAGCATGGAGGGAGGGGCGTTTAGCGCTCGACGCGGCCGGAGCCGGAGCCGCCGGCGAGCTTCTCGACCTCGGCGGCGCTCGTGAGGTTCGCGTCGCCGGGGATCGTCTGCTTGAGCGCGCTCGCGGCCACGGCGAAGTTCAGCGCGTCCTCGGCGTTGGGTTTCGTCAGCAGGCCGTGGATCAGCCCGGCGGCGAAGCTGTCGCCCCCGCCGACGCGGTCGACGAGGCGGACGTCGTAGCGGCGGCTTCGGGTTGCGGTGGCGAGCGGAGAAGCCTTGCCCGCGCCGCCGAGGAGTATCGCGCTCCAACCGTTGTCGCTCGCCGAGTGCGACTCCCGCAGCGTGATCGCCACGGCGTCGAAGCCGTGCTCGGCCTTCAGCCGCTCGGCGAGGCGAGCGTAGCCGGCTTCGTCCAGTTCCGCTTCTTCGGCGGCTGCGGCACCTGAGCCTTCGGTCGTCACGCCGAGCGAGCGGTCGGCGTCTTCCTCGTTCGCGATGCAGACGTCCACGTACTCCATCAGCGGGCGCATCGCGGCGCGGGCCTCGTCCACGCTCCACAGCTTGCCGCGGTAGTTGAGGTCGCACGAGACCGTGACGCCGGCCTGCTGCGCAGCGCGGCACGCGGCCTCGACGGCTCGGTGCGCCGTCGGGCTGAGGGCGGGCGTGATGCCGGTCCAGTGGAACCAATCGGCCGGACCGTGCTCGGTCTCGAAGACTCCGGCCCAATCGACCTCATCGGCCTCCATCTCGCTGACGGCAGAGTGCGCCCGGTCGTAGATCACCTTCGAGGGCCGCTGGCTCGCCCCGGTTTCGAGGAAGTAGATCCCGACGCGCTCGCCGCCGCGCACGACGAAGCGGGTGTCCACGCCGTAGCGCCGGAGGTGGTTCACGGCGGCCTGCCCGATCTCGTGCGTGGGCAGCTTGCATACGAACCGGGCGTCGTGCCCGAAGTGGGCGAGCGAGACGGCAACGTTGGCCTCGCCGCCGCCGTAGGTCGCGTCGAAGCGGTCGGACTGCGTGAAGCGCGAGAAGCCCGGCGTCGAGAGCCGGAGCATGATCTCGCCGAAGGTGACGACGGTGGACATGGGTCGGGTGGGTATGGGGGGATCGAGGGGAACGGGGGGGGGTACTCTTCGCTGTCACTCTTCGCTGAGCGTGACGCCGTCGAGGCGGACGCCGGTGACGGCTTCGAGGTGGAGCGGGCGACGACCGGAGCCTATGACGGTGACGTTGCGGAGCGTCAGCCCGTCGACGTGTCCGAGCGTGAGATGCGCGGCGACGGGCGCGAGGTCTACGGAGCCGGGCGTCGGTTCGAGGCCGCGCTTGCCGCCGGGCTTGCGGAGGCCATCGAGCGGGACGGGGTCGGCGATGCGAAGCGTGACGCCATCGAGCGTGAGGGCCTCAATGGGGGCGTCGGCGCGGCCCGCGATGAGGACGTTGCCGCGCGTAGCCGCATCGAAGCCGCGGACGGTGAAACGGCGGACGGTTCCAAGCGGGCTGTCCGAGTCGCGCCGGTCGAGGTCGAGGTAGAGCGGGTACTCGGTGCGGTGCCGCGTCGCCTCGCCGGAGAAGGTGACGTTCTCGACGCGCACGTCCTCGACCGTCCCGCCGTCCTTCATGAACACCGTGATGCCGTAGCGCGAGTCGCGGATGGCGACGTTCTGGATGAGGACGTGCCGCATCACCTCTTCGGTCCGCGTGCCGAACTTGATCGCGGCATCGTCGGACGAGAGGACGGCGTTGGTGATGGTGATGTGCTCGACAGGCCGCCCACTGCCCGCCTTGAACACGATGGCGTCGTCGCCCGTGTCGATGTGGACGTTCGAGATGCGGACGTTGCGCGCCCCGCGTAGCCCGATGCCGTCGGTGTTGCGGCTTTTGGGGTGGTTGAGGATTCGGACGCCGTCAATGACCGCGCCCGCGACGCGCTGGAGGTTGAGCGTCCAGCCCGTCGCGTCGCGCAAGCGTACGTCGCGGACGGTCAGGCGCTCGACGTCTTGGAACAGCGTCCAATACATCGGCCGCCCCTCGACCTCTTCGCCAGACCCGGTGTCGTAGGCGAAGTCCGGCCCGCGCCCGTCGAGCGTGCCGGTGCCGGTGAGAGCCACGTCCTCGGCGTCGAAAGCCACGAGGAGCGCGCGGCGGCGTCCGGGGTCGTCGCTCGTCAGCTCGGGCAGGAGCGGATAGTCGACGAGGTCGGTCGAGCCGCGAAGGACGGACCCAGCGTCGAGGTGGAGGCGGACGCGGCTCCGGAGGCGGAGCGTGCCCGTGTCGAAGACGCCCGCCGGGACCCAGACCGTCCCACCGCCCCGCTCGGCGCAGGCGTCGATGGCGGCCTGCACCGGCTGGGTGTCGAGCTGCTCGTCGTCCGCCACCGCGCCGTGCTCCGTCACGAGGCACACCGGCTGCGCCGCCACCGGCACGGCCCACGCGATCAGCAGAATCCATAGCCCCGTTCGCACCATCATCCCTCCCCTCCACGCACTGCATCGATGGAGGCGCGGAGGCGGGCGGCATTGCGGGTGAGCGTCTGCCAGTCCTCGTTGGCGACGGCCTGCTTGTCGACGAGCGCGCTGCCGACCCCGACGGCGACGGCCCCGGCGCGGAGCCAATCGCCCGCGTTGTCCAGCGAGACGCCGCCCGTCGGCATCAGCCGGAGGTGCGGCATCGGGGCGAGAACCCCTTTGAAGAAGCTCATTCCGAGGACACCCGCTGGGAATACCTTCACCACATCCGCTCCGGCGTCGGTCGCATCGAGGATTTCGGTCGGGGTGAAGCAGCCGGGCATGGCGGCGGCCCCGGCGGCGTGCGCGGCCTCGACGACCTCGGGCTTGAAGACGGGGCTGACGACGTAGCGGGCGCCCGCCTCCACGGCCGCCTCGGCGGTCGCGGCATCGAGCACGCTCCCGGCCCCGACGAGGACGCTGCCGCGCATGGCCCGCGTGACCCTGCGGATCCCCTCGATGGCGTCGGGCACCGTCATCGTCACCTCGAACGTGACGACGCCGCCGGCCGAGAGCGCCTGCGCGAGCTCAACGAGCTTCCCGGGGTCGTCGGTGCGGACGACGGCGACGGCGCGGTCGCGCTCGATCCATTCGACGACGCCGTCGCGGGTGCTCACGTCGGGCCGGTCTATCTGCAACGGGTTCATGTCGGTGCGGGTCAAGGGGTAGCGGGAACGGTACGGGTGACGGCGCGCCAGAGGCCGAGGAGGTAGGCGGCCCCGAGCGCGCGGTCGAAGAGGCCGTAGCCGGGGCGTACGGTGGTGCTGCCGACCTCGGACCACACCTGTCGCCCGTGGTCGGGCCGGAGTGGGCCGTCGAAGCCGACCTCGGCGAGGGCCCGGACGACGGCGGGGAAATCGACCACACCGTCGGGATGGGCGGTCTCGGTGAAGTCGCGAGGTTCCGCGCCGCCCTCCTCGTGCGTCAGCGGGCGGACGTTGCGGAGGTGGGCGAAGTGGACGCGCGACCCCAGCCGTCGGGCCGTGTCGGGCAAGCAGGCCGCCTCGCCGGGGTCGGCCCCGAGGGAGCCGGTGCAGAGCGTGACGCCATTCGCCGGGCTGTCCACGAGCGCGCAGACGCGGCCCAGCGCCTCGCCGCTCGTCACGATGCGGGGCAGCCCGAACACCGGCCACGGCGGGTCGTCGGGGTGGATCGCGAGCCGGACGCCCGCGGATTCGGCGACGGGCACGACGGCTTCGAGGAAGTAGGCGAGGTGGTCCCACACCGCCGCGTCGTCCACGTCGGCGTAGGCCGCGAGGAGGCGCTCCAACTCGTCGGGCGGGTGCGCGTCCATCCAGCCGGGGAGGCCGCCGTCGGCGAGCGCGGTCTTGATCCGCCCGAGTTCGCTCGCGCGGTAGGCGAGGGCCGTCGAGCCGTCCGGGAGCCGGTGCCCCAGGTCCGTCCGCGTCCAGTCGAACACGGGCATGAAGTTGTAACACACGACCGGCGCGTGGTCGCCGCCGGAGAGCGCTTCCCCGACGGCCGCGACGCTCCGCGACCACGCTTCGATCGCCGCGTCGCGGCCGTCGGTGCCGAGTTTGACGGTCTCGGGCACGGGGATGCTCTCGATGCACGTCAGCCGGAGCCCGGAGTCCTCGACCCGCTGGCATAGCGCGCGCACGGCGTCGGTCGTCCAGGCCGTGCCGACGGGCACGTCGTGGAGCGCGCTCACGACGCCCGTCACGCCCGGGATCTGGCGGATCTCGGCGAGCGTGACGGGGTCGTCGGGGCCGTACCAGCGGAAGGAGAGCTGCATCAAGGACAGGCGGGGTCAGGAAGCGGGTTCCGTCGCGAGGAGGGCGTCGAGCGCCTGCGGGAGGCCGCGGTCGAGGCCACGCTCCGCGTAGCGCACCACGGCGTCGGCGAAGGCTGAGCCGACCTCGGGGAGGGCGGTGAGGTCGGCGCTCCAGAGGGATCGGTCAGCGAGGACGGCGCGGGCAACGGCGGCGGCCGCATCGGGGCGTCGGCGCCACGGCTCGCGGACGGCGTCGGCGCGGCCGTCGGCGAGGAGGTCGGTCTCGGCGAAGGCGAGGGGAGAATCCGGCTCGATTCCGGCTGCGGCGCGGTGCAGGAGGAGGAAGGCGGCGAAGCCGAGGGCGACCGCGCCAGGGACGGAACCCTCCCCTGCGAGCATCCGCACAGCCGGAACCGCGCGCACGTCCAGCTTCATCGTTTGCTGGAGCGTGATCGACACGAGTTCGTGCCGGATGAAGGGGTTGGCGAAGCGGTCGAGGACGGCGCGGGCGAATGCCTCGGTGCCCCCATTCCCGTGCCCGCCCTCGTCCAGTTCGCGCTCCGTGGCGGGCACGAGCTCGTCGAGCACGAGGCGGCGCACGAACGCGCCGACGCGCTCGTCTTCGACGGCCTCCCGCACCGTCCGGCAACCGCACCCGAGCGCGACCGGGACGACGAGGGTGTGGGCCGCGTTCAGCAGCCGGACCTTCCGCAGGCGGTACGGCTCCACGCTCGGCGCTACGACGACGCCGGGCTCCGCCCCGTCGGCGAACGGCAGGCGCTCGCGGAGCGCGTCGTCCCCCTCGATGGCCCAGAGCCGATAGACCTCCGCCTCGGTGAGGAGGTCGTCGCGGTAGCCCAGCTCCCGCTGGACCGCGTCCGCGTCGCTCGGCTCGCCGGGCACGATGCGGTCGACGAGCGTGTTGGCGAACGTGCAGTGCGCGACGAGCCCGGCGAAAGCGTCGCCCCAGCCGGCCCGTGCACCCCAGCGCAGTACGAGGCGGCGCAGCACGTCGCCATTGCCCTCGACGAGTTCGGTCGGGAGCACGACGACCGCATCGGGGCCGAGCGCGTCGAGCCGAGCCTTCAGCCACGCGGCCAGCTTGGCGGGGAATGAGTGCGGCGGGGCGGCGCCGGGGTCGTCGTCGTCGTCCCACGTCAGCCCCACCTCGGTCGTGTTCGAGACCACGAGGTCGACGTTCGGGTCGCGGGCCGTTTCGAGCACGGCGTCCCACGCGTCCTGCGCCGAGAGCACGCGGCTCACGGCGGCCACGGTGCGCGCCCGCTCGACGGCCTCTCCCCCCTCGACGCCGCGCTCGCAGAGAGTGAACAGCCCGTCCTGCGCGTTGAGCGCTGTCCCCCGCCCGCTCCCGGTCTGGCTGACGAGCACGGCGCGCCCGTCGTAGCGCCCGGCCCGGTTGGCCCGGTCGAGCGCGTCGAGAACGAGGCCGCGCAGGAGCGCCCCGGTCCCGAACTGCACGACGCGCTCGGGGAGGGCGAGGAGGCGATCCGCCTCGGGGTCGAGCGGGCGGAAGACCTCGGCGTCGAGGCGTGGTAGGTCTGTGGAGTGCTGGCTCATGGACTCGTCCCTCGCGGGGGTGAAATCGTCAAAGCGTGACGCCGCCCTTCCAGATGGCGATCTCGCGGTAGTCGTTCGTCTCGTTGTTGGTGCGCCGCCCGCTCGCTACGTCGAGGACGTAGGCGGTGAGGCGGTCGGCGAGGTCGTCCATCTCGGCCTCGCCGGTGAGGAGTGCGCCGGCCGAGAAGTCGATCCAGTGCGGCTTCTGCTCGGCGATGGCGTCGTTCGTGGCGATCTTGACCGTCGGGGCGGGAAATCCGAGCGGCGTGCCGCGGCCGGTCGTGAAGAGGAGCACGCCCGCGCCCGCGGCCGTGAGCGCCGTCGAGGAAACGCCGTCGTTGCCGGGGCTCTCGAGGAGGGCGAGGCCGGGGCGGAAGCCGTCGTGGCCGGGCACGCTCGCGCGCTCGCCGTAGCGGACGACCTCGGCGACGGGCGCCCGCCCGCCCTTCTGGATCGCGCCGAGCGACTTCTCCTCGAGCGTCGTCAGCCCGCCGTCCTTGTTGCCGGGCGAGGGGTTCTCGTAAACGGGCTGGTCGTGGTCGAGGAAGTAGCGCTTGAAGTCGCCCACGAGCGCGACGGTCTGCTCGAACACGTCCCGGTCCACCGCGCGCTGCATCAGCACGCGCTCGGCCCCGAACATCTCAGGCACCTCGGTCAGAATCCCGCGCCCGCCCCACGCCGCGAGGCGGTCGGCGACGCGCCCGACGAGCGGGTTCGCCGTCACGCCCGAAAACCCGTCCGAGCCGCCGCACTTGAACCCGAGCACGAGGTCGGCCGCCGAGACGGTCTCGCGCCGATCCGTCCGCATCATCTCGACCAACTCCTCGGCGAGCGTTGTCCCCTCCTCCACCTCGTCGAGGACGTGCTGCGCGGCGAAGCCTCGGACGCGCCCATCGCTCCGGCCGACCGCTTCCAGAAAGGCGTCGAGTTGGTTGTTCTCACACCCGAGCCCGAGGACGAGCACACCGCCCGCGTTCGGGTGCGCCGCGAGGCGAGCCAGAAGCTGCTGCGTGTGTTCGAGGTCGTCACCGAGCTGGGAGCAGCCGAACGGGTGCGCGAAGGCGTGCGCGCCGTCGATCGTGCCGGCATCCGGCCCCTCGCCGCCCGTCCCGAAGCGGGAGTTGACGGTGCGTGCGATCCGCTCGGCGGCGCGGTTGACGCAGCCGACCGTGTTCAGCACCCACAGCTCGTTCCGCGTCCCGACGCGCCCGTCCGGCCGCCGGTAGCCTTGCCACGCCGGCACGTCACCCCCTTCGGACGGCGCGGTTTCGATGGGGTCGTACTCGTATTCGTCCTCGCCGGAGAGCGCCGTCGTGAGGTTGTGGCTGTGGACCCAGTCGCCGGGATCGATGGCCTCGGTCGCGCGACCAATCGGGAAGCCGTACTTCCGCACGGGATCACCCAAGGCGTGGGTGCGGAGCGCGATCTTGTGGCCCGCAGGCACGTCGTCGCTCAGCGTTACACCGAGCACCTCGGCCCCCGCCGCGAGGGCCTCGACGGCGACGGCGACGGTGTCGCTAGGGTGGATGCGGAGCGCACGAGGCGCAGTGAGGACGTCCGGCATGGTTACGGAGTGAGGGCGGAGAGGTCGGGGAGCGCCGTGCCGGTGAGGAGCGGGACGAACACGACGGCGAGGAGCGTAACGAGGAGGGCGAAGGCGACGTTGAGCCAGACGCCCGCCCGCGCCATCTGCCCCACCGTGAGGTAGCCGCTCCCGTAGACGATCGCGTTGGGCGGCGTGGCGACGGGGAGCATGAAGGCGCAGCTCGCCGCCACCGTCGCCGGGACGAGGAGGAGCAGCGGCGCCGTCCCCGTCGAGAGCGCGAGCGCGCCGAGCACGGGGAGGAAGGCGGCGGCCGTCGCCGTGTTGCTCGTCAGTTCGGTGAGGAAGACGATCACGACGACGACGATCCCGACGAGGACGGCGGTCGGGAGCGTGCCGAACACGGCGAGCGCCTCACCGATCCACGACGCGAGCCCGGTGTCCGAGATCGCCGCCGCCAGCGAGAGGCCGCCGCCGAAGAGCAGCAGGATGCCCCACGGCAGGGTCTTCGCCGTATCCCAGTCGAGCGCGCGCTCCGTCCGCCCGTCGTCGGTGCGCACGGGGAGGGCGAAGAGGGCGAGCGCGCCGAGCATCGCCAGGCCGGAATCGGACAACCCGGGCACGACGCCTTCGAGAAGCGGACGGGTGATCCACAGCACGGCGACGATGCCGAACACGGCACCGACCGTCCACTCGCCCCGACCTACCGGCCCGAGCGCGTCGAGCCGCTCGCGGATGAACGCTCGCCCGCCGGGGATCTCCGGCAGCCGGACCGGGAAGACGACGCGGACGAGCAAGAAATAGGCGAGCGCGATCCCGACGACGACCAGCGGCAGCCCCACCGCGAGCCACCCCGCGAACGACACCTCGACGCCGTAGGCCTCCTCGACGAAGCCGGCGAAGAACGCGTTCGTCGGCGTACCGATGAGCGTGCCGAGCCCGCCGACCGAGCAGGCGTAGGCGACGCCGAGCATGAGGACGAGCGCGAACCGCCGGTCCTCAGCCTCGCTCCCCACCTCGTCGCGCCGGGCGAGTTCGGCGACCGAGAGCGCGATCGGGAGCATCATCACAGCCGTCGCCGTGTTCGAGATCCCCATCGAGAGGGCCGCCGCGGCGAGCATGAACCCGAGCACAATCCGCCGCGGCTTCGTCCCCACGCGCGCCACGACGGAGAGCGCGAGCCGCCGGTGCAGGTCCCACCGCTCCATCCCTTTGGCGAGGATGAACCCGCCGAGGAAGAGGAAGATGATGGGGTGGGCGTAGGGGGCTGCCGTGTCCCGGATCCCGGCGACACCGAGGAGCGGAAATGCCGCGAGCGGGACGAGCGAGGTCGCCGCGATCGGGATGGCCTCGGTCATCCACCACACGGCCATCAGCGCGGCGACGGCCGCGACCCGCCAGGCGGCGAGCTCCATCCCCTCCGGGGCGGGCAGGGCGAGCATCACGCCGAAGACCACGAGCCCGGCCCACAGACCGATGCGGGCGGCCGTGCCGATCCCCTCCCCTTCGGACGGGGGCGGCGGTGCAGGCGGGGCCGGTCGGGTCGCAGTCGGAATCATGGGGCGGCAGCGTGGGATTAGCGGCGGCGGTCGGCGTAGCGTTGCGCGGCGGCCTCGATGGCTCCCTCGCGCACGATGAGGCCGAGGCCGGGCTCCTCGGGCACGGCGATGACGCCGTCCACGGGCAGCACCTGGTTCTCGAACAGGTCCCACAGCTCGGGCGCCTTATTCGGGCCGGGGTGCTCCTGCGGGCGGTCGGCGCGGAGGACGCTTGCGACGTAGTGGAGGTGCGCCGCCGTCCCGAGCGTCGGGCGCGTCGAGTGGACCGACATTGGTAGGTCGAAGGCGCTCGCGAGCGCGGCGATGTGGCGGCCCTCGGTCAGCCCGCCCGCGCGGAGCAGGTCGGGGTTCACGACGTCGGGCCGGCCCTTGAGGATGAGGTCGCGGAACTGCCAGCGCGTGTACTCGTGCTCGCCCGCGGCGATCTGGATGCCGTCGAGCGCGTCGGACACCTCGGCGTGGTCCTCGTAGTTCGTGTACCCGACGGGCTCCTCGAACACCGAGACGTTGAACTCCTCGTAGAGCCGCCGGCCGACCTCGATGGCGCGCGCGGCCGAGTACCCGTTGTTAGCGTCGACGTAGAGCGGGAAGGCGTCGCCGATCTCAGAGCGGATCGCGGCCACGACCTCGAACGTGGGGTCGTCGACGGGGTCGACGTTGTACTGCCGGATGTCCATCCGCGCCTTGACGGCCTTGAACCCGAGCGCCACGAACTCGGCAGCGATCCGGGCCATGTCGGCCGGGGTTTTTTCGCCGTCGTCGCGACTGAACGAGCCGTAGACGGGGATCTGCTTCCGGTACGCCCCGCCGATGAGCTGGTAACACGGGCGCCCGAGGACCTTGCCGCGCGCGTCCCAGAGCGCGAGGTCGATCCCCGAGATCGCGCTCGTGACGAGCCCGCCGCGGCCCATGTCGTCGGCGTTGAAGTAGAGGTCGGTGAAGATGGGGTCGGCGTCGAAGAGGTCGCGCCCGACGACGCGGTCCTCGAAGTCCTCGATGAGGGCGCTGACGATGTCGGGGCCAGCGCCGGCGCGGTCGGCCTCGCCCCAGCCCGTCACGCCCGCGCTCGTCCGGATGCGTGTGAATAGCGCGGGGCCGATGTAGAAGGCGTCCACCTCCGTCACCGTGATCGGCGCGACGCCTCGCAGCGCGCCTTCGTAAACCGGCGGCGCAGGTTCAGCCCGCTCGGCGGCAAACGCGACGCCGGGCGCGGCGGCAGCGAGCGGGAGCGCGGCGGAGGTGCGGAGGAAGTGGCGGCGCGAAGGCATGGAGACGGAGGGTGGGAGAGCGGGTAAAAGGGCGAGCGGGCAGGAGGGTCAGTTTTGGCCGTCGCGGGCGCGGTCGGCGGCGTCCTGCTCGGCGCGCACCTCGCGGTGGCGGCGCTCGTTGAGGCCGGGGTCCTCGCCCATCAGGATGAACAGCCGGATCGCGCCGTCCTGGTTCGCCGTCGCCACGAGCGCCCCGTTGCGAGAGATGTCCACGTATTCTGCCTGGTCGCCGATGTGGACCTGGAGCGCGGTGTAGACCCGGTCTGGGCCGAGGATGTCGGCGAGCCTGAACATGCGGAGGTACGGGTCGTTGCCGACGGTCACGAGGTACTGCCCGTCGGGCGTCCATTGCACCGACTCGATCTTGTGCCCGCTCCGGTCGAACCGGTGGACGAGGTCGCCGGAGGGGAAGGCGTAGAGCGAGAGCAGCCCCTCGGTGTCGCCGGTGGCGAGGTACTCCCCGTCGGGCGAGAACTGGACGGTGATCGCGTGGTGGTACTCGTTCCGGTCCGAGAGCGAGGCGTCCTGGTCGATGTTGAGCACGAGCCGCTCGGTCTCGACCTCCCAGACCTTGAGGAAGCCGTCGTTGCCGGTTGCGGCGAGAAAGCGGTCGTCCTCGGAGAAATCGACCTCGTTCGCGGTGTGGCCGAGGTCGAAGAGCTTGACCTGCCGGAGCTCGGGCATGGCGTAGACGCGAACGAGGCCGAGACGCTCGCCGCTGTCGTCGCGGCTGTATTCCTCGCCGGCGGCGAGGTAGCGTCCGTCGTGGCTCCACGCGAGCCCGTCGATGCCCGCCGTCAGCGTCGTTTCGCGGACGGTCTCGCCGGTCTCGGCGTCGAACACGCGGAGCACGCGGTCCTCGCTGACGGAGGCGACCGTGCTCCCGTCGGGGTTCCAGGCCACGCGCTCGATCTCGGCGGGCAGCGTCCGCCGCCACAGCTCCTCGCCGTCCGACGTCCGCCACACGATGACGGTGTAGTCGAACTTGGTGCCGCTCACGAGCCGGAGGCCGTCGTACGAGAACTCGACCGACTCGACCGAGCCGGCCTCGCCATAGACGTCGGCGAGCCGGGTCCAGACGGGGTTGAGCGCGAGCCGTTTATCGTCGTAGCGGGCCGTGGTCTGGAACTGAGCGACGGCGGGCGTGGCGGTGAGTGCGGCGAGCGCGAAGAGGAGAAAACGGGTCATCGGGTCGAGAGGTCAGTGGAGGGAGTGTCGAGATCGACGACTATTTCGGCGCCGTCGAGCCGGAGCGGAGCGAGGCTTCGTGCGCGCAGCTCGTCGTAGAGCGCGGCGCCCTGGCCCCGGCGCGGGTCGAGCAGCACGGGCCGGTCGTCGGCGTCGCGGAGGAGCGGGACGAGCGAGAGACGGTCCACCGCGCCGTCGCGGACGACGAGCCGGGCCACGAGGCCTTCGGGTGCCTTGTCCATCTGGTCCCAGTCGAAGGCGAAGTTGGCGAGGCTGTAGACGACGGGCACGCCTTCGACCACTTCGACCGTCTGAAGCCGGTGCGGGCCGTGGCCGACAACCGCGTCGGCACCGGCATCCGCGACGGCGCGGGCGAGGCGGCGCTGGTACGGGAACACCTCGTTCCCCGTCCGCCCCCAGTGGAACTGCACGACCGCCACGTCGACGGCGGCGGCGAGCCGGCGGACGTCGGCGAGAAGCCGGTCGAGCGAGGCGGGCTCAAGGGCGGTCACGGCGTTGATGGCGCGGTGCGGGCGGTCGGCGTGGCGCTCGTGCGGGCGGATCAGCTTATCGGTTTCGACGACGGCCACGCCCGGGAGGGTGTCGGTCGCGGCCTGGTCGTACATCCAGTAAACGAGCGTGTACTGGAGGAATCCGACCGTCGTCCCGTCGCGCTCGAACACGAGCGGCTCGCGGGCCTCGGCGTCCGTCATCCCGCCTCCGACCACGCCGACGCCGGCCCGGCCCAGCGTATCGAGCGCCCGCGCGGTGGCGAGCCGGGGGAACGCCCCGTTGTTGGCGAGGCCCACGCCGTCCACGCCGACCTGCGCCATCACGTCGGCCATCTCAGGCTGCGCGTGGTGCCAGCCGGTTTTATGCGGGATGTCTTCGGAGAAGAGCTGCGCCGTCGAACCGGAGGGGACCGCCTCCAGGTTGAGGTACGCCACGTCGGCGGCGCGCAGCGTCGGGGCGACATAGCGGAGCGCGTCGAGCCCGTCGGCGACCGTCTCGCGGAGGAGGTTGGTGTCGCCGGCCATGAGCACGGTCACGGCGCCCTCGCCCGCGTCGGCCCACGGCCACGGAGCCGCCTCGGCAGGCGGGGCGGCGACCGGCGGCGGCGGGCGGAGCGCCTCGGGCAACGGGGCCGGCACGTCGTCCCAGCGCGCGGGCTGATCGGCCGGCTGCCCAAGCGCGGGCGCAGCAGCGAAGAGGAGGAAGAGCAGGCGAAGTGGCATCATCGACCCTCGGTGTAGTAGTGGAACTCGGGGTGCTGCGGAGGCTCATGCGCGCGGTCCATCAGCGCGCCGAGGCGGGCGACGAGGCCGGGGTAGCGCGCCGCGAGGTCGTCGGCCTCGGCGGGATCGTCGCCGAGGTGGTAGAGTTCGGTCGTGGATGCGTCGGCGCTGGTGCGGCGGACGGCTTTCCAATCGCCCTCGCGGACGGCCTGCGCCAGGGTGGCGTCGCGGTCGTGCAGCTCCCAGTAGAGAAAGCGGTGTGCGGGCGGCGGCGCGGAGCCGGTAAGTGCCCCGCTCATGTCCAGCCCGTCGAGGCCGTTCGGCACGGGCGCGTCGGCGAGGGCGGCGAGGGTCGGGAGGAGATCGTAGGCCGCCCAGACGTGCGGGTGCACGACGCCCGCCCGCACAAGCCCGGGGCTCCACACGACGAGGGGGACGCGGATGCCGCCTTCATACAGATCGCGCTTCGCGCCCCGGTGCGGGCCGGCGCTTTCGAAGAACGCAGGGTCGCCCCCGCCCTCGCGGTGCGGGCCGTTGTCGCTCGTGAACACGACGACCGTCGGGCGGTCGAGGCGGCGGAGGCGCTCGAGCAGGCGGCCCACGTCGCGGTCGAGGCGGCTGACCATCGCGGCGTAGGTAGCGCGGGGCGCGGGCTGCGCGGCGTAGTGGCCGCCGGGGAACGGCGTCTCGGGAAAGACGCTCTCGCCCGCGTCGTCGAGGTAGGCCGCGAGCGACGACGGCGGCACGACGAGCTCGGCGTGCGGGATCGGCGTCGGGAGGTAGAGGAAGAACGGACGTTCGCCGACCGTCTCCGTCCAGGCGAGGGCGGCGTCCCAGATGAGGTCGTGCGCGTAGGCCGCCGAGTCTATCGGCACGTCTACGACGACGTCACCGCGAAGCGCCTGCAGCGTCGAGACGTGGTAGCGGTGCGCCTCGGACTGGTCCTCGAACCCGAAAAAGGCGTCGAACCCCTGGCGGTGCGGCGCGCCGGACGTGTCGCCCAGCCCGAGCGCCCACTTCCCGAAAACCCCCGTCGCGTAGCCCGCGTCGCGGAAGACCTCCGCCATCGTCACGTCCCCGTCGCGGAGCGGGAGGTCGCCGCGCGGCTTCCAGCTCACGTTGTTGCGGACCCAGACGCGCCCGGCGTGCTGCCCCGTCATCAGTACCGCCCGCGACGGTGCGCAGACCGGGCTGCCGGAGTAGAACTGCGTGAACCGCGTCCCCTCGGCGGCCATCCGGTCGAGGTGCGGCGTCTCGATGCGGTCCTGCCCGTAAGCGCCGAGGTCGCCCCAGCCGAGGTCGTCGGCGAGGATCACCACGACGTTCGGCGGCCCGTCCGGCTGGGCAAGCGCCACGCTGGATAGGGAGAGGAGGAGGACGAGGAGTCGGCGCATCACGTCAATACCCGAAAAGCGAGGGGAGCCAGAGCGAGAGCGCGGGGAAGGCCGTGACGAGGGCTAGCCCGACGAGCATCGCGATGAACATGGGCAAGAGCGGGCGGACCACCTTCGCGATCGTCGTCTCGGCCACGCCGACGCCGACGAAGAGCACGCTCCCCACCGGCGGCGTGCACAGCCCGATGCAGAGGTTCAGCACCATCACGATCCCGAAGTGCACCGGGTCGATCCCCAACTCGACCGCGATGGGCAGGAAGATGGGCGTGAAGATGAGGATCGCCGGCGTCATGTCCATGAACACGCCGACGAAGAGGAGCACGAGGTTGATCGTGAGCAGGATGAGGAACGGGCTCTCGACGGCCCCCACCGTCTCGGCGATGAGTTGGGGGAGGTCGACGTAGGCCATGATCCAGCTCATCGCGATCGAGACGGCGATGAGGAGGAGCACGATCGCCGTCGTGCTCGTGGCGTCGAGGAGGATCTGCGGGAGGTCGCGCCAGCCGATGCTGCGGTAGACGAACGCGAGCACGAGCGCGTAGAGCACGGCGACCGCCGCCGCCTCCGTCGCCGTGAAGATCCCCGCCACGATCCCGCCGATCACGACGACGAGCATGAGCAGGCTCGGGAACGCCGCCCAGAACCGCCGCGCCACCTCGCCGAGCGACACGGGCGCCGCGGTCGGGTAGCCGCGGCGGAACGCGATCACGCCGGCCACGCTCATCAGCAGGAGCCCGACGACGAGGCCGGGGACGTAGCCCGCCAGGAATAGCGCCGCGATGCTCGCTCCCCCGCTCGCGAGCGAGTAGACGATGAGCACGTTCGAGGGCGGGATGATGAGCCCCGTCGTCGCGCTCGTGATGTTGATGGCGGCGGCGAAGTCGCGGTCGTACCCCTCCTCCACCATCCGCGGCCCGACCGTGCTCCCGATCGCGCTCGCGGCGGCGACCGCCGAGCCCGAGATCGCGCCGAAGAGCATCGAGGCGAGGACGTTGACGAAGGCGAGCCCGCCCGGCAGCGTGCCGAGCACGCTCTTGGCGAACTCGATGAGGCGCGCCGCGATCCCGCCGCGGTTCATGAGCTGCCCGGCGAGGATGAAGAACGGGATCGCGAGGAGGGTGAACGAGTCGAGGCCCGTCGCCATCTGCTGCGCCACGGTCGTGAGCGCGGCCGTGGGCTCGACCGAGAGGAGGATCGTCGCGACCGTCGCGAGGCCGATCGCGAAGGCGACGGGCACGCCGAGGCCGAGGAGCACGACGAAGCTCAGCACGAGGACGATGATGGCGGTCGTCTCCATCGGCTACTCCGGACGCGGTGGGTTGGTGGAGGACGTGGAGGGGCGGGCGCTTGGTGGGGGACCGGCCCGTGCGGCATCGGCGAGGGCCCGCGCCCCCGACTCGTCGGCCTCGGCGCGGCGCGGCGCCTCACCTCGGAGCGCACGCACGTGGTCGCGGAGCACGAGCGCCGCGTAAAACGCGATGAGGCCCCCAGCGATTGGGAGCACGCTGTAGATCGCGCCCAGCGAGACGCCGAGCGCCGCCGTACGCTGTTCGAGAAGCACGGTCAGGCGGACGAGGTTCGCCCCACCGTAGACCATCGTGCCGAGAGCGAAGACGAGGACGCTACCCTGGATCACGAGGCCGAGGAGCCGCCGCCGCCGTCCGGCCAGCGCCCCGGGCAACAGGTCGATGGCGAGGTGCATCCGCTGGCCCGCCGCGTAGGCCGCGCCGAGGAGGCCGACCCAGATCAGCAGGATCCGCGCGAGCTCGTCGGTGAAGGCGCTGGGGTCGCCGAGCACGAACCGGGTGAACACCTGCCACAGCACGTTCACGACGCTGAGCCCCATGAGTGCGACGACGGCCCACGCCAGCGCCGTGTCCACGCGGCCCTTGAGGCCGGCGTCGCGGGAGGCCTGCAGGATCGGGGGCTTTGGAGGCGGAGGCGTCACGGTGCCACCTCGCTGCTATCAACCAGCGTCCTGCCAGCCCTGGGGACTTCCACGGCTGCGATCGCGTCTATGAGTGCCGCGATGCGGGCGTCCTCCCGGTACGAAGCCAGCATGGGCTCGACCTCCGCCGCGAACGGCGCGCGCTCGTCAGCGCTCATCCGGACGACCTCGACGCCGGCCTCGCGGACGGCCGCGAGCGCCTCCTCCGTCGCCTCGGCCCAGAGCCGCTTCTGCACGACGGCGCTCTCCCGCGCCGCCTCCTGAAGCCACTGCTGCTCCTGCGCCGTCAGGCCGTCCCACACCGGCGTCCCGATCACGAGCACGTCCGGGACGGCCGTGTGCTCGTTCAAGACGTAGTACGGGGCGACCTCGTAGTGGCGGGAGAGGTAGAAGCTCGGCGGGTTGTTCTCGGCCCCGTCGACGACGCCCTGCTGGAGCGCCGTGTAGAGCTCGCCCCACGAGATCGGCGTCGGGCTCCCGCCGAGGGCGCTCACCATACGGATGGCCGTCGCGCTCTCCTGCACGCGGATCTTCAGCCCTCGCAAATCGGCGGGTGCCTGGACGGGCTGGTCCACGGTGTAGAAGGACCGCGCGCCCGCGTCGTAGTACGCCAACCCGCGGAAGCGGTAGCGCTCCGTGTCGTCGAGGAGCGCCGCGCCGACGTCGCCGCCGAGCACGGCGAATCGGTGTGCCTCGTCGCGGAAGAGGTACGGGAGCGAGAACACGGCGAACTCGGGCGCGAACGCCTCCAGCACGCTCGCCGACACCTTCGTCATGGCGAGGCTCCCGATCTGAAGCAGCTCCAGGCATTCCCGTTCCGAGCCGAGCTGCTCGCTCGGGTAGACCGCCATCCGCAGCGCTCCGCCCGACTTCGATTCGACGCGCTCGGCCATCACCAGCATCGCTCGATGGACGGGGTGGTCCGTGCTCAAGCCGTGCCCCAAGCGCAGCACGCGCCCCTCTTCCGCGCCCGGTGCGCAACCGGCGGCATACCCCGTGACGAGGAGAGCCAGGGCGATCAACGGTGCGATCGATGGAGAGACCGGGAGGAGTCGCGGCATGAGGAGGCGGGAAGCCGAGGCGAAGAAGTCACAACTTAAACGTTTCACCCCCGTCTCCGCAAGCGCTTCCGGGAATATGCCGTTTAGCCTCCGCAGCGCTTCTTAACATTTGCTTGACAAGCTGAATCGTTTAAGCTACTTTGTTCCGGTAGCGCTTCCGAGCCCACCTTACGCCTGTGCCTCGCATCACCATCAAGGACGTCGCCTCCGCCGCCGAGGTCTCCGTCGCCACGGTCTCCGCCGTGGTCAACGAGGCCGACTGGGTCTCCTCCCCGACGCGGGACCGCGTGCAGGTGGTGATCGACCGGATGGGCTACCGGCCCAACCGGCTCGCGCGCAGCCTCAAGACGAACCGCGCCGACGCCGTCGGCGTGATCGTGAGCGACCTCACGAACCCCTACTTCACCGAGGTCGTCCGCGGGCTCCAGCACGGCCTCCGCGAGCAGGGCCGCTCCCTCCTCCTGGCCGACACCGATCACCGGTTCGAGCTCGGCAGCAGCCAACTCCGCCTCCTCCTCGACAAGCAGGTGGACGGGCTCATCCTCATCGGGGATTCGGTGCCTGAGGACGTTTTGGCCGCGCACCTCCAACGCAGGGGCAGCGTCCCGATCGTTGCCGTAGAACGGACCTACCCCCTGGACGGCATCAGTTCCATCGTCGTCGACTCCGAGCGGGCGGGCTACGAGGCCACGCGGCACCTCATCGGGCGGGGCTACCGCCGCATCGCCCACATCACCGGGCCTGAGTCGGGGGGCGGCTCGACCACGCACGGGCGGCTCCCCCGAATCGCCGGGTACCGCCGCGCGCTCACCGAGGCGGGCCTGCCCGTCGAGGACGGCCTCGTCGCCGCCGGCAACTGGCGGATCGACGGCGGCGACGAGGCCATGCGCCAGCTCCTCGCCCTCAGCGAGCGGCCCGACGCCGTGTTCTGCGCCAACGACATGATGGCTTTCGGTGCGATGCGCGCCGCCCGCGCCGCCGGCCTAACCCTGCCAGACGACCTCGGTCTCGTCGGGTTCGACGACGTGCCGGCCGCAGAGCTTGTGGACCCCGCCCTGACCACGATGATGATGCCCAAGGCAGCGCTCGGGCAGTCGGCGGCCGACCTCCTCGACAGCCTGCTCCGGACGCCCGAAGCAGTGCACCGCCAGTTCGAGGCTGAACTCGTCGTTCGGGCCTCCTCCCCACCCCGGCCGTGAACCCCTCCCACTGGGTATCGAACCGTTCTTCGCCACTATGACTGAAACGATTAACGCGATTTCTATTCCGCTCCCCGCGCTCGGCCGGCGAGTTCGCTTTGCGCTGAGTTTCTTACTCATGGTCTGGGCGACGCCCGCCGCCGCGCAGACCGGTGCCGTCGCCGGGACGGTCAGCAACGCCGAGACCGGCGAGGCGTTGCCTGGCGCCAACGTCGTCGTGGCGGGCACCGCGATCGGAGCAGCGACCGACTTCGACGGGAAGTACCAGCTGAGCGCCGTGCCTGTCGGGTCGCAGGTGCTCGTGGCGACGTACCTCGGCTTCCAGGTCGACTCCGTAGCCGTCGAGGTCCAGGGCGGGCAGCGCCTCACGCTCGACTTCGAGCTCCAGCCGGACGTGATCCAGGGCGAGACCGTGGAGGTTACGGCCCAGCTCGAAGGCCAGCTCGCCGCCATCAACCAGCAGCGGTCCTCGAACACGATCGTCAACGTCGTCTCCAAAGACCGAATCCAGGAGCTGCCCGACCAGAACGTGGCGGAGTCGGTCGGGCGACTCTCCGGTGTCTCGTTGCAGCGCGACGGCGGCGAGGGGGCGAAGGTGCAAGTCCGCGGGCTCAACCCCGCCTTCTCCTCCGTCACCATCAACGGCGAGCGGATCCCCGGCACCGACGCCGCCGACCGTTCCGTGGACCTCTCGCTGATATCCTCGGACCTGCTCGCGGGGATCGAGCTGTTCAAGGCGCTCACGCCCGACAAAGACGCCGATGCGATCGGCGGGACCGTCAACCTCATCGTGGCGAACGCCCGACCCGGACTCCGGGGCGACGTCCGCGTGCAGGGGGGATACAACGACCTCCGGGGGACCTACGACAACGTCCGGCTCAACGGGACGCTTTCCGACCGCTTCCTGGACAACCGGCTTGGGGCCGTGCTCACGGGCAACTTCCAGCGTGCGGATCGGTCGAGCGACGGCATCGACGCGGACTACGACAACTTCATCCGCGTCATCGACCCCCGGGACATCACCGCGTACCACGTCAGCGAGACGCGCGACCGCTACGGGGCCGGGCTCACGCTCGACTACGACCTCGGCACGGCAGGCGGCCTCCAACTCCGAGGCCTCTACTCCCGCACCGACCGCGACGACGTACGCCGCCGTAACCGCTTCCGCATCGGCGAGCAGGACGCCGAACGCCAGGTCCGCACCCGGTTCCGCACCGTAGACCTGGTCTCGCTCGGGTTCCGCGGGGAGCACGCCTTCGCCGGCCTCGGCGGTCTCGGTGTCAAGTACAACGCCTCGTTCTCTCGCGCGGAGAACCAGCAGCCCGAGGGCTTCGAGGCCCGGTTCCGCCAGACCGTCTTCACCGACGCCGACGGGGTCCAGCGGCCCATCTACCCGCAGGACGGCGCGGAACGGGACATCTTCGCGCTGGCCCGCGACGCACGTCTCTCCGTCGACGATACCGGGCTCAACAGTTGGCGTCGTCTGCGCGTGGAGTCGCTCGACCGTGATCTCACCGCCAGCACGGACCTGTCATACCCACTTCGACTCGGCGGTGCTTCGGTCGCACTCCAGGCCGGAGCGAAATACCGCGGCAAGCAGCGGGACCAGGACGAGACCCGGTTCGAGTTGCTCAACGGCGAAGTCGCAGGCATCGATGCGCTATCGATGAGTCAGATCGGCATGGCAGAAGGGCTCCCATCGGCGGGGGGCGGGATCGCGCTGTCCCCGTTCGTTGCCTCCTCTTCCGACCCACTGGCTGTGCTAGACGGGCAAGTCAGCTTGCTCGAAACGATCGACGTGGACCAGCTCACATCGCTCTCCGAGCGCTATATCGACAACTTTGTCGAAAACCCGTTCTTCAACCGGAACGACTTCGAGGCGAGCGAGGACGTCGCGGCCGGATACGGCATGGCCGAGGTCAACGCCGGACCCCTCCTCGTTGCCGGCGGCGTGCGCTACGAACACACCCGTACGGCCTACACCGGCCGGGTCGGTAGCCTTATCCCCGGCCTTTCCCTCCAGCTCGGAGCCAATCCCGACGCGGCCCTCCGTGACACCTCGGGCTCGGCGAGCTACGGTCTGTTCTTCCCTCAGGTCGTGACCCGCCTCAACGTGGGGAGCGGGTTCGACGTCCGGGCGGCTGTGACGCGGACACTCGCCCGTCCGGACTACCTCGACCTCGTCTTCCGCGAGAACGTCAACGACAACGATGCGGAGATCGAGCGGGGCAACCCGGACGTCCGACCGACGACGGCGTGGAACCTCGACGTCTCGGCGAGCCACCTCAGCCGGTTCGGGCTGTTCTCGGTCGGCGCGTTCTACAAGAACCTCAACGACTTCTTCTACGACACCAGCTTCCGTCTCGAGGACGGCCCGTTCCGCGGCTTCCAGGTGTTCGAGACGGTCAACGGCGAGGCCGCGCAGGTCTACGGCTTCGAGGTGGAGGCCCAGCTGAACTTCACCTTCCTCCCCGGCGCGCTCTCCGGCTTCCTCCTCAACGCCAACTACGCCTACTCCGAGTCCGAGGCCGACTTCCCGATCCAGATCCCGGACCGCTTCGACCTCGAAACGGGCGAGCTCTTCAGCCGGATCGAGACGCGCTCGGAGCAGCTGCCCGGACAGTCCCCCCACGTCGTCAACGTCTCGCTCGGTTATGAACGCGGCGGGTTCAGCGGCCGGCTCTCTCTGAGCCACCAGAGCGCGTTCCTCTCGGTGGTGCCGAACCCGGTCTTCTCGTACGACTTCGAAGACATCGACCCCGAGACGGGGCAGATCGCCGCGACGGAGGAGGTCCCGATCGACGTGGTGACCGAGCCCTACACCTTCGTCGACCTCCAGCTCACGCAGGAGATTCCGACGCCCGTGGGCCGCCGCCTCCGGCTCGTCGGGAGCCTCAACAACGTCTTCGACGAGCCCGAGGCGCAGCGGCGCGCCACCGGCCAGGTCATCGAAGACGAGCAGTTCGGCCTCACCGCCGACTTCGGGCTTCGCCTCGAGTTTTAGCCGGCTTATTTCTAGCCGGCTCCTTTAGTACTCACTCACAACCCCCTACTACCATGAGACTCGCTACCCCCCTCTTCCTCCTCGGCACGTTCCTCCTCGCGGTGCCACTCGCCGCCCAGCCCGTCGTCCCGGTCGCCCCGGTGCCGGGCGCGCTCAACGCGGCCGTCAACGACGCAGGCGTCGTCGAGGGCACCATCTTCGAGCTCCAGCGCGGCGCACGCTACATCACGACCGAGCAACTCAACCCCCTCGTCTCGGTCACGATTCGCGCGGCCGGCACAGGCGATTGCGTGACGACGTTCCAGGGCATCGGCACTGGGGAGTTCCCCGGCTGTGCGCTAATGCAGACGGGCGACCCCGGCGGCGGCGGTGACACGTTCCGCCTGTTCGACATCCGCGACCACGACCCCATTACGCTCACGCTCGAAGACGTCGCGCTCACCAACCGTACGCCCAACGGCGTCGCCGAGAACCGCCAGGTCCGCGTGCGGACCGACGACACCTCCGTCTTTGCCTCCGACGTCGTGTTCTTCGACGAGACCGAGGACGTGATCCGCCTCGACGGCCCCAACGCGAGCGTCATCCTCGACACCGTGCTCGGCGGCAAGATCGGCTCCTTCGACGACGACGGGAACCCGGTCGGTAGCGAGGGCAACTTCATCGACACGCGTGACTCCAACGTGAACGAGATCTCGATCGTCAACGGCACGTTCTACAGCATCAACAACACGCTCATCCGGACGGGCCGTGCAGACATCGGGCGGATCGAGCTCCGGAACAACACGATCCATCATGGCCGCCGCCACGTCATCGATGAGTCGGGGGGCGATGAAGACCGTTCGATCATCGGCGAGACGTTCATCGAGAACCTGATGGTGATCAACGTTGGGTTCGAGGGGGCCGAGGCCGACGACGACATCACGGTCTTCGATGCCGATACCCTCGACGCGAACGGCTCCCACCTCATCCGCAACATCAACTTCTTCCTCGACCCCGACGACATCGAAGGCGAGGGCGAGGTGTTCATCCTCTCCGACGCCTTCGCGCCGTACATCTCCGAGGACGACCTCCTCACCGAGGGGCCGAGCGTGCTGATGTTCGCGGATCCCCAGCCGGCCCCGTTCGAAGGGTTCGACCAGCAGCCGTTCGACTACTCGTACACGGGCGGCCAGTCCGTCACCGGCGGCTCGGATGGGCAGCCCATCGGCGCGCTCATCTGGTTCGGCCTTACCGTCGACAGCGAGGGCGACCCCGACGCGCTCGCTTTCCGGCTCGACGGCGCGGCCCCGAACCCCTCCGCCGGTGCGGCCACGCTCCACTACACGCTCGACGAACCGGCCGACATCCGGCTCGAGGTGTTCGACGTTCTGGGACGCCGCGTGGCGGTCGTCGCTGAGGGCGTGATTGCTGCTGGCCCGCACACGGCACCGGTGAATATGGCCGCGTTCCCGGCCGGGCTCTACGTCGTCCGCCTCGTCGCCGACGGCGCGACGCAGACGACGCGGATGACGGTCGTCCGATAAACCGTCCGGCCGGGCTATCGCCTGCGGCGGACCGACCGACGGGGCGGAGAGAGCACGCTCTCTTCCGCCCCGTTTCTGCTGGCCCGCGCTGTACGCACTACCCGTCTGCAACGCCCGTTCGTGCTCTGCGAGCCGGGGCCCGCACCGCCGACCCGGCGACGCGACGAACCGAACCGCACCTCCGTGGCGGCGACGCGAACGCCCCTGCTATTCTCACGTGCCCACCGCGATTTTTGCGCCATGCTTCGCCTTCTCGCCGTCCTCGCCCTTTTCACGTCGGCTCCCGCCGCCGCCCAACTCGCCGACCCGCCGGCCCGGCTCGACGGGCGCGAGGCCGTCAGCCTCGACGGCGAGTGGCACTACCTCGTCGAGCCGTTCGGGCAGGCGCTCCGCAGCCGCAACAGCCGCCGCGACTTCCCCGCCGACCGCGTGGTTGAGGGATCGGAACTCGTCGAGTACGAGTGGGACTCGGCTCCGACGCTCTCGGTGCCGGGCGACTTCAACTCGCAGGACCCGGAGCTGTGGCTCTACGAGGGGCCGGTGTGGCTCCGCGCGCGCTTCGCCACGCCCGCGCTGCCCGGCGGCGACCGCGCGTTCCTCTACTTCGGCGCGGCGAACTACCGCGCCCACGTCTTCCTCAACGGTGAGAAGCTGGCCGTCCACGAGGGCGGGTTTCTGCCGTTCGCCGTCGAGGTCACCGAGCGGCTGCGGGCCGACACGACGAACAGCCTCGTCGTGGCCGTCGACAACACGCGCCGCGCCGACGGGATTCCCGGCCGCCGCACGGACTGGTGGAACTACGGCGGGCTGACGCGCTCGGTCGCGCTCGTGCTCGCGCCGGCGACCTACGTTCACGACCTCGACGTCCGTTTTCGCGACGACGGCACCGGGCGCATCCGCGAGCGCGTCGGGGTCACCGTCACGCTCGACGGGCCGGAGGCGGCCGACGCGCCGGTGACGGTCGAGATTCCGGACCTCGGCGTGCGCGCCGAAGGACGCACCGATGCCCACGGCCGCGCCACGTTCGCACTTCCAGCCTCGGGCGTCGAGCGGTGGTCGCCCGAGTCGCCGCGGCGCTACGACGTCGTCGTCACGACCGCGGCCGACCGCGTGGCCGACCGCGTGGGTTTTCGCACCGTCGCCGTGCGCGGGACGGACCTCCTCCTCAACGGCCGGCCCATCTTCCTGCGCGGCGTGGCGATGCACGAAGAAGCGTTCGACGCGCAGGGCCGCCGCGCGTCGAGTCGGGAGGATTACCGCGCGCTTCTGGGCGCGGCGCACGAGTTGGGTGCCAACTTCGTCCGCCTCGCGCACTACCCCTACGGCGAAGGCATGCTTTACCTCGCCGACAGCCTCGGCCTGCTCGTCTGGTCCGAGTTGCCCGTCTACTGGGAAGAGATCGATTATGCGAGTCCGCAGACGCTCGCCCTCGCGCGCGGGATGGCCGCCGACCTCCTCGACCGCGACGCGAACCGCGCCTCCGTCGTCTTTTGGAGCGTGGCGAACGAGACGCCAATCACCGAAGACCGGATGCGCTTTCTACGCACGCTCGTCGCGGACGTGCGTCGGCTCGACGGCTCGCGCCTCGTCTCGGCCGCGCTCAAGAGCACGAGCGTCGAGGCCGCCGCCGCCGACGGGGCCGGGGGGCGGCCGGGCGACACGGCGAGTCGCTCGAACAGCCTCGTGCAGCGCGTCGACGACCCGCTCGGTGCCTACCTCGACGTGCTCGCCGTGAACACCTACGTCGGGTGGTACGGGAGCCGGACGCCGGACGAGATCGCCGAGGTGTCGTGGGAGGTGCCTTACGACAAGCCCGTCGTCTTCACCGAGTTCGGCGCGGGCGCGGTCCGCGGCCTGCGCGGCACCCGCTTCGACCGCTGGACCGAGGACTACCAAGCCGCCGTGATCGACGAGACGCTCGCCGTGGCGCTGCGGACGCCCGCCGTGGTGGGCGTCGCGCCGTGGGTGCTCAAGGACTTCCGCAGCCCGCGCCGCTGGCACCCGCGCTACCAGAACTTTTGGAACCGGAAAGGCCTCTTCGACGAAACCGGCCGCGAAAAACTCGCAGCAGACGTTCTCCGCCGGTGGTACGCCCGCCTCGCCGCCGGCGAGCGCCCGACACGGCCGCTGGGCCTGACGCCGTAGCCCCGCCGACTGACGATCCGCCCCTCGACCTCCCGCCCTCCGCCATGCGCTTTTGTCTTCTCCTCTCGCTCGGGGTTCTGCTCGCCGGGCAGATCCACGCGCAGCCCGCGCCGGGCACCGATCCGCCCTACGTCGCTTCGCCGCCGACGCCGACCGGGTTCCGCGCCTCCGCCGACTTCGACCCCGTCCCGACGCCCGCGTTCGTCGCCGAGGGCTGGACGCCCGAGTCCGCCGCTGCGCAGGAAGAGGCCGCCTGGGCCACCGTTCCGGCCATCCTCGCTCGCATCGAGCGGCCCCGCATCCCCGACCGGGACTGCGTCGTGACCGACTACGGGGCCGACGCCGACTCGACCGACGCCGACGATCGGCCTGCGATCCTCGCCGCGCTGGCGGACTGTGCCGACGCGGGTGGCGGGCGCGTCGTACTCCCCGCCGGCGACTACCTCTCGAACGGGCCGATCCACTTCCGCGACCGGATCGCGCTGCACCTGGAAGCGGGCGCGCTACTTCGTTTCGGGACCGCCCCCGAGATGTACGAGCCGCTCGTGCGGAGCTTCTGGGAGGGCGTCGAACTCTACAACTACTCCCCGCTCCTCTACGCCGACGGGCGCCAGGACATCGCGATCACCGGTGCAGGCATCATCGACGGCGGGGCGGACCTGTTCTGGGGGCGCTGGAAAGACATGAGCGTCCGCAGCCGCGAGCGCCTCCAGGAGCAGGACTGGAACAAGCCGCGCCTCCGCCAGATGGGCAACGACCAGGTGCCGGTCTCGGAGCGGGTCTTTGGCGGCGGCACGTTCGACCTCGACGGCGACGGCGTGAACGACGGGACCGGCCGCCAGCACCACCTCCGGCCGAGCCTCGTCCAGTTCATCGAGTCCGAGCGGATCCTCATCGAGGGCGTCACGCTGCGGAACAGTCCGTTCTGGACGGTCCACCCGGTGTTAAGCGAGCACGTGACGGTGCGCAACGCGACGATCCGGCACGGGACCACCAACGACGACGGGATCGACCCTGAGAACTCCCGCTACGTCCTCATCGAGGGGAACGACATCGCGACCGACGACGACCCGATTGCGCTCAAGGCCGGGCGCGACGCCGATGGGCGGCGGCGGCCCTCGACCACGTTCGTCGTCATCCGCGACAACCGCCTCCGGTCCCGCCTCGGCGGCGCGATGAGCATCGGGAGCGAGATGTCAGGCGGCGTCGAGTGGGTGTTCATCGAGGGCAACGTCGGGACGAACACGAACGGTCGCGGGCTCTACCTCAAGAGCAACCTCGACCGCGGCGGGTTCATGCGGCACGTCTACGTCCGCGACCTCGACCTCACGGACTCGGTAATCGGCTTCGGGATCACGAACGACTACCACAGCTGGCGCGGGACCGTTTTCCCGACCGACGTCCACGACCTCTTCCTGCGCGACGTCCGGATCTGGAACGCCGAGGAGGTCTCGATGCGGCTCGTCGGTCACCCCGACGCGCCCGTACGCCGCGTTTCGATGCGCGACGTGACGATCCGAGGCCCCGATGCGATGGCCGCGCCCGTGCTCGAAAACACCAACGCCGTCCTCACCAACGGCGTGACCGTCGGGGGCCGGCCGTTCCCGACGCCCTCGGCCGCGCCGGACGTACCGCTGGATGCGCCGACGGAACGCCGGAATGAGTGATACCAGATACAGTCAAACAACCCGCCTTCGACAGCTCACGTGTGCACGTCATCCTCGAGAACGCGGCGCGTTCTCGGGGATCCAGAGCTTAGGGCATCCCGCTCTAGGGCCTCAATCAAGTCGGGGATGACGGCTTTCCAAACTCGCTGAAGTCGGTGGCCTCCGCGCCCGGCCCGTCGCTCGCCCCTTTCCGTTTTTCCGTCCCGCCCGATTCTTTCATGCTCGGACTCACCGTTCTCGACTGGACCGTCGTCGCCGTTTACGTGGCAGGCGTGACGTGGCTCGGGCTGCGGATGAGCCGGGGCGTGACCACCTCCGGTGACTACTTCATGGGCGGGCGGCGCTTCGGGAAGCTGCTCATGATCGCGCAGGCGTTCGGGACGGGGACGCGGACGTCGCAGGTCGTGGCCGTCTCGGGCGGGGCGGCGCAGCAGGGGTTCGCGGCGATCTGGTTCCAGTGGATCTACCTCTTCTCGACGCCCTTTTACTGGCTCCTCGCGCCGGTCTACCGCCGCCTCCGCTACATCACGATTGGCGACTTCTTCGACCGGCGGTACGGGCCGGGGCTGGGCGCGGCCTACGCCTTCGTCGGGCTCCTCTACTTCGCCGTCACGACGGGCGTGATGCTCCGCGGCGCGGGCGTCACGATCTCGGCCGCGACGGGCGGGGCGGTCGGCGTGGAAGCGGCGGTGTTCGCGATGGTCGCATTCTTCGTGGCGTATAGCCTGTTCGGGGGGCTCGTGGCGGCGGTGACGACGCAGGCCGTGCAGGGGCTGTTCATCCTCGTCCTCAGCTTCCTCCTCATCCCGTTCGCGCTCGCGGAGGCCGGCGGGCTCGAGGGCGCGCGGGCGGCGCTGCCCGAGGGGACGGCGTGGTTCAGCCTCGTCGCGAGCGAGGAGATCACGCTGTTTTACATCGTGATGGGCGTCGTCAACGCGCTCGTCGGCGCGACGGTGCAGCCGCACCACATGGCGATCAACGGGGCGGGCAAGGACGAGGTCGCCTGCCGGACGGGGTGGACCTACGGCAACTTCCTCAAGCGCTTCGCGACGGTCGGCTGGGCGCTCTCGGGCGTCCTCCTCGTGGCGGCGCTCCCGGCCGTCGCGCCCGAGCTGGGCGACCGGGGCACGCGCGAGGCAGCGTTCGGCCTGGCGGCGCGCGAGCTGCTGCCGTCGGGGCTCGTCGGGCTCCTGGTGGCGGCCGTCGCGGCGGCGGTCGTGGCCGGGGCCTCGGCGTTCATGGTGAACGGGTCGGCCCTCTTCACGCGGAACGTGTGGGGCCGACTGCGGCCCGGCGCGACGGAGCGTCAGACGCTTGCCGTGGGGCGGGTCGCCTCGGTGGCGGTTGTGGCGCTGGGCGTCCTCGCAGCCCTCGCGCTTCAGAGCGTGATCGGCGGGTTGGAGCTGCTGTGGAAGCTGATGGCGTTCCTCGGCATCCCGTTCTGGGCCGCCCTCTTCTGGCGGCGATCGAACCGCTGGGGCGCGTGGGCCTCGCTCGGCGCGACCGCTTTGTGCTTCGCTTTCACGGGTGGGCTCGTGGGCGAGGCGTGGAGCTTCCCGGCCCAGGTCGCGCTCTACCTCCCGGTCGGGATCGTGACGCTCGTGGCCGTCAGCCTGGCGACGCGGCCCGAGCCCGACGCCCTACTCAACAGCTTCTACTCGCTCCTCAACACCCCCGTCGGCGAGGAGGCCCGGCTGGCCGAGGCGGACATCGAGGTCATCCACGAGAGTGGCCGCTCGGACGCCCCGGAGATAGGTATCCCCGGCCAGGAGAGCGCGCTCGCTCCGACGATCCAGGCCCCGTCCGTCCCTGCGCGCGTCCCCTTGTTGGACGACGCGCCAGCCGCTGCACGAGGCGCGTCGCTCCTCCTCGTCAACCTGCCCCGACTCACAGACGGGTTCTCGCTCGGCCGCTACCGTACGGACCTCGTCGGATTCGGGGTGGCCTGGGTGCTCGTGGCGCTGCTCCTGGCGGGGGCCTACGGCCTCGTCTCGTTTCTCGGCGGATAGATGAGCGCCCCCTACGACCGGCTCGTGCGCGACGCCCGTGCGATCTTCTCGGCGGGCGTCCGGGCCGTCCAGGCCCCGGCGCTCGTGGCGCGGTTCGATCCCGTCGCCGTCCTCGGCGCGCCGCTCGACGCCGACCGCTTCCACCGAGTCCTCGTGCTGGGAGCCGGGAAGGCGGCGATGGCGATGGCGGGTGCGCTGGAGGCGCGGTTCCCCGGTGTCGCGTTCGAAGGCGAAGTGGCGGTTCCGCACGGCTACCTCGACACCTTCCGCGACGATCTCCCGATACCTCGTCAGATCGGCGTACGCACCGCCGGGCACCCGTACCCCGACGCCTCCAGTGTCGAAGCGGGTCGCCGGGCCCTGATGCTCGCTTCGCAGGCTTCGGCACGGGACCTCGTGGTGGTGCTCCTCTCGGGAGGAGGCTCGGCGCTCTGGTCGGTTCCCGTCTCGGGGTTCGGCCTTGGTTTCGTACAGACGCTCACCCGTCGGCTCCTGACGTCTGGTGCGCCCATCTCCGAGGTCAACGCGGTCCGCCGAGCGTTCTCCGCCGTCGCCGGGGGCCGCTTGGCCGCAGCGGCGCACCCGGCGCGGGTCCTCGCGCTCGTCGTCTCCGACGTGGTCGGCGACCGGCTGGAAGACGTCGCCAGCGGCCCAACGGTGGGCGAGCCGCGCGATGGGGTGGACGCGGGTGCCGTGCTCCGCTCTTACGGGCTCTGGGAGCACCTCTCCTCCGCCGCGCGGGGGCTCCTGGCAGATCCCACCAAGAATCCGGTCCCAGCGGGCGATCCGCGTCTCGCTGCGACCACGACGCTCCTACTCGGCTCCAACGAACTCGCGCTGAAGGGCGCCCTCGCCGAGGCCGAGAAGCGCGGATACGCGGGACGGATCGTGACGCGTACGATGGAGGGCGAGGCGCGGTCGGTCGGTGGAGCGCACGCGGGCGCGCTGATGGAGGTGCCGCCGGGCGAGCGTCGGGTGCTGCTCTGGGGGGGCGAGACGACCGTCACGGTCCGAGGAGACGGCGTGGGTGGGCGTAACCAGGAGGCCGCGCTCGCTGCCGCCCTGGCCCTGGCAGAGACGGACCGTCCGTGCGTGCTGCTCTGCGGCGGCACCGACGGGATCGACGGGCCGACCGACGCGGCGGGCGGTTGGGCCACCCCCTCCGTGGACGCTCGCGGCCGAGAGATGGGGCTGGAGGCGCGCTCCCACCTCGAGCGGAACGATGCGCTCTCGTACCTCACCGAGGTAGGAGCGCTCCTCGTTACGGGGCCGACCCACACTAACGTGATGGACCTCCACGTGGGCGTGGTCTTACCGTAGCGCCACACTGGGGCTAGCTTTTGGCAGGGGCTGATGATGAGCGAAAATTGACACGCGATTTCCAACTCTGGGGACCGATAGTATCCGCGGGTCGGCGCGTCTGACGTGCAAGGGGTATGGAGATCCGCCTCCTGAGCGGAGTAGTCTCAGCCGAGTTGCACGGCCTCGTCTCGGCCCCGCCGGTTTCGGCCGGCGGTCGTTCACTCACTGCGGCGGTTGCGGTACTCCTTTGGCGTGGTCCCCACCCGCTTCCGGAACCGCTCGGCGAAGTGGCTCGCGCTCCGATACCCGCACCTCCGCGCGACTTCCTCGATCTTCAGGTCCGTCGTTCGCAGCAATCGTCCGGCCTCCTCAACCCGGCACTGCGTGACGTACTGCATCGAGGCGATCCCGAGCGAGCGTCTGAACTCACGGGCGAAGTGGGCCTCGCTGAGGTGGGCGCGCTCGGCCATATCCGCCACCTTGATGGAGTTATCGAGGTGCGAGCGGACGTACTCCGGGACGTTGCGTAGTCGCTTACGCGAGATGCCCCCACGCCATTCTACCTCATCAACCTCCTCGCTGGAGCCGAAGACGGTGAGCCGGTAGATCTTCGCGGCCAGTTCCTTCG
>CAYTJT010000003.1:0-48377 GCA_964438105.1 uncultured Rhodothermales bacterium | reverse complement strand
CCGAGGAGGACGTAGCCGGAGTTGTTGTACCGGAACTCCGCGCCCGGCTCGAACTCCAGCGGCAAGTCCTGCACGTAGGCGACCAGGTCTTCCGGCTCCTGCGGATTCCCTACGATCTCGGTGCGGAACTCGGGCAGCCCGGTGTATGAGGGGATGCCGGACGAATGCGTGAGGAGGTGGTGCACCGTCACGCGGTCGCCGACCTCGGCGGGGTAGTCGGGCAGGTACGTCGAGATCGGCGCCTGCACGTCGACGGCGCCCTCCTCCACGAGCTGGAGGAGGAGAGCGCCGGTGAAGTTCTTCGTGACCGAGCCGATGAGGAAGCGGGTGTCGGCCGTGTTCGGCACGCCGAAGGTCATGTCGGCCTCGCCGACGCCCTCCTCGTAGATCACCTCGCCGTCCTCGGCCACGAGCACGGCGCCGTTGATCTGCCCGAGGTCGTGGTACCGCTGGACGAGCGCGTCGACCCGCTCGGCCGTGCTCTGGGCGACGGCGAGCGACGGGAGGAGGACGAGGAGGAGCAGACCGTAGTAGCAGAGGCGCATCGCAGAGAGGGCTGGTGAAAGGATGGGCCACCCTACGTCATAGCGTCCGTCGTGTTACGCCCCGGCTGGCGTGATCAGGGCAGATAGTCCAGGTCGGCGAGATCTTTCAGTCGGCCGGTCGCGCGCTTGTTCTTTTTGAGACACTCCAACCCGATGACCGTGACCGGCACGCCGTCCCACGTACTCTCGACTCGCCCCGGCCAGCACTCCTCGAACGTCACGCCGGGGATCGACGTCATCATTTCGATCCGGAACGGCGGCACCCCCATCCGCACCAGACAGCGTTCGCTGAGAAAGGTCGAGGCCGTGAGTTCGGGAACCCCGAAACCAAAGTCCGTGAGGGCTGCGACGACCCGCTCGGCATTCCCCGGCTCCATCCGCACCCACACGTCGATGTCCCCCGTCGAGCGAACGTACCCGTGGAAGATGACGGCGTACCCACCGATCAGGAGGTAGTCAACGTGGCGGTCGACTAACGATCTCAAAAACTCGTCGAACGGCGACGGTATCAGGGTCATAGCCGTAGAGGGTTCGGCGGATGCACTCGGCAGCTACGAGACGCTCGTAAGGCGTCTTGCTGAACCAGTAGGCCCGGTCCTCCGCCTCGGCCTCCTCGTGCGAGTAGACGATAGAGAACGCGGTGCGGTCGATGCGGTGATCGTCAGGATTCATGACGGAAAGGTACGTCACCGCGCCCGCAGCTTCGCGACGGTCTCGACGTGGTGCGTGTGCGGGAAGAGGTCGACGGGCTGCACCGTCTCGATGCGGTACTGCTCCTTGAGGTACGAGAGGTCGCGCGCCTGCGACTGCGGGTTGCAACTCACGTAGACGAACCGCTCCGGCCGCAGCGCCCCGATCTGATCCACGACTTTAGGGTGCAGCCCGGCGCGCGGCGGGTCCACGATCAGCACGTCCGGCCGCCCGTGCTCGTCGACGAACTCCGGCTTGAACAGCTCCAGCATGTCGCCCGTCACGAACGTGCAGTTGTCCACGTCGTTCGCGGTGGCGTTCGCCCGCGCGTTCGCGACGGCCTCTTCCACGAGTTCGACACCGACCACGGAATCGACGTGCTCGGAGATGTAGAGCGAGATCGTGCCCGCGCCGCAGTAGAGGTCGTAGACGCGGTCGTCGGGCTTGAACTCGGCGAACTCGGCGGCGACGGCGTAGAGCGTCTCGGCCTGCTTCGTGTTCGTCTGAAAAAAGGCGTTCGACGCGATCTCAAACGTGTACTCCCCGATCCGGTCGTGGACGACGCCGGAGCCGAACACGGTCACCATCTCCTCGCCGTAGGCCGTCTGTGCGACGCCCGTGTTGACGGTGTTGACGAGCGTCGTGGCCTCGGGAAACTCGGCGCGGAGGAAGGCGGCATATTGCGCCATCCGCTCGTCGTCGCGCCCATTCGTGACGAGGTTGACCATCTTCTCGTCGGTGTGGGCGGGGGTGCGGAGGACGAGGTGGCGGAGGAAACCGTCTTTTTTGTGTACGTCCCACGGCGTCCAGCCGTGTTCTTTGGCGAACGCGCGCGTCGCGTTGACGAGGCGCGCGCTCCACTCGCTCTGGAGGTAGCACGCCTTCAGGTCGAGCACTTTGTCGTAGCGGCCGGGGACGTGCAGACCGAGCGCGAAGTCGGTGTCGAAGTCCTCGCCGGAGGCGATCTCCCAGTCCGTCAGCCAGCGGTGCGCGGCGAACGAGAACTCCATTTTGTTGCGATAGAAGTAGATCTCGTCGGCGCCGATCGTCGGGCGCACATCGATGCCGTCGAACCCGCCGGTGTGGGCGAACGCCTCGGCCACGCTCTGCCGCTTCGCGTCGAGCTGAGCGGGGTACTGGACGTGCTGCCACTTGCAGCCGCCGCACGCGTCGAAGTACTCGCAGCGCGGCTCGATGCGGAGCGGGCTCGGCGTCAGGACTTCCTGAATCCGCGCCTCACCGAACGAGCGCTTCCGCTTAAACAGCTTGGCGCGCACCGTGTCGCCCGGCACGGCCCCCGCCACGAACACGACGTACCCGCTCCCGTCGCCGTCGCCGAGCCGCGCGAGCGACTTGCCGCGGTCGGCGAACTTCTCGATGTCGAGGTCGAGCACGGCCCCGCGTTTGGGGCGTTGAGCGGAGGAGACGGCCATACGAAAGCGGATTGGGAGCGGGAGGTGGAGGAGCGTGGGGTCGTACCGAGGCCCCCTGCGATTGTTGCCCGGCGCGCGCGGCGCGCGGGGATTTCACTCCCCGACGATGCCGTCCTCGTCGAGCGGGAGGCAGACGGTGAAGACGGTCCGCCCCGGCTCGGACTCCAGCTCGAGCGTGCCGCTGTGCTGCTGCTGCACGATCCGCTGCACCACGTCGAGACCGAGGCCGGTCCCCTCGCCCACGCCCTTCGTCGTGAAGAACGGCTCGAAGATGCGCGACTGGATCTCCTCGGGAATCCCGGAACCGTCGTCGGCGATGGACACGCAGAGGTACGCCCCCCGCACCTCGGCTGCGACCTCAATCGTCCCGCCCGGCTCGACGGCGTCGAGCGCGTTGTCGAGCAGGTTCGTCCAGACCTGGTTCAGCTCGCCGGGGTAGGCCGGCACGCGTGGGAGGTCGTCGGGAATCGAGCGGACGAGACGGACGTCGCGCGTTTTGAACTTGTGCCCGAGCATCGTCAGCGTCGAGTCGATGCCCTCCGCCACGTCCGTGGGCTGGCAGACCTGCGCCTGGTCCATGTGTGAGTACGTCTTGATCGACGCGACGAGGTCGGCGATGCGGCCCGCGGCCGAGCTGATCTCGCCGAGCAGCCGCTCCGCCGCGATCCCGCCCTCGACCCAGCGCACCACGTCGGGCACCGCCGTCTCGTCCAGATCGCTAGCGATGTCGAGCAGGCAGTCCGGCGTGAAGCCCTTGTCGACGAGCGCTTCGGCGAGCCGCCACCCGTCGTCCATGCCCAGCATGTCGAGTTGGTCGGCGAGTTCGTCCTCGCGCTCGCCGCGCTCCACGGTCGAGAGCGCGAGCAGGTTCTCCCCCTTCGCCCCGACTTCGGCCCGCACGCTGTTCGCCTGCCGAACCTGGTCGGGCGTGAGCCCGTGCTCGCTCATCCGCGCCACGAGTTCGGGCAGGGCCGCGATGCGCTCTTCGAGGTCGGAGACGGCGCGGCGGATGGCGGCGGCGGGGTTGTTGAGCTCGTGGGCGAGCCCGGCGGAGAGCTTGCCGAGCGCCATCATCTTCTCGCGCTGCTGCGAGCTGCGCGTCGCCTCGCGCACGCGGTCGCTCATGAGCGCGACGAGGCGGCGGCCGAGCTCCTCGCTCGTGTCCAGCATCGCCGGGAAGTCCTTTTTCCACACCATCACGACGCGGACGGGCTCGGTCACGAGCCCCGTCCCCGTGTATTCCGTCATCCGCGAGTACGGCAGCATCCCGGTGATGCGCTCGCCGCGGAACGTGTCGTAGAGCAACGGCTGCCCGCCCACGTCGAGGACGAGTTGCACGGCGCCATCGAGCTGGATCATCATCTGCTCCGCCGCCATCCCCGCGTGAAACATCTTTTCGCCAGCGGGGATCTCGAGATACACGCCGTGCTCGCTGAGCCAGTCGAAGAACGCGTCGTCGAGCCCTTCCAACGTGGGGACCGTGCGGACTTCGTCGACGGGGACGGGGCCAGAGGTGTATTCGAATGGGAGATCCATCGTCGGGAGGTCCATCGGCGGCGGGGCTAGGGGTGCGCGGGGAGGAGGCCGACGCTCGCGAGCGCGTCGTCGAGTTCTTCGAGCGTCGGGTTTTTCATCTCGCGGTCGCCGACGACCACGGTGGGGAACTTCAGCTTGCCGCCGTGCATGGCGCGGACGGCGTCGGCCGCCCGTTCGTCTTTCTCGACGTTGTGGTAGTCGTAGGCGATGTCCTTTCGGTCGAAGTAGGTGCGGAAGCCGCTCGTGAGCGCGCACCAGTCGGCCCCGTAGACCTGCGGCCGAACCGGGGTCACGCCCCCCGCCCCATCGCCGGAGCCGTCGAAGCGCGGGCGGGCGAGGTCCGAGCCCTGCGCATCCATGCCGAGCCCGGCGGCGCGGAAGAGCGGCGCGGTGTCGAGAAACGCGTCGGCCGAGCCGCTCATTTCCACCTCGTCGTCGGGTTGGAGCCGGAAGCGGTCGTCGAACGCGACCTCGTCGCCGTCGCGCACGACCCGCTCGACGGTGACGCCGTGATCGGCGAGGCGGAGCGCGCCGAGCGTTTCGGACGCGGCCGGCGCATCGGCGCGGACGTGTACGTGGCGGCGCCCTAGCTCATCGCTGCCGGGGTCGCACACGACGCGCGGCGCGTCCTTTGCCCCTTCGCGGAGCGCGACGTACCCGCCGCTCCGCATCGTCTCGACGTGCCGCTCGATCTCGTCGGGGTCGATGCCGTAGTCGCGCAGCAAGTCGGCGAAAAGCTGCACGACGATCTCGAACTCCTGTGCGATCGCGCGGTCGGCCCCTGCCTCCTCCAACTCTTCGGCGTCGGAGAGGTAGCGCGTGCGCGCCACGATCCGCATCGTCGGGTTGAGCGTTCGCGCGACGGAGATCGTGCGGTGCGCGAGTTCCTGATCGTCGTCGGCGAGCACGAGCAGCTTGGCTTTGCCGATGCGCGCCTCTTCGAGCGTGTGCGCCCGCGTCGGGTGGCCGCGCACGACCACGAGCCCGTCGGCCTCGGCCTCGTCGGCGCGGGGCGGGCTGAGGGTGACGACGACGTGCGGGATCCCGCTGCCGCGGAGCACGCGCACGAGCCGCCGCGCCGAGCGTCCGTAGCCAGCCACGATCACGTGGTTCTCGATCGAAGCGTGCTCCGGGGCGAGTCCTCCGGCGTCGTCCTCCATCGCCTCCGCGTCGGCGGTCTCGTGCTGCGTCTCCATCTTCCGGCCGAGCCGGGTGCCGAGGCTCGCGAGGGC
The DNA here is from genome assembly GCA_964438105.1 of uncultured Rhodothermales bacterium. Lineage (GTDB taxonomy): Bacteria > Bacteroidota > Rhodothermia > Rhodothermales > JANQRZ01 > JBBSMX01. Next base: position 42,941 of record CAYTJT010000003.1, on the reverse strand, counting down.
GGGCGTCGCCACCATCAGCAGCACGGTCGCGGCGATAAACGTCTGGCTGCCCGTCCCTTCGAGCCCGGCCGGATAGAGCCCGAGTTCGCGCCCCGCCCGCTCCAGCACGAACGAGAACTCCCCCACCTGCGCCAGCAGCAACCCCGACGCCGCTGCCACCGGCAGGCTGTACCCGAGCGCCCGCGCGCTCAGCATCGCCACGACCGCCTTCAGCACGAGCACGGCCACGACCACGCCGAGCACGAGCGGGAGGTTCGCGACGAGAAACGCGAGGTCGAGCAGCATCCCGACGGAGACGAAGAACGTCGCGGCGAAGATGATCTGGAGCGGCATGATCTCGCCGAAGGCGTGCTCGCTGAAGCGCGACTCGCTGACGATGAGCCCGGCGAGGAACGCGCCGAGAGCGACCGAGACGCCCGCCAGACTCGTCAGCCACGCCGTCCCGAAGCAGAGCGCGATGACGGAGAGGAGGAACAGCTCCTGCGAGCACGTCCGCGCCACGCGCTCGAGGACGGCCGGCATCACGCGCCGCGCGCCGAGGAGCACGGCGGCGATCACGAGCCCCGCCTTCACGAGCGCCCACCCGATGTCGAGCGCCGAGCCGCCCGCGCCCGCGAGCATCGGCACGAGGAGGACCATCACGATGATCGCGAGGTCCTGGAAGATGAGGAAGCCCAGCCCGACCTGGCCGTGCGGATCGTTCTGCTCGCCGCGGCTGCCGAGCAGCTTGAGCACGATCGCCGTGGACGAGAGCGCGACGAGGAAGCCGGTGAATATGCCCGCCTGCCACGGCACGCCGAAGAGCGCGAGGAGGCCCGCCGTCGCCGCCGTCGTGAGGCCGACCTGCAGCCCGCCGCCGCCGAAGATCAGCCGCTGGATCCGCGCCAGCTTTTCGAGCGAGAACTCGATCCCGATCGTGAAGAGGAGTAGGATCACGCCGACCTCGGCGAGCGCGTCGACCATCTCCGGGTCCTCGATCACCCCGAGCCCGTGCGGGCCGATGAGCACGCCCGTCAGCAAGAACCCGACGATCGGCACGAGCCCGAGGCGGTAGCCGACGTAGGCGACGACGGCGCCCGCGACGATCAGCACGGCGATCTCGACGAGGAACGGCGGGGCGGCGGCGGCGAGGGTGAGGTTCATGACGTGAATCGGTGAGGAGGGCAAGGGAGGCGTGGAGAGAATGGAGGGAGAAAGAGGGCTAGCACTCCCTCCACCCCCTCCATCCTTTCCACGCTCTCCATTCCGTTAGCACAGTCACAGCGTCGCGAGGTGCTGGTGCATGAAGTGGACGGCGACGGAGCCCTCGCCGACCGCGCTCGCCACGCGCTTGACGGACTCGTGCCGGACGTCGCCCGCGACGAACACACCGGGGATGCTCGCCTCTAGCAGAAACGGCTCGCGCTCGAGGGGCCAGCCGTCGAGGTGGCCGTCTGCGAGGTCGGGGCCGGTGAGGACGAACCCGCGCTCGTCGCGCACGACGACGCCGTCGAGCCAGTCGGTGCGCGGCGCGGCGCCGATGAAGACGAAGAGGTAGCGCGTCTCGATCTCCTCCTCCTCCCCCGTTTCTCGGTTCCGGAGGACGAGGCTCTCGAGGTGCTCGCCGCCGCAGCACGCCGCGACTTCGGTGTTCAGCAGCACGTCGATCCGCTCGTGCGCCTCGATCCGCTCGACGAGGTAGTGGCTCATGCTCTTGCCGAGGTCGTCGCCCCGGATCAGCATGACGACGCGCTCGGCGTACTCGGCGAAGTACATCGCCGCCTGCCCCGCCGAGTTGCCCGCCCCGACGATGTAGACCGACTCGTCGCGGCAGCTCATCGCCTCGGTCATCGCCGCGCCGTAGTAGACGCCGCGCCCGCTGAACCGGTCGGCGCCGTCGGCGGGCAGCTTGCGCCACGAGACCCCCATCGCGAGCATCAGCGCGTGGCACGCGATCTCGCTGCCGTCGGCGAGGTGGAGGCGCTTGTACGGGCCGTCCACGGTGAGGCGCTCGGCCTCCTGCGGCGCGACGATCTCGACGCCGAAGCGCTCGGCCTGCGTGACGGCGCGGCGGGCGAGGTCGGCCCCGGACAACCCCGACGGGAAGCCGAGGTAGTTCTCGATGTTGCTCGACGTGCCGGCCTGCCCGCCCGGCGCTTCGCGCTCGACGAGCACGGTCCGCAGCCCTTCGGACGCGCCGTAGACCGCCGCCGCGAGCCCCGCCGGCCCGCCGCCGACGATCGCGAGGTCGTAGAAGTCGGCGCCGGCGCTCGTCCGGAGGCCGAGGCGCTCGGCGAGGGCCTGCGCCGTCGGCGACGCCATCCGCTCGCCCTCGGGCAGGATCACGAGCGGGAGGCCGCCTTCGCCCACGTCTATGTCGGCCGCCTCCTCGCTCTCGACGTCGATGAACTGGTACGGGACGGCGTTCCGCGCGAGGAAATCCTTGATCCGGTGCGCGTCCGACGACCACCGACTCCCGACGACGCGGACGCCGCCGTAGCCCGGGCGATACCCGGCGCGCCAGTCGGCGAGGAGGTCGTCGAGGACCGGGTAGAGCCGCTCCTCCGGCGGGTCCCACGGCTTGAGGAGGTAGTAGTCCACCTGCGACTGGTTGATCGCGTCGATGGCGGCTTGCGTGTCGGCGTAGGCCGTGAGGAGGGCGCGCTTGCTCTTCGGGAAGCGCCGCATCGCCTCGCTCAGAAACTCGACCCCGTTCATCCGGGGCATGCGCTGGTCCGAGAGCAGCAGCGCGACGGGATCGCCGCGCTCTTTGAGCTCGTCGAGCGCGGTCAACCCCTCGTCTGCCGACGACGCGCGCAGGACGCGGTAGTCCTTTCCGTAGCGCCGCCGGAGGTCGCGCGCAATCGCGCGGAGCACGTCGGGGTCGTCGTCGACGACGAGGAGGGCGGGGTTCGACATAAGTGGCGGGTACGTAGTCGTCTGGGCGTCCCAAGCAGAGCGCCCTCTGTAACGTACCACCACACCATCGGCTCCCGCGCCGACGGCACCATTCGGCGATCCGCTACGACGCCGACTCCGCCGCGCCGAGCACCTCGTCGGGCGGCGTCTGGTCCGTGAACGCCTTGACGACGAGGACCGGGCACGGCGCCAGCTTCACGACCTTCTCCGCCACGCTCCCGAGCAGCACGTGCTGCAACCCGGTCAGCCCGTGCGAGGTCATCACGATGAGGTCGTTCTGGTGCTCGCTCGCGAAGCGGACGATCTCGACATCCGCGTTGCCCTTGACGACGTGGAACTCCAGATTCTGCTGCTCCTCAGGATTCCCGAATCGCTTTTCGAGCGCCGTCCACGCCACCTTCTCCTGGTTCGGGACCATGCCGTAGATCCGCATGGCGCCGAGCTTAAAGAACGACGGGAAGGCCGGCTCCTCAACCACATGCAAAACATCGAGATGGGCGCCGTACTGCTTCGCCATCCTCTCGGCGTATTCCACCCCCTGCTCGGCGAGGCGAGAGAAATCGAACGGAACGAGGATACGCTGGAACAGGGGCATGAGGCCTCAGAAGGACCTCCAAAGATAGGCAAGAGTCCCTACGATTCACAGCGGCCGAGCGCGATTCACGGCGACGCGAACGCCCCGTGCGGTCGGCGCTCAGAACGACAGGCGCAGCCCCCCCCCCGCCGTGAACCCGCTGAAGCTCCCGAGCGTGTAGTCGAACCGTGCCGTTAGCCCGACCTGATCGGTTACTGCCACGGCCGGGCGGATGCCGACGTCGAAGAGGGTCTGCGCGTCCTCGAACAGCGCGCTCGCGTCGTAGTAGCGCGCCCGAAGACGAACGCCGAGACCGACCACCGGGGTGAGCGCGAACCGGCCGTCGGCGAAGAACAGGAACTGCGTCGGGACCGCGGTCTCGGCGGTGGCGCTCGACTCGGGCAGCGCCCCCTCCCCGCGCCCCCGGTAGCGCGCGACCGCGCGGACCTCGTGGAACCCGAGCAGCAGGAGGTACTGCCCCGTCGCGGATATCGTGTTGCCCGGCTCGTACGATCTCACGTTCCCCTCCGGCCCGAACGAATCGGTGCCGTTGATCCCGAACGAGAGGTCGATGGAGAACGACGAGGTGGGCGTGATCTCGAGGTCGGCGCCGGCGGTGAGCAGCACCTCTTCGCCCGGATCGTACGAGTCGGACACGTCTTCGAGGGGTTCGTACGGCCCGCGGTACTGGTACGACGCGCCGAGCCCGAGCGCGAGGCGGTCGTTGACGGGGAAGGCGTAGGTGACGGCCGGGGCCACGCGGATGCCCTGCCCGAACGTGGGCACGCGGAGGTCGTAGGCCGTCTGGCCCGCGAGCGTGGAGGTCTGGAACTCCTCGTACGTGAGCGCGCTGTTGCCGGTCGTCGCGTTGAAGCCGATGCTGAGGACGAGACTGGCCTCGCCCACGGGCTGGAAATAGCTCGCGATGGCCTGCACGTCGCCGATGCCGGAGACGGACGCGATGTCGCTGCCGCTCACGGCCGCGTAGTTCGTCTGCAGGCTGAGCGCGATGTTGTTCCCGACGGGCAGGCGGAGGCCGAGGGGCACGCTCACCTCGCTGATGTCCTCGCCGTCGTTGGAGAACTGCTGGTAGAGCCCTTCTACGGTGATGAGGATCGGCTGGCGGTCCGCGTCGGCGTAGAGCGCGGAGGGCTGCTGGGCCTGCGCGGCGGGCGCGGCCAGGGCGAAGAGAAGAAGCGCGAGTATGGGGCGTCTCACGGGCATCGGGGTTAGCGGAGGACGGACACCCGGCGCGTCGCCGAAGCGTCACCGGTGCGAAGGCGAACGAGGTACACGCCGTTGGCGACGGGGCGGCCCGCGGCGTCACGGCCGTCCCACGCGATCGTGTGCGAGCCCGCCGACTGCTCGCCCTCTGCGAGCACGCGGACGCGGCGGCCGAGGAGGTCGAACACTTCGAGCGTGGCAGCGCCGCGCTCCTCCAACTGGTAGCTGATGGTCGTCTGCGCGGCGAAGGGGTTGGGGTAGCCGGGAGCGAGCGCGAAGGCCGTGGGAGACAGCGGGGCCCCCTCGCTCTCCGCCGAGGCGAAGGCTTCGGTGCCCGCGATCAGCCGGAGGCGGCGTACGGGCTGCTCGGCGCTCAGCGTGAGGTCGAGCGCGCCGTCGGTGAGCGCGACGGCCGTTCCCCGGTCGCGGTCGATCACGTACAGGTCGAAGCCGGCCGGTCGCACGTCTTCCTCTCGAAGCGTGAGCGACACTTGGCGCGGTCCATCATCGAGTAGGCCCGCAGTCGCGGTCACCTCCAAATCCCACATTGCACCGTCGGCGCTCGGCGGCTTGAGGCTCCGCATCGCGCGGCGCCCCTGCTCGACCACGCTGACGCCGACGTGCGCGCCGATGGGCGGCGGCTCGCCGAGGTCCAGCCGGTCGTGCCCTGGCGTGGCCGCCGCGGCGAACCCGACCACGTTGTTCGAGTCGACGTACTCCCCCGCCCGCGCTTCGACGCGCACCGCGTAGCTGGTCTCGGGGCCCTGCGCCGCGCCGCCGACGGACTCCTGGTCAGGGACGGCGAGGCTCACCGCCGTGCCCTCGAAGTTCTCGACGAAGTAGCCCGTCCACGGTTCGAGCGTCGTCGCCTCCCGGTACGAGTTGTTCTCGGGAACGAACTCCAGCAGCGAACCGATGGCGCGCGCCCCGCGCACGGCGTCCCACGCAACGGGGAAGGCATACGGGTTGCCGATCTGATTGAGTCCCGGCGCGAGCGTGATCGCCGGCAGCGAGTCCGGGTTCGTCGACTCGGACACGTCGATGTCGAAGGTGCCGCCGTCGGCCGTGATGATCCAGAACGCCGCGCCGTCGCTGAACGAGTTCGTCACGTTGGGAAGCTCGTCGTAGCTGTTGGTCGCGGGGTTCCATCGGATCAATCGCCACCGCGCCACATCCTGCACGCCGAAATCGTCTTCGAGCACGTCCACGACCGACGCCGTCCCCACGTTCGCCGCGACGGAGATCATCCGGTACTCCCGTGCCTGCAACTCGACGGGGATGGTGAACGACCCGATGTACACGGGGACGTGGATGGGGTCTTCCACCGGGTTCTCTTCAGGGTAGAAGAACTCCTCCCCATCGGCAGAAAGGTAGGAGCCGTATACGTCGAGCCCTCGGACGGTCACGGCTTCGGCCGGGACGCTGACGCTGTATCGGTTCCCCGCCTGCGCCGGCACGATCTCGGCGTAGCTCCCTCCCCCCGTCGGACGGTAGAAGAGCCTTCCATCCCCCGGCACCGGCCCCGACACCGTCACGACGACGCTCAACGCGCGGCCCGGCGTGGGAATGCCGTTGGGCAGTTCGACGCAGACGTCCTCGAACTCGAAGTCGCAGTCCTGCGCGCGCGCTCCCGCGCTGAGCACGAGCGCGGCGAGCAGCAACACGAGGGGCCCTCGGAGTATCGTCTTGTAGGTCATAAGGATCGTCGTTCGGCAGTGAGTCAGTTCCCGCCCGGCGGCGCGGGTGGAGGGGGAAGGGGTTCGAATATGTCACGGGCGGCCGCAGCTTCTCCGGCCGGGTTGTCCCGGTTTCCCTCGGCGCCAGGCAGGAACGAGGCCCCCACGCTGTCGTTGAGCTTCCGGAGGCGGCTGCCCACGAGGTCGATCCCACCGAAGTCTTCGAGATCAGCGGCCGCGCTGAGCCCCTGCTCGATGGAGCCTCCGGCCTGATCCACGGCGGCGGCACGGTCCGCACCGGCTGCTGCCTGCTCGAAGGAGGGGTCGGCCTTCACCGCCTGCCGGAATTGCTGGGCGGCCAGGGCGAAGTTGCCGGCGTCCTCCTCTTCGAGCCCGCGCGAGTACAGCAGGAAGGCTTGGATGCTGCGCGTCGGGACCCGGTCGAGGAAGGCCCGCTCTTCGGCCGTGAGTTGGAGGCCCATCTGCTCGACGAGGGCGAGCACGACTTCGCGCTTGAGGTCGAACAGCTCGTCGAGGTCGTCCGAGCGCGTCTGCAGGTCGGGGGAGGGCTCCGTCTCCAGCTCCCACAGCGCCGCGTCGATGCGGAGGTCGCGGTCGGTCACGTCGAAGGAGCCGCCGACGGCGCGGCCCGCGCGCAAGAGGCGCCCCACGCGCGGCGTCGCCGCCGGATCGAAGGCGTCGGACTGCGCGAGCTCGAGCTCGTCGAGGAGCGCCTGCAGCCGGAGCCGCTCGACCACTTGCAGCGTGCTGATGCCTGCGAGGTCCGCCTGCACCATCTCGCCGAGCCCCCGGCCGAGCGGCGCGTACCGGGGCTCGTCCCCGAGGTAGGCGAACGGGAACACGGCCACGGTCTGCAACGACGCCTCGCCCGCGGCGAGCGTATCCTCGCGCGCGGCGATCTGCTCCACCTCGGCGCGCAGCCGCTCGCGGACGAGGTACTCGTACCGCCCTTGCAGTAGCGAACGGTAGGACGAGCGCACCGAGACCGACGGGAAGCGCCCGTAAAACTCGAGCGCCTCTCCCGGGTCGCCTTCGGCTTCATTCACGAGGCCGAGGAAGTAGAGCGTCTTGGGGTCGGAGGTGTCCTCGACGTAGGCCTGACGGAGGTAACGCCCCGCTTCGTCGAACCGCTCGGCGAGGGCGAGGAGGGCGCCGAGGTCGCGGAGGATCCGTGCCTCCTCAGGCCGGCGCGTGAGGTCGGCGCGGGCCCGCTCGATGGCCCGGTCGAGTTGCTCCGCGTCGACGGACGCCATCGGATCGTCCCCGACTTGGGTGGTCGGCGCGCACGCCGTCAGCGTGCCGAAGGCCAGGAGGGTCAGGAGAGCAAATCCACGGGACATAGGCGGAGTCCGAAACGGGGTGGCTCTCGGGCGCGGAGCGCCCGGGATAGGCTGCAGGTGCGGTTAGCCCAGTTGCGCGAGTTGAGGCCTCAGGCTCTCGGCCCTCCGCCGCGCGTCTGCGTAACTGGGGTCGTACTCGAGCGCTTCGATGAACTTGTCGTAGGCCTCCTGATACTTCTCCTGCTCGATCAGCCCCAGCCCTTGGGAGTATGAGAGCACGGCGTCGAGCGAGCGCGACTGCTCGTCGCCGCCCGATGCGCTCGCGAGCTCGACCCCGATGGCCTCGGTGACCTGGTCCGACAGGTCCTCGACGAGCTCGAAGAAGTCGTCCTTGTTGCCGAAGATCTGCTCGGCGAGGAGGATCTCCCCGGTCTCGACCTTCACGAGCCGGGCCGAGAGCCACATCTGCTTGCCGTGGACGGTGAAGGCGCCGAAGAGCACGGCCGTCGCCCCGAGCAGCTTGCCCGTCCGCACGGCCGACGCCTGATCCACGAGACCGGCGTCGCGCTGGAGCTCCAGCTCGTCGAGGAGCCACTGGACGCGCTCGCGCTCGATCACCTTGAGGTCGGTCGACCCCTCGAGGTAGTTGATCATCATCGAGGCGAAGCCTTGCTGCATCGGGTCGAAGCGTTCCTTCTCGTCCACCGAGGTGTTCGTGAAATCCATCACCGCGAGCGTCTTCATGCCCGGGTCGGGGCGCTCGACCTCGTAGCCGGTGTAGTCGCGGCGCACCTCGTAGTAGAGCTCCATGAGGTCCGGCGGCTCGGTCTCCGGGTCGAGCTCGACGAGCGGCGGCTCTAGGTCGAGCAGGCGGTCGATCGTCGTGCGGACGTCGCTGTAGGCCTGCTTGGCGACGTAGGCGCGGCCGAGGTACTGCAGCGCTTCCTTCTTCACGCTCTTATCGGTCGAGGCGTCCTCGACGAGCGCGGCGAAGCTGCTGATCGCCTGGTCGTACTCGGCGGAGTTGTAGGATTCGATGGCCTTCTCGAGCGCGGCGTCCTGCGCCTGCGCCGTACCGACCGACACTGCGAACAGACAGATCACCGCGCATGCCGTGCGGAATGAGATTGAGAGCATGACTGAGCACCTCGATATGACGTTGAGTAGTAAAGACTTCGCATTGCGGCGGACTGCAAAGTAAGGCAGAGCGCGGATCTGTCCGCTCACTCTCTTCGCAAGGTGAATGTCAGCCGCTCGGTCTGCTGCTCCAGCCCCGGCTCGATGGAAACCGTCCGTGACGGTTCGAGCGTCTGGTACCCGTCGCGCCTCACCCCGACCGTATACGTCCCAGGGCCGAGGGTCAGAACAGTCGGCGTCGTAGAACCGGTGTTGCGCCCGTCCACCCAGATGGCACCCCATAGGGGCCCTCCGCCCTCCAGTGTCGAGTTAACGTTGACTCGCGCCTGGAAGTGACACGTGACGGCCCTCTCCTCCCCGGCGCGAACCTGGACGGGCGCCTCGAAAGGCTCATAGTTCGGGCTTTCGCAACGGACGGTGTGCGTTCCGGCGGGGAGCCGGAACTGGTCGCTCCCCTGGGCGCTTTGCCCGGCGACACGGATTGCTCCTCCGGGGTTCGTGACGGCGAGTGTGCCGAAGGACTGGGCCGGAGGCGGATCGTCGGTGCCCGTGGTGGTGGGCGTCTCGATGGGGCTCGGCTGGGTAGACGCCGTTTCTATCCGCGAGAGGTCGGCTTGCAGGGGCGTCGTTTCGCCCGGTTGGAGGAGGATGCCCCGCCGGATGTACGGCTGGTAGCCCGCGCGCTCGACGCGCACGGCGACGGGGCGCCCGCTGCTGTCGCGGTGGGTGTACGGCGTCTCGCCGACGCGCTCGTCGTTGACGTACACCGTGGCGCCAGAAGGACTCGACTCCACTTCGAGCATTGCTACGGGCGCATCGCCCTCGGGGACGGGCACGAGCGGGAGGTTGAGCGCCAGCGGCTCGCCCTCGGCGAAGGCGATCGTCGTGTCGAGGATCGCGTAGCCCACCCGCTCGACGCGCAGCCTGCCACCATCGCCCTCGACATCGGCGTCCAGCGGCGTTCGCCCGAGCGAGCGACCGTCGAAGTACACCGCGGCGCCGGGCGGATCGGTCGTCACGCTGAGCGGCGTCGTGGGGCCGGAGGGCCACAGGAAGAAGGCGAGCGCCACCAGCACGACCGCGGCCAGCACGCCGCCCCCGACCATCAGCTTGCGGTTCGGCCGGGCCGGGGTGGCGGACGCCGCGACCGGCGAAGCAGGCTGCTCATCGTATGCCGCGCCTGCCACGACCGTCTCGGCTTCCCGCCGTGAGGGCTGCGCGCCGCCCGCCCGGGGGGCGGCACCGCCGGGGATGGCCTCGAAGGCGGCCCGCATGGCCGCCGCGTTCGGGTAGCGGTCGTCGGCGTTCTTCTCGAGCGCCTTCATCACCGCCGCTTCGAGACCCGGCGGGAGGTCCGGCACGAACTGCCCGAGCGGCGGGTACGGGTCCTCCACGATCTTCCGCATCGTCGAGAACTCGCTGCCGCCCCGGTCGAACGGGAGGCGACCGCTGAGCGCTTCGTAGATCGTCACGCCGAGGGCGTAGAGGTCGCTCCGCCCGTCCAGGTTCCGCTCGCCCTTGACCTGCTCCGGCGACATGTAGTAGAGCGTCCCGGCGATCCCCTGCGTCACCGTCGCCGCCTTGTCGGCCGCGTGGAGCTTGGCGAGGCCGAAGTCCGTGACCTTGACGTGGCCGCTCTCGGTGATGAGGATGTTGCCCGGCTTGATGTCGCGGTGGATGATGCCGACGCCGTGGGCGTGTTCGAGCGCCGTGATCATCTCCAGCACGACGGGGCGGATCGCGGACCACTTCAGCGGGCCCCGCTCCATCATGTCGCCGAGCGTGCCACCGCCGATGAACTCCATCACGATGAAGATGCCCAGATCCGTGCGGCGGAGGGCGTAGATCGACGTGATGTAGGAGCTGTTGATGCGGGCGAGCGCCCGTGCCTCGGAGCGGAACCGCCGCACGAACGACTCGTCGCGGGCGAGGTCGCGGGCGATCATCTTGAGCGCGACCGGCCGCGCGAGGGCTACGTCCTCGGCCTTGTAGACGACGCCCATCCCCCCCCGCCCCAACTCGTCGAGGATTTGGAAGCCGTCTATTTCTTGGCCGATGATCGTATCAGGCATAGAGGGCGTGTCGGCGGTCGAGCGTCGCGGAGCCAGGAATGACAGCGTACTAGACCCGGAAACTACTCAATCTTAACCACTAGTACCGTCACATTATCGTGCCCCCCCCGCTCGTTGGCGATGCGCACGAGCGATTCGGCGGCTTGCTGCGGCGTCTCGGCGCGGACGATGTCGCCGATCTCCGCATCCTTGACGCGGGAGAGGCCGTCGGAGCACAGTAGAAACGCGTCGCCGGACTGCGGGGTCGCGAGCCGCTCGACGTCGACGTCGACGTCGGGCTGGATGCCGATGGCGCGGACGAGCGCGTGCCGCTGCGGGTGCTGCGCCGCCTCCGCCTCCGTCAGCACGCCCTCCCGCATCAGGGCTTCGACGAGGGTGTGGTCCCGCGTGAGCTGCGTCATGCCCTTCCGCCCGATGCGGTACGCCCGGCTGTCCCCAACGTGCGCGAGGTAGGCCTCGCCGTGCACGACCGCGAGGACGGTGCACGTGGTGCCCATCCGTTTGGGGATCTCCCCGCTCTGCGCGAACGCGTAGACCCGGGTGTTCGCCTCCTGCACCGCCCGGCGCAGCCGGTCTTCCACCGGGGCCTCCCGGTCCTCGAAGTACGTGTCGCGAACCGCCTCCACAGCCGATCGGCTCGCCTGCCCGCCGTCTTCGTGCCCCCCCATCCCGTCGGCTACAATGAACACCTGATCCCCGTTGCGCTCGGCCCGGACCTCGGGAAAACGACCGTAGTCGTCCTGGTTCTCCGAACGGACCTGGCCGACGTCCGACTTAGCGCCGAAGCGGATGGACAGAGAGCGGGGGGAGCGCTTCCACAGCATGAGGCAACAGGTCAGGGGTCGGGAGGAAGCTGCGGGACACGCGCCGCTCCTCAGGGGCCTTGAAGGTAGGGCGCCAGCGGGTTGTCGAAGTCGAACCCGAAGAGGCGGGGGTCTTGCCCGATTACGGCGGCGGCGAAGATGTGGAGGACGTAGTTCTTCGTCTCCTCCGGCATCCGGTCGCGGTACTCGTTGAGGAACCGCCAGTAGTTGCGCTGCTGCGGGTTCGCCGGGATGTCTTCGAGGTCGCGGCGGACGAGTTCGAGCGGGGTCTCCGGCAGCCGGTCCAGTTTGGAGGAGACGCGGTGCTCGCCCCAGTTGTAGGACGCCATCACGAGCAGGCCCGAGGCCTGCGCCAGCTCGGTGTAGATGTTCAGGAGGTACCGCGCGGCGGCGTCGGTGGCCTTAGAGAAGTCGTGGCGGTCGTCGAGCTCGTCGCAGACGCGGATGTCGCTGCGGGGGCCGGGGGACAGCCCGTAGGCCTGCCCCGTCGTGGGGATGAACTGCCACATCCCCTTGGCGATGCCCCACCGCGTCTCCGGCCCGACGGCGCACTCGTTGAAGTTGCTCTCCTGCATGGCGAGGTAGAAGAACTCGGGCGGCAGCCCGTACTCCTTCATCGTGCGGACGATGATGGGGGTGTAGCCGTTGCGCTCGGCGCGCAGGATCGCGTTCTCGAACCGGCTGGACTTCTGCCACTCGCTGATGACCCCCTTCACCTCGCGCACGAACCCCGCCGGGATCGAGAACTCGCTCTCGTTGAAGATCCGCGCGACGCGGTAGATCTCGCGCTCCTGCGGCGAGAGCGAGCGGTACACGCCGAGCTCTTCGATGTACCCCTCGTAGAGCGCCGCCTGGCGGACGCGCCGCTCCTCCAGGTCGTCGAGCTGGGCTTCGAGGTCGGCGTTGCCGGTCTCCTCGGCCACGAGGCGTAGCTGGGCCGTCGCGAGGTCCTGCTCCTTCATCTCGTAGAACAGCCCCTGCGCGGTCTGCTCCAGCCGCTCCACCCGGATCTGCTGCCAGACGGCGAAGCCCAGCGCGACGACGAGCAGCAGCGCGACGATGCCGATGATGCCGCCGTACGTCCGCTTCTGCTCGGCCTGCACCTGCTGGTACGCCTGCCGGATCATCCGCGTCCGATCCCCCGCCGCCTCGTCGTCCTCCGCGTTGAAGTAACGCCGGATTACCTGGCTCACGGAATGGGTGTCCGGCGCGTCCGCTCTCGGGGGCACCGGAGGGACAGACGGAGCGCCGCCGGGCACCTCCCCATCCGCCGCCCGATACGCCCCGCTCGGCCGCTGCGGCGACGTCGCGTCTCCGTCCTCGGCCGCGGAGGGCTCACTGAAGCTGCTCAGGAACGGAGTGTTCTCGCTGACCGCGGTCGCTCGGCCCGTCCCCTCTGCGGCCGTTGGATCGACGCTGAGGTACACGGTGGGGCCTTCCCGCCCGAGCCGCACCACGACGTCTCCCTCCAATTGTATAGTTTCGATCCGCTCGCCGTCGTGGTAGGTCCCGTTCGTGCTCCCGGCGTCGCGGAGCAGCCACGCGCCGCCGCTGAAGACCACCTCCGCGTGGATCCGGCTCACGCGTCCGGAATCCACGTGCAGCGTCGCCTGCATGCCCCGCCCTATCGTGAACGGCTCGGTGAACGACCGCTCCATCCCGGGCAGAGAGCTCCCCTCGACGCGAGCCCGTACGGCGGGCCGCGCCTCCACCGGCTGGGAGGACGATGAGTGAGAAGCGCTCAAGGGATGTCGTTGGGAGAAAGCGGGGCGTGGTTAGGCTAACGTCGTTTACTCCAATAAGGCAAGGGGGAGAGCAATATAGAATCGGTGCCTATCCCTTGGAAGGGTAACGTGGTTCGTCCCTGCGATAGGCCACCGCCCCGGTCGATCCCGGGAAACGGATGGCCTCCCGGACGGTCACGCCCCCCGGGGCACCGGCAACCCGATAGCGAGATGCACCGGCGTGTCGAGCACGTGCCGGGGCGGCTGAAGACGGACGGCTAGCAGGTCGTGCCCCTCGACCTCGGCGTCCGGGACCGGGTCCGCCGTCACGGCGTCGGCCGCGAGGTCCCCCCCCAGGAACGTACGGAGGCGGTTCACGATGGCTTCCCGTTTCGCCTCCAGCGGCGCCTCGGCGTCCAACTCGGCGGGCAGCTTCAGGATACGGTGGGCCGCGCGGGCCGTGAACAGCCCGCAGGGCAGCGTCGCGTGCGCCGCCGCGTGCGCCGTTTTCGTAGCGTCGTCGAAGGTCTGGGGGCGTGCCAGCGTGGGCGTCCGCGCGACCTGCACCCAGTCGCGGTCAGCCGCGCCGGTGAGGGGGACGAAGCCGACGTCGGCCAGCTCCGCCGCTTTCGCCTCGGGCAGCAGAACGGCCAGCGGCGTCTGCCCTCGCTCCGTCGCGCGGATCGGGAGGTCCCCGACGCGGCGCCCGGCGGGGTGCGTCGGCCAGCCGGTCTCCGCAAACGAGTCCCCGATGCCGAGGGCGACGGCCAGCGCTCCCCCGCCCCACAGGAACCCCTCCTCGTCCACCGGCACCTCTTTCGACGGATGCTCCCGGCCGTAGGGCGCCCGCAGCAGAAACGGCGGGAAGGCGAGCACGACGTGCCGCGCGTCTTCCCGCTCGCGCAGCTTATTCCAATGGATGTACTCCGGCCCCTGGACGTGCTGCGGCACGAACGGCAGCGCCTCGATCGATTCGGCCGACTCGAAGCCGAAGAAGGTCGGGCTCGCCGAGGCGATGAACGGGACCTGCAGGCTCGCCCCCGTCTCGGCGATATCCCCGAGCAACTCGACGTCGGCCTGGCCGTTGTCGAAGGCGAAGCCGAGGATCACGGCCGCGAGCGGGTCGCCCGCTCCGTCGGCCTCGTGCTCGGGGATGAGCACCTGGTGATAGATCGTCTCGCTGAGGCTGTCGCGCCGCGCGGGGAGCACGTCGAGCTGAACGCCCTCGCGGAACGGGAGGCGGTCCACGAGCAGCCTCAGCCCACGCCACGCCGCTTCGAGCCGGCGCAGGTCCGGGTGCTCGAGGATCGCGCGGAGCTGGCCGCCGAGCTTCCGGTCGAAGTCTTCCAGGATCTCGTCGGCCGCCGACGTGGCGATCCGTGGCGCGCCGTCCGAAACAGCTTCGGCGAGGGCGTCGCCGGCGGTGCGCGGCGGCTCGTCACTCGCTCCGTCGCCCGCATCCACCATCCCCATCAGCCGGTCGATGGCGTCGTCCTCTTGAGGCTTCGGCGCGGGCTTCGGCTTCGGCGGCTCGACGGTCAGTTGGCCGTAGAGCCCGTCGGCCGAGGCCGCGTCGACCCCGGCCTCGCCGAGGCGGTCGCGGAACGTCTCGCGGTCGGTCCCTTTCGTGCGGACGCCGTGGACCTCGGTGCGGATCGCGAGCAGGCGCGCGAGCGCCGGGACCTGTCGCGCGATCGCGGCGGGCGCGAAGTCCTTCAGCGAGGTGAAGCGCAGCCCGATCTCCAGCGACTGCGGCTGCGCGCTCAGCCGGTTCTCCACGTCGAGGCGGAGCGCGGGCTGCCAGTCCCCCATCAACTCCGCGAAGCTGTTGGCGTCCACGCGGCGCACGCGCTCTTCGGTGCGCGTGGGGCGCAGCTGCGGCGCGAGGTCGGCGACGAGCAGGAGGCGCAGCGGCATCGGCGCCGCTCGACGCTGGGCGCCCCGGCCGGGCTGCGTGACCGAGGTCGTATCGGGGTCGGAGGTGATGTGGAGGCCAACGTTTTTGTGCACGTCGCTCATGGCGGTCAGGAATTAGGTGAGTGCGTAGTCGATGCCCGCGACCGTGTCGAGGGCGAGGCCGGGGAGCGGGTGGTGCCCGCGCCACACGGCGGTGAGCACGCCGTCGTCGGGGAAGAGCACGAGGGTATCGAGGTGAACGGCGACCGGGTGTGCGCTCGCCGGGCGCTCGTCGGGGGCGGCGGGGTCCGGGTCGGGCGCGCCGTCGTAGAGCCGGAGGGTGACCCGGGGCCGGAGACCGGGCAGCCGGAAGCGTCGGTAGCCGTCGGGCGTGAGGTGCCGAAGCTCGACCTCCTCGTTCCCGGCGAGGTAGCCGGGGACCTGGAGGGCGGGATGCGCCCCGTTGTAAAAGCCGAAGTCGAAGTCAGCGGGCAGGCCGAACTCGGCGTCGAGATCGTCCACCGCGCGGCCCGTGAGCGCGGCGCGCGGCTGCCAGCTCCGGCCGTAGAACCCGAACCCGACGGGCGCGGGCTGGTCGTCCCACGAGCGGATCGGGCGGCGGGGGTCCTCGAGGTTCGGGAGCGGCTTGCCGTCCACCGACTCGCGCGTCTTCTTCCCGATGAAGCCGCGCCCGACGTGGTTCTGCGCGCACCACGCCCGCCCCTTGTGGTCGAACCCGCCGAAGGCGCGCTCGTAGACGAGCGGCATCTCGGTGAACGGCTCCGGGTCGGACACGACCGGCACGAGGACGAGCCGCGTCGGGAAGACCCACCGCCGATCGCCGAAGACGCGGACGGCCTGCTGCGCCCGCCCGACGCGGAGCCCGGCGTCGAGCACGGGCACGGGCTTGCCGCCCGGCGCGTACGCCCGCCCCACGAGCACGACGTCGGCG
Organism: uncultured Rhodothermales bacterium; assembly: GCA_964438105.1. Lineage (GTDB taxonomy): Bacteria > Bacteroidota > Rhodothermia > Rhodothermales > JANQRZ01 > JBBSMX01. Next base: position 26,663 of record CAYTJT010000003.1, on the reverse strand, counting down.
CGGGGCTTGAACGGGACGGCGTCGCTTTCGAGCCGGATGCTGCCGGTGACATCGCCTTTGTAGAACTCGTCGTCGGCCGTGATCGGGAGCTGCTCGTCGGCGACCGGCGCGGGCGCGCCGTCGGCGCCGCCGGGCATGCGGAACGTCGCTTTGAGGATGGGGGCGAGACAGGACCGGCGGTCCGGCCCCATCCCCAGCGCGAGGCCGTCCACGAAGGGTGTGTCGTTGACGACGTTCATGAGCCCGGGCGGGTTTCGACGGCGGAAGCGGGCTGCCGGTAGAGCGGCACCGGCCGAACCGGCGGAGGCGTGGAGCCGGGCCCGGCGGCCGGCGTGACCGGCTCCGGCATCCGCGCCGACTCGAGGTCGCACTGCGCCCGCCCGAACTCGCCGACCGAGGCCCAGAAGAAGTCGGCGCCGAAGAAGCTGCACGCCCCTGCCTGCGCCCCGGCGAGTTCGGCCCCCACGAAGTTAGAGAAGTTGAACGACGACTGGCTCAGCTTGGCCCCACGCAGATCGGCGTACTCGAAGACGGCGTTCTCGGCCGTCGAGTGGAAGAACGTCGACCGTGCGAGCGTGGCCCGCGTGAACGTGCCGACGGAGAGCTTCGCCCCGGAGAAGTCGCACCCCGAGAGGTCCGCCCGCCGGGCGAAGGTCGCTACGAGAAACGCGCCGCGGAAAACGGCGCCCGGTGCGCTTGCCCTCTCGAGGATGGCGCCGGAGAGCACGGCATCGGTGAAGTCCGCCCCGGCGAGGTCGGCGTCGGTGAGGAGGGCCTGCTCGAGGTTCGCGCTGACGAGCCGGGCCCCGGCGAAGCTGGCGTTGGCGAAGAGGGTGGCCTTGAGGTCCGCCCCCTCCAAATCGCACCCCTCGAACTGCGCCGCTTCTGCGATCGAGGCGTCGATGACACAGCCTCGGAGCGAGGCCCCGCGGAAGCCCCCCCGGCTGAGGAGGCACGACGCGAAGGTGGCCCCGCCGAGCTGGGCGCTCGCGAATGACGCGTCGTCGAGCAGGCACCGCTCGAACGTCGCGTCCGTCAGGTCCGCCCTCGCGAACACCGCGCGAGGCAGCGCGGCATTCGCGAGGCGGGCCCCCCGGAGGTCGGCCCCCGTGAAGTCGACCCCTGCCATTCGGGTCTTCTCGAAGGCGACGCCGCGGAGATCCGCTCCAGCGAGGTCGGCCCCCTCCAGGTTAGCCCCTTGGAGGGGAGTGCCCCGGAGGTCGGCCCCGCGGAGGTCGGCCCCGGGTCGAAGCCGATCGGTGTCGAGGGAGGCGGTTTCCATAGATCAGGTGAGGGCGCGGTAGAGGTGCAGGGCGTAGGCGGCCGGGTTGGCGGCCACGACCGCAGGGGCCAACCGCTGGCCGTGCGCTCGCTCCGCCCACGAGCGGGGATGGAGCTCGCCTCGGCGGTGCGAGCCGGTGAGCGCGGCGTCGGGCGCACGCGCGGGGTCCGGCTGGTCGCGGGGGAGCACCCCAGCTCCGCGCTCTCTGGCGTGAGGGTCATACCGAGCCAACACCCCGAGATCGAACGCGGGCCACGGCAGCTCGAGGGCGGACATGCTCGGAAACGCGGCGCTCGCATCGACGGCGCTCGCGAGCCGCCGCCACCCGTCGCCGGGCGGGCCCGGCCCCTCCCACGCCGATGCGAGCGCCGCCTGAGGGCCCCGCACGAGGGCGCGTGCGAGCCGCGCAGGCAGGGGGAGCGGCTGCCGCCGCACTTCCTCGCGCGCCCACAGAGGAATGGGCACTCCCGCTACCTCGGCGACGAGCGCGACGCCGCGCTCCGCTACGATCACGCTCAGCCCCTCCCCTAGCTCCACCCGTTCCGCGCCTTCGCCCCGCGTTGGCCGTTCGCCCCTCTCTCCCACCCGGACGGCAACGCACCGGTCGAGCGCGTCGTAGCGGAGCTTCACTTCTCCCACGTCGGTCAGCCGGCCGGCCGCATCGACGACGGCGTGCCACGACGACGCGCCACGGCAGAGCGACGAGAGGTGAAGCCGGTCGTCGTATTCCAAGCGGAGGGCGACCGCCTCGCCGTCCGGATCTGCCGTCACGGCTCTGAGCACCCCGTCCGCGTCGTAGGCCAGCGCGGCGGCTCCGCCCCGCTCGACTCGGGTCGGCCGGCCCTCTTCATCGTAGGTGATCCGGTGCGCCTCTTTCTCATCGCCCCGCTTCGTCTCGAGGGCGAGCAGCTCGCCCGTTCCGCGGTAGCGGAAACGGAGGCTCTCCGCCTCTACCTGCTCTCCGAGGAGTTCGTCGTTCGGCCCGAAGACCCGGCGCCACGCCGCCGTCTTCGCCGCCGTCTCGCCCTCGTCGTAGCTGAAGGTCATCCAAGCTGGACCGCGTCCGTAGCGTAGCCGGTCCTGCTCGTCGTACGCGAAGCGGACCACCCCGGCCTCGCCGGTCGCCGCGGTGATGCGCCCCGCGAGGTCATAGTCGAGTCGGACGCGGTCCCCCCGGGTCTCGACGGCTACGACGCGGCCGGCGCCGTCCCGCACCCACCGCGCCTCGGCGTGCTCGGAGTCCGCGACGCGGACGAGGCGGCCCGCACCGTCCCGCTCCCACGCGATGCGGTACGCGTCTGCGACCTCGGCGTCGGTCAGCCGCCCCTCGGCGTCGTAGCGGAAGCGCATCTCCCGCCCGGAGGGATCGCGCCGCGTCGCGGTCCGCCCCTGCACGTCGGCCGTGAGCCAGAGCCTCGCCCCCCCCGGTCCCTCGACCGTGAGCGCGGGCCCCTCCCGCCGCAGAATGACGCGATGCCCCGTGGGGCTTACGACCGCAGACGCACGCCCTCTCGCGTCGCGCTCGACCGCCCACACCGACCCGAGCGGAGTCGTAAGACGGACGGGGTTGAACCGCTCATCGTAGTCGAGCGAGAACGCGCCTTCGCCTCCCCCCTCGACGGCTGCGATGAGACCGGCCTCGTTCAACGTCGCCGTGAGGAACCGGCGCTCGCCGTCGATCTGTACCAGCTCGCCCTCGGCCGGGTCGACCCGCTGAAACGTGACGACGGTACCGCCCGCGTCGTCGTAGCCGATGAGCCGCTGCGCCTCGTCGTAGTAGTAGTGGAGCCCTCCGCCTGCGGCGCCTTCCCGTTCGAGCACGACCGATCCGGACGTGCCGAGGGCGTGGCGGTAGAGCGTCTGCCTCCCGTCGAGGCCGACGGCGCGCGTCGTCTGCCGGAGCGCGTCGTAGGCGAGGTGCGTGGCGGCGGTCCCGTCGGCACGCCAGAGGGCGAGGCAGCGCCCCCCGTCGTCGTACTGCGCTAGCCACGCAGCGGGGCCGGAGCCCGCGCGCACGAGGAGGCCGCGGTCGTAGGCGTACTCCGTCGTCCGCCCCGCCGCGTCGGTCTCGGCGACGAGCGTGCCGCCCGGCCCGTAGCGAAACGTCCGGACCGGCACCGCCCGGCCGTCCGCGCCCGCAACGGCGATCTGCGTGACGACGCCTCCGGCGTAGGCAAACCGAACGCGCTGTCCGCCCGAGGCCGAGACCTCCGCAAGCCGGTCCCCCGCGTACGTCAGCTTGATCCGGTTGCCGTTGGGGTCCACGATCCGCTCAAGCAGCAGCGAGCCGCCGCCCGATCCGGTCCGAAAAACCTCCTGCAGGCGGGGCGAGGCGAAGACGACGTAGCCGTCAGCGTGGCGCTGGAGCGTGAGGCCCTCGGGGTGGCGCGCCTCCATGCCCACGGGGATCGGTGCGAAGACGGTCTCGCGGCCCGCCCCATCGCGGTAGACGACGCGGTCCGCCTCGACGCGGAGGGTCCGGTCGAGCCCGTGCTCCCACCCCATGCCGAAGATCCCGGCCGGCGCCCCGCTGCGGTAGCGCCGCGCGAGCACGAGCGGTAGCGCGCCCTCCAGCCGGAGGTCGGTCCGGTCCAGCGTGGTCTCGCCCGTGGCGATGTCGGCGCGGATCGTCATAAGGCGGGTTCAGCCGACGAGCACGGTCGGGGCGCCCATCGCGATGGGGTTAGGGACCATCGGAGGGACGACCGCCCCGGGCTCCATCACCTGGTCACCCAGGGCGGCGGCGGGCTTGTTCTTGATGAGCACCTTGATGGCGCCGGGCGGCGCGGTCACACCCGGTCCGTGCGGCGTCCCCGGTCCCACGGGCGGCGGCGCGTTCGGGATCGGGCACGTGTGCTGGTCGCCAACGCACCACGCCGGGCGGTTGGCGATGAGGACGGTCGGCTGGCCGGCCCCGAGGAGGGGGGGACCGTGGCCTGCGTTGTCGGCGAGTTGGGCGGCGGGCTTTGGCATAGCTACGTGGGTTCGTCTGATGGACCGTTAACCGACCTTGATCATTTGGCCTGACACCTGGGTCATTTTGCCCTTGACCGTGAACATCTCCCCTTCCAACTGGGTCATCTTCCCTTTACTACTGAATGACATCCCGCCTTCGACGTGGGCATCCTGCGTAGCCACTACGTCAACGTTCATACCCTCGACCGACACATCCCCCGACCCCTCAATCATAATATCTTTCCCAATGATTTCGATCAAACCGTCGCTGTTGAGGACGATGCTGGATTCGCCGCACGTGATCGCGATTCTCTTTTCCTCTATTTTGATCGAACTCTTTTCGTCTTCGTAATCCTTGCCCACGTTGAGCACCACCTCTTCCGACGAGAACGCGTGAGCCTTGTTCTTCTTCAGGCGGAGTAGCCCCGCAATAGCGTCCTTACCAAGGGGATTGTTTTTATCGTTTTTCTCACGTTTACCCACCTCCATCCAGAATGCCTCGCCCGCAGCTCCAGACCACGAATGGAGGAGGCCTTGCCTGGAAAATGTCCTTACGTTCCCAGTACCATGAGCGTTCATCATAATATCGCCCGCCCCCTTCTCGGCCTCTCCCCGCTCCCCCCCTGTGTGCAAATGTATGGCACCGCTTTCGTTGTGAATGTTTATACCAAAATCTTCTATATCTTTGGTAGAGAAGGAATCCGTGCTTGCGATTAGGTCCAGCACCAGTCTCAGAGGCACCCCGAGGACGGGCGACTTCTTCTTCAGATCATCCGTCCAACCCTTAATGACTTTGACGACCCCTTTACCCTCGAACTGCCTCCCCGTAGCTTTGATAGAGATCCCCTGATCCGTCTTTATATCTACCCCCGTATTTGCTTTTTGCTCGATGGGGCCGAACGACTTGAGCAGCATCCCCTCGTCACCCGCCACCACAGTTGCGCTGTTTAGCGAAGCCATTTTAAGCTCGCCAGCGGAGAACACGTTTACACCGGTCCGATTCAGGATAGTGTTGACGAAAGCTCTGATCCGCAGCTTGTAGAAATTCTCTCTCACCTTGAACCCCTCCAACACGTGCGGGCTCCAGGGCTTCGACGTCTCCGACTCGTACGACTTCCGCCTCTCTTCGACCTCTAGGAAATCGTTGACCGCTTCATTGGCCACTTCTTGCCACAGGATTTTCTTTATACCCTTAGCGATAGATTCGACCGCGTGCTGGTTGTTTTTCTGCGTTTTAGAATCCCCTACGAAATTGCTACTGAACATCCCGAACAAATTCGGCGATGTGATATTCACCCCCTTCAGGCCCTTAATATTTATGGCCTGATCTGTTTTCATATCGATTCCCACAGGAGTCGTAGTGCCGAAGGTGTCTTCGCCGTAGTTGCCCGACTCGACGTGCGAGGCGGCCATGCCCATGATCATCCCCGACAAGCTCGGCAGATCTCGGAGCACCAGGTTCTTTAGCCACCCGAACGCCTCCGTGACCCCGTCGATCACCTGTTCGATCCCGCTCTTGACCCTGTACCCCCCCATCTCGATTCGGGTCTTCCAATAGACATCCACATTGGAAATCGAACTTTCGTTTATGTTGCTACCTGTTTGTATCGTAATACCCACGTTCGAGCTCGCATCATTGTCGTCCATGACGATCTGGTGACCACGTGCGGTGCGGATAACATTTTTGTATTCGTCATACGTGATGGTTTTGTCTTCGAGAGCACCCGTCCACGGGTTCTGAGTGCGCAGTTCCCGTGCCGTCGTCGGCACAGGCGAGTGGGTCCACGGGTTTGCCACCATCGAGAGCCCGAGCGGGCGGTCGGGGTCGCCGTCGACACAGGCGAATACCATCTCGCTGTCGGGCCGGTTGGGGAAGTGGAAGCCGTAGTCCGTCCCGGCGTGCGGCTGGGCCAAGCGCACGCGCTTCGACGGCGCCTGCTGGTCGGCGGCATCGAAGGGGATCTGCAACCGGTACTTGCCCTCCTCATCCACCGGCCCCTCGAACGGCAAGCACTCCCTGTACTTGGCCAAAGCCTTGTCGTAGGCCTCCGTGTCTTCCTCCAGGCTGTACATGGGGTCGCTGTACTTTGAATCGTTCGGATCTGGCGGAACGGGCTCAGGTTCGGAGACCACCTTCGCCGTCATCACGCCGGGCACGCGAGGGACCGGCGTGGCGCGTGGCGGGCGGTACTGCAGGCTGGTGGGCAAGCAGGTGAAAGCGTTGCGGTAGACGGACGAGGCCGTCGCCGCCCCATCGATCTCGATGGGGTGATACCGGTGGTGCACCGACGTGACCAGGAATTCGCTGGAGTCTGATGCCCCATTGGGGAAGGGGAAGTCCCCGACGAACTTGAAGACGTGCCCCGCCTGGAGGCGGAGCACGTTGGACTTGCCCTGCCCGCTGATGCGCCGCGCCTCTAGCTCCTGAGCCCGGACGTCGGCGATCCGGGTGACCCGCTCCTTCCGCTTGCCCTCCGCATCGCAGTACTGCGAATAGAGGTCGGGGTCGTCGCTTTTCTTGAACGGGTTGAAGTGCCGTTTCTCGCTGAAGAGCCCGTGCTCGTAGTGCGTGCCGACGCGGGCGTATTCCTGCCCCGTCGGGGAGGGACTGCCCGCGTTGGACGTCGCGGTCTCCTTCGGTACTTCCTCCGAGCTCGCGAACGCCTCATAATCGTAGTCCCGCACCCGCACGTCCCGCGGCACGACCCGCTCGTCGTACTGGAACCGGAAGATCACGTCGTCCGCCTGGACCGTCCCCCCGTCCCCCTCCTTGAAGCTCACACTCTTGGGTGACGTCGCCGATTCCGGTTCCGCCTTGGCCTTGCTGTCCGTGATGATCAGCTTGCCCTGGTCGAAGAAGTAGTAGATCCCCTCGTGCTCCATGAGGCGCTGGATGAAGGCGAGATCGCTCTCGCGGTACTGCACGCAGAAGTCACGCGGCTCGTACGCGGCCCTGTCCAGCTTGATCGAGTAGTCGTCGGGGCTGAGGGCGGGGACGCCGGCGCTGATCTCCTGCGCGAACACGTCGCCGATGATCTGTTCGACGGTGCGGTTCTGGAAGATGCGGCTCTGGTGGAACAGCCCCAGCCTCCAGAGCTTGGGGACGAGCACGGCTTCGTAAGTCACGTAATCCGGTCCGTCGTCCACGACGAACTTCTGCTTCGCCCGCAGCGTCGCCACGACGCCGGCCACCTTCACCTCCGTCGTCACGCGGTTGTCCGAGCCCGGGTCGTCGAACTCCTGCTCCATCACGAGTTCGGCGTTCTGGTTCACCACCTTGCTGAAGTCCGCGAGCGCGGTGGGGTGCTTCAGGGTGAGCCGGTACTCGAACGGGCGAGAAATGTCCTCCTCCCCCTCAAACGTCAGCACGTCGAACGACGTCTTCGAGTTGCCGCTGTCGATGGCTTGGAATGAGAAGGTCGTGACGGGAGTAGCAGGCATGGGAGTAGGGACCGCGCGGTCTAAGGAATCAGGGGCAGCTGTCGCAGAGGGAGTCGGTTGTCGGCCGGGCTATTCGGCGGGGGCCTCGGGGCGCTCCGGCTCGCCGGCCTCCCCGACCTCGCCGTCGCCCGCCGAGGGCGATACGGCGGCGTCGGCCTCGCCGTCCGGCACGAGGTCTTCCGCGATCGCGGCCTCCGGCCCGTCGCCCTCCGGCTCCTCTTCTGAGCCGTCGCCGTCGCCGCCGTAGCGGACGCCGTCGAAGGTGTAGGTGAAGTCGCCGCGCTCGGTGATGCCGAGTTCGAGGCGGGCGGGCACCTGCTCGTCGGCCATCTGCGCGAGGAGCGCGCGCGAGGCCTCGGGGAGCAGCGTTCGGTCGATGATGAAGTCGATGTTGCGGGCGCCGCTGTCCACCTGCGTGCAGCGCTCGGCGATGCGGTCGACGACCTCGTCGCCGTAGGCGAAGGCCATCCCGTGCGTGGCGCGGAGCCGCCGGCCGATCTTGTCCAGCTTGAGCCGGGTGATCTTCGAGATCGCTTCCTTATCGAGCGGGAAGAACGGGACGACTTTCATCCGCGCGAGGAGCGCGGCCTGGAAGTGCCCGACGAGTTGGGGGTGGATCGCCGCGCGGAGCGTGTCGGCGTCGGGCCGCTCCTTCTGCGCCGCGAGCTCGACGACGGTCTCGCTCCCGATGTTGGAGGTCATCAGGATGATGGTGTTCTTGAAGTTGATCTCGCGGCCCTCGCCGTCGCGCATGAAGCCGCTGTCGAGCACCTGGTAGAACAGCTCCATGACGTCGAGGTGCGCCTTCTCCGTCTCGTCGAGGAGGACGACGGAGTACGGCCGCTGGCGGACGGCCTCGGTGAGCACGCCGCCCTCGCCGTAGCCGACGTAGCCGGGCGGCGAGCCCTTGAGCGAGGAGACGGTGTGGGCCTCCTGGTACTCGCTCATGTTGATGGTGATGAGGAAGCGCTCGCCGCCGAACATCAGCTCGGCTAGCTGCTTCGCCGTCTCGGTCTTCCCCGTCCCGCTCGGGCCCACGAGGAGGAACACGGCGATCGGCGCGTCGGGGTTGCCCATGCCCGCCTTGGCCGTGCGGATCGAGTCGGCGATCTGGTCGAGCGCTTCGTTCTGGCCCTTGATGTTGGTGCGGAGGCGGTCTTCGAGGTCGAGGAGCATCTGCGCCTCGTCCTGCTCCATGTTGCCCACGGGGATGCCCGTCCAGTCGGCGATGATCTGCGCGACGACGTGCTCGTTGACGACGGCGTGCACGAGCGCGTCGTCCTTCTGCATCTCGGCGAGCTCGTCTTTCAGCCGGTTGAGGTCGTCGCGGAGGTCGCCGTGGTCGGCCGGGGCGCCGTCGCCGCCGACGTTCTCCATGATCCGGCGGCGGACGCCTTCGATCTGCTTGACGAGGTCGCGCTCTTTTTCCCACCGTTCGAGGAGGGCGTCGCGCGCGGCGACGAGGTCGCCGCGTTCGATCTCGAGCGCGTCGAGCGTGTCCTGGTCGTCGTTGAGGCCGGTCTCGAGGTCGCGCTGGAGCGCGGTGGCGGTGATGGCGAGGTTGAGCAGGCGGCGCTCGACGTCGTCGACGGCGCCGGGCTTCGAGGACTGGCTCATCTTGACGCGCGCCGAGGCCGTGTCCATCAGGTCGACGGCCTTGTCGGGGAGGTGGCGGCCGGTGATGTAGCGCTCGGAGAGCGAGGCGGCGGCGTGGGCGGCGGCGTCGGTGATCTGCACGTCGTGGTGGTCCTCGTACTTCGCCTTGATGCCGCGCATCATGATCGCCGCGTCGTCGACGGAGGGCTCGTCGACCTTGATCATCTGGAAGCGGCGCTCGAGCGCGGGGTCCTTCTCGATGTACTTTTTGTACTCGCTCCACGTCGTCGCGGCGACCGTGCGGAGCTCGCCGCGCGCGAGCGCGGGCTTGAGGAGGTTCGCGGCGTCGGCCGTGCCCGCGGCGCCGCCCGCGCCGATGAGCGTGTGCGCCTCGTCGATGAAGAGGATCGTCGGCTTCGCCGCCTCTTTGACCTCCTGGATCACCGACTTCAGCCGGTTCTCGAACTCGCCCTTCACCCCGGCGCCGGCCTGGAGCAGCCCGAGGTCGAGGGCGACGATCTCGACCTCTTTGAGGCTGTCCGGCACGTCGCCCTCGGCGAGGCGGAGCGCGAACCCTTCGAGCACCGCCGACTTCCCGACGCCGGCCTCGCCGACGAGGATCGGGTTGTTCTTCCGCCGCCGGCTGAGCACGTCGATCATCTGCCGGATCTCGGTGTCGCGCGCGAACACGGGGTCGATCCCGCCGTCGCGCGCCTTCTGCGTGATGTTCTCGGTGTAGAGGTCGAGCGCGGTCTCGCCCTCGCGCGGCGGCGCGCCCGAGGCCCGCGGCCCGCCCGCGCGGCGGGACGCCTGGTTCTCGGCGGAGCCGGCGACGATCTCGTAGAAGTCCTCGCGCAGCGCCTCGGTCTTGACAGGCTGGAGCGCGTCGAGCACCTCGCTCATCCGCAGCCCCTCGGCCTCGAGGAGCGCTTCGAGCAGGAAGCCCGAGCGGAGTTCCGTCGCGCCGTGGTGGACCGAGCCCGCCACCCACGCCCTCTCGACGAGGTCGAGCATGAGGGGCGAGAACGCCGGGCGCCCGGTGTTGCCCGTCTTGAACCCTTCGAGCCGGTTCATGAGGGCTTCCCACACCTTCCCGTTGTCGACGTCGAAGCGGTCGAGGATGCGGGGGAGGTCGCCGTCGCCGGCTTCGAGCAGCTTGGCGAGGAGGTGCTCCGTCGTGACCTCGTAGTGCCCGCGGGCGATGCTGAAGCCGGCCGCCGCTTCGAGCGCGCGCGTCATGGTGCCGTTGAGCTTCTGGAGGAGCTTCTTCAGGTCTTTCGAGATCATGGCGGTAGGGATTTAGGCGTACGTGACGATGCGTTCGGTGACGACGGTTTCGGGAGGGCGGCCGACCCACGTGTTCTCCCCGAGCCGCGCGCCCCGGTCGCCGAGGCGGAGCGCCGGGCGGTCCTCGGTCTTGAGCCGGAGGAGCACGTCGAAGTCGAGGAAGTCGGGGGTGTAGAGGCGGACGAGGTAGCCGATCGCGTCGGCTTTCTCCCCGCCGGGGAGGTAGGACTCGAAGTCGTCGAGCCCCATCGGCCCGAGGACGACGCGGAACTTGCCGCCTGCGTCGAGCACGGTGGCCCCGAGGAGGGCCGAGCCGCCGAGCGTGGCGGACGGCGCCCCGCGCCCGAGACACGGCCGCTCGGTCACCCGGACGCGTCGGACGACGTTCTCGACGACCTCGACCGCTAGCCCATCGGTGAAGGCGGACAGCAGCGAGTGCAGCCCTTCGGCGTTGCGGACGCGGCGGTTGAGCAGCCCCGCGAACCCGGCGAGACGGTCGACGGATACCGGCGCATCGGCGAGCGCTCCCGGCGTCCCGAGCCCGGCGATGGCGAGGAAGCGCGCCGTGCTGTCGTCGCGGGCGGGGTCCTCCGGGCTGCTCGGGCGGTACTTCTTCCACGCACGGTAGAAGTAGCTGTAGAGGCGGTGGTTGAACATGTCGAGGAAATGCCGGAGCGGGAGTGTGTCCTCGGCCTCCGTCGCGAGGTCCTCGTAGAGGTACACGGGGAGGGGCGACGCGACGCCGTAGAGCCCCATAAACGTGGCCTTCACCTCAGCCCCCTCCTCGTCCAAGGTGACGGAGCGGACGTCTCCGGAGGGGAAGACCGTCGCCGGGTCCGGGCGAAAACGGACACGCTCGGCCGCTAAGTCAGCGCTCGTGCCGGGCGGGGGCGCGTCGGGGAAATACGCTTCCAGTAGGCGCACGGCCTGGAAGAAATCGAAGCGATAGCCCCGGGCGAACAGTTCGGCGTAGATGCCGCGCTCGGGCGGCGTGATTTCCGGTGCGGCGCTCGCCTCCGCGCGCGGCGCTTCGTGCTCGGCGAGATGAGAGACGTAGTCCGTCATAGCACCGGTTGCTCGCCGCTGCCGGGCTCCCACGTCATCCGCTCGCCGGACGGTTGCAGGACGACCGTGAGTTGGACGAACGAGTTGAGCGTGGCGTACGTGGAGAAGAACCGGCTGAGCACGAGGCCGAGCAGCGCGGCCTCCCCCACGTCGACGAAGCGCGCCTCGTCGAGTTCGACCGTCACCTCGCTGCCGCGCAGCACGGCCCCCCGGTGGACCCGCTCCTTCGGTGCCCACCGCACCTCGCGGATGCCTTCGATGTGCCGCTTGTTGACCTCGGCGTCGGTCCAATCGTAGAGACCGAGCACCCCGGTGAGCGCCCCGGCTGTGGCCGCCGAGCGGTAGTTGAGCGACCAGTGCGAGAGCAGCATCCAGTAGAAGTCCGCATGCCGATCGGTCGGGGGGTAGCGGATGAGGGTCGGCTGCGTGAAGTTCTCCACCTCGACGCCGCGCACCCCCTTCGACGCGAGGTCTGTCAACGAGCGCTCGCGGAGGTACTCGCGCGGGACCGTGCCGTTCGTGCAGCGGAGCTCGAGCGAGAGCGTCTCGACGGGGAGCCGCCCCTCGGACGGCGCAACCCCCTGGAGCGTGAGCGTCGTCTCGTACCGATCCGTGAGGCCGAGCCGCGACGACGCCGTGTAGGTCCGCCCGCCGCCGGCGCGCTCGGGCGAGAGGAGCGAGCCGTACGGGTGCCGCCGGCCGGTCACCTCTTCGATCCCCACCACCGACTCGACCGCGTACACCTCCACGCCCGCCCGGTGCTTCGCGTCGGGCACGACCCGGTGCTCCGCGCTCCGGTGGTCCACGCGGATGGGCTCACCGTCCATCTCGAACAGGTTGATCGCGGGGCTCGTGAACAACCGGACCTGCTCTTTCCCAAACCGCTGCGGCTGCGGATACGCTCGGTCGAAGCGGACGGTGATGCGGAGCGCGCCGTGGTCCGTCTCCGGGCGGAACCGGTCGAGGCCGAGGAGGTCGACGCACCAGAACTTCGGGCGGAAGCACAGCATCTCCTGCACGAGCCGGAGCCCGGAGAACGAGCGTTTGGAGTGCGGGAGGAGCGCCTCGTTGGCACCGAGCCCGCCGGGGCGTACCCACTCTTGCCCCCGCAGGGTGAGCGTCTCGTCGAGCCCGAAGGAGCTCAGGGCTTCGCCGAGCCCGCCGGGGAGCCCGCTCGCGACGGTGACCTCGCGGACGCGGCGCGTAAAGAAGTAGTGCATGGCCGCCGCCGTCGCCGCCTCGGCGTGGAAGTAGAGCCGGAGCGCGCGGAGGTCGAGGTCCGCGAGGCTGACGCCGGCTCCGATGCCGAGCGCGATCGTCGCGCTCGACGTGCCGTCCGGGGCCCACGTGAGCTCGACGTCGTCGAGGTGAAGCGGCTGCAGCACGACGTCCTGCGTCGTCACGAACCGGCAGGCGACCCCGTCCTCCCCTACTGCGGCGGACCGTACCTCGGTGCCCCGCGGCAGCCGCGTCGTTTCGCGGAGCCGGCCCTGCCCTCGAAAAGCAACCATCGAGAGCGACGGGATCGGGCGGAGGAAGTGCGGGAAGAGGAGCTCGCACAGCGCCTCGGTGTACTGCGGGAGTTCGTCGTCGAGCTGTTCTCGGATGCGGCCGGTGAGGAGCGCGAACCCCTCGAACAGTCGCTCTACGTAGGGGTCCCGGTCGGTGACACTGTCGATGTTGAGGTAGCGCGCCTGCTCGGGGTGTAGCCGCGCGAAGGCTTTACCCGCCTCGTGCAGGTAGCGCATCTCCTCATCGTAGTAGCGGCGTTGGCTCATCCCGGCTGCGTGTAGTGTCGTTCGTCTCGGTCACTGCCCTACGTCTTCTGCTCTCTGTGTGCCCCCTCTCTACTCCAACGTAACCGTGCGTCGAGGCTTCACTCTCTCGCCTGGAAAGGGGCGACGCGCGCCTCCTCGTCCGAGGAGAAAACGGTCCGGAATCGGACCCGATCTCCATCCAACGTTTTGGCCGTTAGCAGGAACACGAGCTGCATGGCGTACTGGTCGGTCTCCTGATGCTCGGCGCGGACGTGCCGCAGCCGAGGCTCGTACGTCTCGACGGCGTTCGCGATGGACTGCTGGAGCTCGGCGATCGAGCCCGGCATGTCGCGGTACACGTCGGAGAGATCGGGTACGCCGTAGTCGGGGAGGTGCGAGAGCGCCCCCTGCCGCGTGTTCATCAGCCGGTCGAGGTTGGAGAGGATGCTCCGCTCGCGCCACGTGCTCCGGCTGACGCTCTCGAGCCGACGCCCGTCGCCGAAGGTCCCCCGCAGTACGTCGTAAATGCTCGCCTCCATCTGCAGGGTGTCGTTGGCTCACCAGGGTAGAGCGCGGAAGCCGCCCGGCCCTCTCGGCCGAGCGACGGCCAGGGACGGGGCGGCTTCCGATCGTGCGCGGGGCTCGTTAGGCGGCAACTTCCGACCACGCGTCTTCGAACTCGTAGCCCTCCTCGTGCTTCCAGTTGATCTTCTCGTAGAGGAGCTGGAGGCGCTCGAGGTGACGGTACTGCTCCTTCGAGGGGTCCTTCGTGTTCGGGAGGATCTGCTCGACGGCGGCCACCTTCACGTTCGTCAGGGTGTGCGTGAAGTAGAGGGTCTCCGCCCCGTCGACGATGCGGTACCACTCGACCTTGAGCTCGTCGAGGGTCTCCCCCGTGCAGCACGCCTTGTACATGTTCGCCGACGCCGTGTCGATCTCCTTGATGACCTCGACGGCCCCGTGGACGCGCGCGCCGCTCACCACGCCCATCTGCTTGTCGAGGGGCGAGTACACCTGGTGGGTGAACTCGTAGACGGCCGAGGTGCCCTCTCGCCCCCCTTTCGTGTTGGCGCCGACGATTCCGTCCGAGTAGTAAAGTGCGGCTTCTAAAGCCATAGTTGGACCTCCTTGATGGGGTTGGTTGTGGGTCGCGGGTGAAGCCGACCGGCCGGGCTGGCGAGTAGCTTCGGGTGTCGATTATGTAAACGGACGGGACGCCCTACGAGGGACATAGCATCCCACGAAAAAATAGAGACATCCATCCCTCAGCCAGTGCTCGTTACGACGCCTTCGGCATCTTGCTCACCATCGAGAGGTTGATGTCCATCCCCTCGATCTGGAAGTGCGGCATGATCGCCATCTCGACGCGGTAGAAGCCGGGGTTGTCGTCGAGGTCGTGCACCTTCACCTGCCCGCTCCGCAGCGGATACTTGGCGATCATCGACTCGCTCGGGTTCGGCATCTTCGTGACGAGCCCGCCGAGCCACTTGTTCAGCTCGGCCTCGATCTTCGTGGCGTCCTTCGTCGCGCCGATGTTCTCGCGCTGGAGCACCTTGAGGTAGTGGGCGATGCGGGAGCCGAGCATGACGTAGGGCAGCCGCGCGTTGATGCGGCTGTTGGCCGTCGCCTCGGGGTCGTCGTAGATCGTCGGCGACTGCGCGGTGTTGGCCGAGAAGAAGCAGGCGAAGTCGCGCCCCTCGTAGATCGAGAGCGGGACGAAGCCGAGGTTCGAGCACTCGAACTCGAGCGTCTCCGAGATCGGCACCTCGGTGGGGATCTTCATCTGCTTCCCCTTGCCCACGTCGTAGAGGTGGACGGGGAGGTCGGCGACTTTGCCGCCCGACTGCGGCCCGCGGATCTGCACGCTCCAGCCGTCGCGGACGTAGGCCTGCACCATGTTCGAGGCGAAGGCGAACGAGGCGTTCCCCCAGAGGTATTTGTCGTGGTCCTCGCCGGTGACCTCCTCGTTGTAGTTGAAGTTCTTGACCGGGACGGTGTCCTCGCCGTAGGGGAGGCGGAGCATGAAGCGCGGGAACGTCAGCGCCATGTAGCGGGCGTCGGGGCTCTCGCGGAACGCGTTCCACTTCACGAAGTCCACCGTCTCCATGTGAGCCGAGATGTCGGGGATCTTCTTGAACTCCGCCATCGACTCCTTCCCGAAGAACTCGTGCCCGATGGACGCCACGAACGGGCAGAGCGCCGCGGCGGCCACCTTCGAGGCCTGCTGCATGAGCGCGATGTCCTGCGCCGTGTTCTTGAACTCGTAGTTCGTGACGATCGCGCTGTAGGGGTCGGCGCCCGGCTGGTCGTAGGCGTTCGTGTAGATGTGCCGGTAGAGCGCCGACTGCGTGAGCTCGGGGGCGTCCTCGAAGGACTCCAACAGGTCCTCCTTCGAGCAGTTGATCATCTCGATCTTGACGTTCTTCCGGAAGTCCGTCCGGTCCACCAGGAACTTCAGGCTCCGCCACGAGGACTCCATCTCTTGGAACGCGTCGTGGTGCATGATGGCGTCGAGCTGCTGCGAGAGCTTGTGGTCGAGCTGCGCCACCATCGAGTCGATGAGCTCCTTATCGACCTTCTGGACGGGCCCTTCGAGGTCGTGGACGGCGTCGACGAAGACGCGGAGCGCGGCGGCGACGACGGCCCCGCGCGGCTTGTCCGCGTTCGCGTTCACGTCGTCGAACTCGCCGACGTTGACCTGCCCTTCGGGAGCGCTTACGGCGACCTGCGCAAAGATGGAATCGAGGATGCTCCCCTTGTCTTCGGTGGTAGCCGCTGCGGCGGCGGCGCCTTCTTGTTGAGCTTCAGCCATGGTAGTTCTTCGGGTCTAGCGTGGGCGGGGTCGATGGGCGGAGGTGAGCGGTAGCCGCTCGGTCAGCTTCCCTCTTCGTCGCCGGAGCCTTCCTGCTCCTTCGGCACGAACTGGTCGAGCTCGGCGGCGAGCTTCTCGAGCGCGCCCTCGTCCTTGACGATCTGCTCGAGCTGCTTGCGGAAGTCGTTGGCGGAGACGACGCGGTTGCGGAGGTCCTGCAGCAGGTTCCGCATCGCGAGCATGCGGTTGAGTTGGGGCACCTGCTTCGCCACCTCCTCGGGGTTGAACGAGTCCATCGAGTCGATGTCGATCTCGACCTTCATCTCTTCGTCGCCGCCCTTGAGCGTGTCCTGCACGGTGTACTCGAGCTTGGCGTCCATCGACTTCAGCACCTGCTCGAAGTTGTCCTTGTTGAGGTTGATCAACTCGCGCTCGGCGAGCGGGGTGTCGTCGGGGCGCCCCTTGTAATCGCCGAGGATCATGAGGCGCATGGGGAGCTCGATCTTCTCCTGCGCATCGCCTTTGGCCACCTCGAGAAATAGGTTGACGCGGGCGGGCGGTTTTTCGCGTTGAAAGCTCTGAGCCATGGGACAGTCCTCGTTGAAGCGGTCGTTAAATAGTGGATGGGCTCCGCGACTCGGCGTCGCTTCGGCGGCACTCTTTCAGCGAGCCCGGCGGGGAGTAGAAACTATAAAAAAAACAATTAAGTGCAAGCGCAATCTGCGAACGCATCGCTCTATCCCCTGCCCCTGTCCATGACGGCGAGGGCACGCGCGGGATCGGCCGCACATATCCGCTCGAAGACCCGGTCGGCGGCCCGTTGGAACGCGGCCTTCTGCTCCCCCTCCGCCGTGCGCTTCAGCGACCCGTAGCAGCCGTGCAGAGCGGCCCACAGGTCGAGCGCCAGGGTGGGCATCCACGCGTCGAGGCGATGCGCTTCCACCTCGGCTTCGAGCCCTTCGAGGATGGGCCGCGCGACGGCCGGCTGCCCCCCGCGCACACATAGCGCGGCGAGGTAGAGCCGGCGGCGGAAGCGATCGTACCCCGAGCCGTCGCCCTCGCCCCCGAGCGCGGCGATGGCCGCGGCCAGATCGCCCTTCGCGAGGTGGGAGCGGGCGTCGGCGTAGTCGGCTTCGAGGGCGTCGTTGCCGCCTCCGGCAGAGGCCGCCCCCGCCTCCCCGTCGCCCCCGAACATCGGCAGGACCTGCGTCTCGATCCACTCCTGCGTGGCCCCGTCGGCGAAGGGGGTCCCGTTGCTGAAGGCGAGCGTGGGCAGCGTCGGGAAGCGGGTGACGAGCACGGCCAGGTCGCCGAGCACGCCGTCGCGGATCGCGGCGAACGGACCGCCGAGCGCGTCGAGGGCCGTAGCGAGGAAGCGTTGGAGGTCGAGCCAGAAGGGGTATTCGAGGAAGCTCTCTTCGGCCGCGTTCGCCAGATCGGCGAACTGGCCTTTGGTGACGAGGCCGCTGAGGTACGTCTTCCGCTGCTCGAGGTAGGGCTCGACGAGCGTCTTGCCGTTCTCGGCCGGGGGGGCCTCCGCGAGCCCGCCCCAGCGCAGCGCCCGGGCGAGCCGGAACGGCGTCGGCGAGGTCTTGTCCTGCTCGCGCAGGAAGGCCACCGCTTTGAGCATCACCACCCCCGCCTGCGTCGGCGACTGGAACTCGCCGGAGGCGGAACCGCCCGCCGCCGGAGCTTTCGGCGGAGCCGCCCCCCCGCTCGGGGCCGTAGCCGCCGGCGCCCCGTCCCCCGTGGCCTCCGGCTTCGGAGCGGGCGGGGCGTCTTTCGGCACCGCCCGCAGCTTCGTTTCGAGCAGCTTCGCGAGCCGGCTCAGCACGGGCGCGTGCTCCCCCATCTTCTCCATCGCGAGCGCTTGGAGCGCCTTGAAGTCGCGGAGGGCGCGCTCCAGCGCCGGCCCGTCGCTCTTGGTCGGCTTCTGGCTTTCGAGGTACTCGTACCCGCGGTCGGTGAGGAGCTGGAGCGCGTTCTTTCGCGCGACCATCCGCCGCACCGGGGGGTAGAGGTCGTCCCAGTAGGTCTCGCAGAGGAGGTGCACCGCGCCGACGCCTTCCGCCAGCCCGCGGATCCCGTCCGTCCGGAGGAGCCCGAGGCCGAGGTAGGCGGCGGCCGTGAGGTCTTTGGACTGCTCCGTCAGAATCCGCTGGCCGAGCTCCACGATGCGGTCGAAGTCGGCGTCGGCGTTCGCGCTCTGCACCTTGTCCACCTCCGCTTTGAGCTGCTGGAAGCTGTCCTCGTACTTCACGTCGATGCCCACGGCGTCCGCCTCGGAGATCGGGGCGCGCACGGCTTCGAGGAGAGGCGAGAGCGGTTCGTCGGGGGCGACCTGCGGTTCTTCGGTGACTTCAGCCATAGGTGGAGGCGCGGTGGATCAGGGGCTCAGGCGGTGAATGAAGGTGTGGAGGCTCAGCCCGTCCTCTTCGAGCAGCGTGCCGTGGTGTGCGGGGAGGGCGAGCGCGGCGAGCGCGGCGGGCTGGCCGCTCGCATCGTCGAGCCGGGGCACGGACGCGAGCGGACGGTCGGCGGCGAGCAGGTGGACGAACAACCCGGGCGGCGGCGGCGACGAGCCGACGAGCAGCTCCCCCCCCGCTCCGTCTTCGGGCGACCAGAAGAAGGCGGGGGCGTGCGGCGGCGCCCCGAGCAGTTGCCAGCACGCCTCCAGCCAGAAGCTCACGTCGATGCCGTGCGCCGGCTGGGGCAGCGGGATGCGGAGCAGCGGAGGCAGCTTCGCCGATCGCCCGTTGCTGCTCCGGGCGAGCGCGTCGGTGAGGTTCTTCAGCAGGACGTACTTCCGCCCGTCCTCCGCGTCGCCCCACGTGCGTGCCCAGAGGTCGTTCGCGCCCGTCTGCCGGAGGCGGAACTCGTAGTCCACCGGGAACGGGGTATGGTCGTACGCCGCGCGCAGCGTCCGCAGCGCCGCGCCCACCTCGTCCGCGCCGAGGCGCCCCTCGACCGCGTCGTTGACGAGGGCCGCGGCGGCACGGTAGAACGCCCCGTAGCGGTCCGGCCACGACGGGATCCGCCACCCGTCGAGGTCGCGCTTCTCGACCTCGACGGCGACGAGGAACGGGTAGCGCCGCCCCGTCCGGTCCCGGCTGGGCCGGAGCGCCCCGGCGAGGGCGTGCGGCGCGTTCGGCACCTCGACGAAGAAGCAGGTCGGCCCAGACGCCTCGAACGCCGCCGCGAGGTCCGCTCCGAGGTGCCGGCGTGCCTCCGTGATCCCCCGCTGCACCCACGCGTCGAAATCCCGCATGGCCCGGCCGCCGGCGTTCGTGCGCACGAAGTCGCCGCGGTCGGGCAGCTTGCCGAAGCAGGACGCGCCGAGGGGAGCCGTCGGCATGATGGTGAGCGTTGGAAGGTGAACCCGCGCGGCGCGTCCGTCAGTTCAGCGTCGGGGGCGGGTCGAAGGTGAAGAACCGCGCGGGGTTGCCGAAGGGCGTTGAGGCGCTCTTGGCGCGGAGGGTGTACTGGGCCGTGAGGGCGAACTGCCCCGGCTGCCGGAACGGCCAGCGGAGCTCGTACTGCGTCTGCGACACGCGGCGGACCTGGGCGTCGCCGAGCAGGCGGAAGAGCGCCCAGTCGCCGTTGTACTGCCTCGCCGGGAGGTCGCCCTGCTGGGTCGAAATCGAGAGGAGCGCGCCGGGACGGCCGGGCCACGAGAACGGTACCCACGGCCGGTATGAGCCCATGCGGTAGGCGTCGTCCTGCCCGTGAATCGAGATGAAGACCTGGCTCGGCGTCGGGGCGCTGCCCTCGCGCTCGGGCACCTCGGCCTGGAGCTCGAAGTCGAGCTGGAGCGCGCCGCCGCTGAAGAGCGCCTCGCCGATCTCGCGGGCGTTGTCGATGGAGGCTTCGGCGCGGGGCGAGAGGCCGAGCGCGCGGCCCTCCCACGAGCGCGGGCGCCCGTCCCTCGTCATAAACGGCGACAGCGCCTCCTCGTAGAACAGCGCGAGCGTGCCGTCGCGGGGCCGGAAGAACCGCTCGAAGTCGCCGAGCGGGGCCTCCTGCGCACTCGTCGCGTCGAAGGGGTAGCGGCCGGCGAGCGTCGACTCGAACGGCTGGACGACCTCGTCGCGCCAGCGCTCGTTGAGGTGGCGCTGCGCGGCGCTGAGCACGGCGCCCCATGCCACGGCGATCGGCTGCTCGAAGAGCGTCCGCCGCACGTCCGCGTCGAGGCGGCGGAGGCCTTGCCGCGCGGAGCGCATCGCGGTGTCGAACTCCCCGCCGTTCTGGTCGATCACGGTCGCGGCGAACTCGGCGGCCTGCGCCGGGTCCGAGGCGGCCCCGCCGAGGATGCCGGACACCTGCCCGAGGCTTTCGAGCGCCTGATACAGCTCGGGCGAGGCCCCCCCGCTCGCGGCCTGCTGCGCGCCGAGCGCGTGGAGCCCCGCGAACTGCCGCCCGACGGGGTGCACGTCGGCCTCGCCCCCCTCCAGCCCCGCGCTCGTCCGGCCGCCGATGACGCGCCGGGCCGCGGCGTTGACGCGGCGGCGCGCGGCGGCGGCCACGTCGTCCCCGAGGTCGCCGCCGGGAACGTCCCCGCTGGCGAACGTCGTCTGGTCCGTGACGGCGGCGAGCAGGTAGAGCAGGGGCGAGTCGGTCGTGTTCGAGAGGTCGTCGAGGTTGCGGACGGCGTCGCGCGCGTCGCCGAACGGGCTGTAGCGGACGCTCCGCATGAACTGCTGCCACTGGCTTACGTACTCGGAGAAGTAGGTGGCTTCGAGCCGCTCCCGCATCAGCGCGGGGTCCTGCATCTCGGGCGGCAGCTCGCCGGCGGTCCGCCCCATCACCCAGTCGTCGCGGCTCGGGTCCTCGCTCTCCGACGCGAAGGCTTCTTCGGCGAAGGCCACCCAGCCGCGCTGCGTGAAGAAGCCCGGCACGCTCGGCCCGCCCAGCCCCTCGGCCCCCTCTCCGCCCGTGTTGAACATGCTGAGGTAGCGGCCGGGGATCGCGTCGGCGAGGCGGAACTCGGCGAGCGTCGCGTTGCCCTCGCTGCGGATGCGCGCGTACACCCCCGCGATCGTCGGCTGCTCGTAGATCAGATTCCGCACGCGCGCGACGACGCGCTCCTCGCCCGCGAACGGCGCGATCGTCCCCTCGCGCAGCCCGTCCACATACGTCGCGATCTGGTCGCCGACGAGCGCGGCCTCGGCCGGGAGCGTGGCCGTGGAGTCCGGCCCGTAGAGCGCCGTCCGCGTGGAGTGGGTGAGGTACTGCCGGAGGAAGTTGGCGGCGACGTTGTCTTCGAGCCGCGCCCCCTCGGCCGTCATCAGGAGGTAGGCCTTGAGGTCCTCGTAGGTCTGCTGCCGCGCGAGGGGGTCGGTCTCGACGGACGGCGCAGCGGCGAGGTCGCGGCGGAGCGCGGCGAAGGGGTAAGTCTCGACGAAACTGCGGGTACGGGCGCGGTAGAGGTCGCGGGCGGGCTCCAGCACGGCCCCCCTCCGGTTCAACCCGAGTTGGAGGAGCGGCGGCCCGCCGTCGAGCCGTTCGATCTCGTCGCCGAGCGCGGCCACGCGGGCGAGGTCCTCGTCGCGCGGGAACGTGCCGTCCCACCGCACGGTCGCGGCGTCGGCGGCGGCGGCGCGGGCCTGGTCGAGGTCGAGCTTGCTGCGGACGAGCGCCTGCGACGTGCCGACCAGAAACAGGAGGAGCGCCACGGCGACGCCGATCGATGCACCCGCCTTCGCGAGGCGCTGCCGCGTCGCCGCCTTGGTGGTCCGCCGCGCGATGTGGCGGTCCGGCACGACGACGTCGGTGAACACGTCCTTGATGAAGTAGCTCTTCGTCTCGACCTCGGGGCTCCCGAACGAGGCCGCCTCGGGCGGCAGCCCGAACTCCGCCTCGATCGAGCGGATCACGAGGTCGATGGGGATGCCCTCCTGCGTGCCGCTGGAGAAGTAGAACCCCCGGAAGATCGGCGTCTCCTGGTACGGGTTCGGCTGGAACAGCCCCTCGACGAAGCGGCCGAGGTTGTCCTTCAGCCCGGCGAACTGGAGCGGGAAGTTGTAGACGAGCCGCCGGTCCTCGCGCTTCATCGAGCGCCGGAGCCGCCGCGAGCGGAAGCTGGAGAGCGCCTCGGCGAGCGCGTCGAACTCCTCCTCGAACACGGCGCGCTGGCTCGGGTTGGCCTGCTGCCCCGCGTCGAGCGTGGCGCCCCAGATCGCCTCGCGCTCCCTCCGCTCGAACTCGCCGAAGAACTCGACGAACCCGCTGAGCAGGTCGGCTTTCGTGAAGAGGACGTAGACGGGAAAGCGGAGGCCGAGCTGCTTGATGAGCTCGTCGATGCGCGTGCGGATCGTCTCGGCGTGGCGATTCACTTCATCGGGCGAGGCGCCGGCGAGCTCGTCGAGGGCGATGCCGACGAGCACGCCGTTGATCGGTCGCTCGCGGCGGTGCTTCTTGAGGATCTCCAGGAACGACAGCCACTCCTCGGTGTCCTCGGCCTCGGTGACGTAGCGGCCGGCCGTGTCGAGGAGGATGGCCTGGTCGGTGAAGAACCAGTCGCAGTTGCGCGTGCCGCCGACGCCGCGGATGCGGTCGGCGCCGACGGGGAAGTTGAGCCCGGATTTGGTGATCGCCGTCGTCTTGCCCGCACCGGGCGGGCCGATGAAGAGGTACCACGGGAGGGCGTAGAGCGCGGCCTTCCCCCCGCCCGGCCGCCAGCCCTTCTTCCCCAGCTTCGACTGCTTGAGCGTCTCGATCGCGCGCTCGAGGTTGGCTTGCAGCCGCTCGATCTCAGCCTGCTGGTCGGGGCGGACGTTGAGCTGCTGCGCCTGCGCCTGCGCCATGATCTGGTGCTCGAGCCCGCTCGCGGCCTTCGTCGCGCGCATCTGCACGAAGAGCGTCACGACCCCGACGACGAGCAGGATGATGGCGAGGACGAGCCCCGTCACCAACATCGACCACCCGAGCGCGAACCCGAGCAGCACCGTCAGCACGGCGACCACGACCAGCCCGAAGACGACGAGGAAGCCCCGACTCGTCAGCACTTTAAACAACCACTTCATCGCCCCTCGTCACTCGTTAGAAAAAGTCTTCGTTCCGCCGTCCCGCCCGCCGATCACGGCACCGCCCCGACCTCGGCGACCCGCTCGATGTCCTGCGCCACGGCGTCGGCCGTGCGGGAGATGTAGAGGCTCATCCCGAGGTAGACCAGCACCCCGATCACGAGCGCGGCCGTCACGAGCACCCACGTCGGCATCCGGCCGCGGACCTCGGTCGCGACGTTGTCGCGCGGGGCGCCGTGGGGGGCGAGCCGGCCCACCTTCATCCCCGGCTGGTTCGCGACGTCGGCGTACGTCCCCTCGACGAGCTCGCGCAGCTCCTCCTGCCCGTGGAGCTGGTACTTCCCCTTGAAGCCGAGCGCCATGCAGAGGTAGTAGATCTCCAGCACCTCGGCGTGGAGGCCCGGGTTCGCGCGCAGCCCGTCGAGGCGGTGGAAGAACTCCTCGCCCGCGTCGTAGCGGTTGTAGAGCTCGAGCTGGAGCGGGCGCGCGAGCCACTGGTCTTTCTGGCTCCAGTCCGACGAGAGCAGGGTTTCGTCGAGAAAGGCGACGAGGGCGAACTCGGCCTCGCGGGCGTCCTCCGGCGGCGCGCCGTGCTGCTGCGCCTCGCGCCGCGACGACTCCAGCATCCGCTTGATCCGACCGCGCAGCGTCTCGGCGTCGCCGTATTCGTCGGCCGCGCGCAGCTTGAGCGCGAGCGTGAGGCACGGGGCGTAGACGTCCGCCAGCCGCCCCGTGGCCTCGTCGAAGCGGAAGTCGAAGGAAGCGGTGTCCGCGGTCAGGGTCATAGATCGGGAGCGTCGGGCGGCGGTCGGGGCGTGGGCGGTCAGGCGGCGATCATCTCCAGCTGCACGGTCCCGAACTCGGCCGGGACGAAGAGCGCGATGCCGCCGCTCTGCTGGATCGCCTCCCAGAACGGCCCGCGCTTCTGGAGTTGGAAGTACGTCGCGCGGTCGTCCATCGGGACGCCGGAGGGCAGGCGGTTCGTGTGCTCGACGCCGAGGGCGCGGGTGTAGCTGCGGAGCACGGCGTCAATCGTGTCCGGCGAGGCGACGCGGATCATCTGCGGGAGCCCCTGCGTCAGCCGCTCTTCGGAGAGCGTGTCGTCGCGCACGACGAGGAAGAACTGCGCCCGGTCGAGGAGCCCGCCGTCGGGGGTCGCGAGGAAGAGGTTCTCGCGGGGCGAATCGAGCGGAACGCGCGTGTAGTTCGCCTTCGGCGTGGCGCCGCCGAGCACCTCGTCGAGGACCGCTTCGAGCGCGCCGAAGCACGCCGTCAGGTCGCTGTGGTTGTACGTGGGGTAGGCGCGGGGGGCGGTCGAGACGCCGGGCGTGAAGGCGGCGAGGTGGCCGGCGAGGGCGAGGAGGGTTTTGTAGAGGTCCTCCGGGTGGCTGCCCGCCCCGGCGTGGTGGTGGTTGAGGAGCGGGACGTAGGTGCTCGCCGCGAGGTGGAGGCCGAGCACGGTGAGGTCCGACGGCGAGAGCTCGCGCTGCTGCGTGACGGCCCGCCACCGCTCGGCGAGCGTCGTGCTCCGGGCGACGAGCCGCTCCAGCGTCCGCCGCGCCAGCTGCATCAGCCGGTCCGACGCCCCGATGCTCAGGCACGTCGGGACGAAGCCGTCGCCGAGCGCGAACAGCCCCGCCTCGTTGCGGGCAACCTCGCCGACCTTGATCGTCGTGAACTCCGGCAGCGACTCCGTCCCGATGCCGAGGCGGAAGCGCGGCTGCGCGACCTCGACGGCGCGCTCGTCGGAGCCGGTGTTCTCGTCGGGGAGCGTGACGGAGGCCGAGGCGTAGCGGGTGGCGCGGGCGGCAGTCCCGTTACGCGCGACGTTCCCCCCGCTCGGCCGCTCGGACGGCAGCGCGAGCACGATCCCGAGCGTCGAGCCCGTGGCGGCGAACGCGTCGCCGATGCTGCGCGGCTCGGGGAGGGGGCCGGTCTCGGGGAGGTCGAACGGGAAGCCGTCGGGCATCACCCCCGCGCACCGGAGCACGGCGACCTCGCCGTTGGCGAGGCGCTCCTCGTCGAGGGCGATCTCCGTCAGCCCCCACCCGTGCCGCGTGAGCGCGCCGACGCGGGCGTCGAGCACGTCGCGGTGGTAGCGGTCCCACTGCTGGAGGTGGTGGGGGTCGAGGGTCATCCCCTCGTACCAGACGACCTTGCTGCGCTCCTGCGCCATAGAGTATCCCGCTGCTTGGAGTGTCCCGCTGCTTGGAGTATCCCGCTGCTTGAACGAGAGCGCGGCCCATCCGCGCCCTCCACCTACGCCGCAAAATACGAGAAAGACAACCCTTTACAAGCCCTTCCCCGCACGACCCTCCCGCATCCGCCCTATTCCACCCGGACGTAGAGCCGGTCCTCCCCGACGAGCACGGCGACGGCGCTGCCGCGCACCTCGTCTGCGGGGTAGATCGCGCGCCAGCCCTCCTGGTCGGGCTCGCGGAAATCGGCGGCGACCGCGACGAACTCGGTGGCGTCGTCGAGGTCGATCTGCACGACCTCGCTGCTGCCGGGGAAGAGCAGCACCTCGCGCTTCGTGCCGACGAGCTCGGCCCCGAGCGCCTGCTCGTCGTTCTGCCAGAACTGCTGCACGGGCGCCCGCCGGAAGTTCGCGTCGCCGGCGAGCTGGTAGATCCGCAGCACGGCCGCGTTGCCCCCGCTGTTGAGGTTCTCTCCGCCCACGGCGGTCACCACGAGGGGCGGCGTGGGCGGCGGCGGCGGGGCCTGCGGTGCACGCCCGCACCCGCTCAGGGCGAAGAGGAGCGCGGTCAGAGCGGCGAACGGTACGGCGAAGGGGGAGGAGCGCATGGTCGGGGGACGGGTGGGAGAGGGGCGAGCGCGGGGCGCAGGGCGTGGGCGGCTTACGACCTGCGGCGGGTCATACGGGCGAGGTAGGCCTTGATGAACGCCGGCCGGAACGCCCGCCGCTCCGCCACCGACCAATCCTCGCCGCCGAGTTCGTGGTGGATCTCCTTGAGCCGGTCCACGACGGCCTTGGCCCGAAGCTGCGCCACCCTGTACATCGGGCTGCTCGCCTCCACCTCCGCCTCGACCGGCGCGGGGTCGACGGCGTCGAGCAGGCGCTGGGCGCCGAGCTGCACGCTCGCCTTGTAGCCGTCCATCATCGCGAGCTGGTGCACGGCGACGGCGTCGGCCGCGTCGGTGAGCGCCGCGAGCCGGGCGTCCTGCCCGGCCGGATCGCTGAGGTAGGCCTTCAGCTCGGGGGGCGACTTGTCGTAGAGGAACGCGCTCTCGGAGGACTGCACGATCGTCTGCCCGATGAACTCGTGCCGGAAGCGCCACGGGATGGCGATGAGCTTGAGCACGGCTTCGAGCGCGGCGTCGAGCACGCGCTCGCTCCCGGCCCCCATCGGCGCGCCTCCCATCGGAGCGGCCGCGGCGGGCGGCGCGCCGTAGGCCGGCGGCGACACCGGGGGCGCCTGTGGCGG
>CAYTJT010000002.1:42186-49233 GCA_964438105.1 uncultured Rhodothermales bacterium | reverse complement strand
TCGACCTCTACTACAGCATGCAGAAGTACTGGGCGAGCATGCGCGACCTCATGCTGTCCGTGTTCAAGTGGCAGGGCGTCGACAAGATCGCCGCCGAGGAGATGGCCGCGCTCCCCGGCATGGGCGAGGCCTCCGCCCTCCTCTGGCTCGACCTCTTCTACCGCTCGGGCGACTACGACCTCATCGTGCTCGACTCCGCGCCGACGGGCGAGACGCTCACGCTCCTCACGCTGCCCCAGGTCGCGCAGTGGTGGGTGTCGAAGGCGTTCCCGTTTCAGAAAACCGCGTTCAAGCTCGGCGGCTTCGCCGTCCGCAAAACGACCGGCATCCCGCTCGACCGCGGCTACGCCGAGCTCGACCGGCTCTTCGGCGTGCTCGGCGAGATCCAGAAGGTGCTGCAGGACCCGACGGTGTCGTCGACGCGGCTCGTGATGAACCCCGAGCGGATGGTGATCGCCGAGGCCCGCCGGGCCTACACCTACCTCCAGCTCTACGGCTACGGCGTGGACGCCGTCGTCGTGAACCGGATCATCCCCGAAGATGAAGCCGGCGCGGTGATGGCGAAGTACGTCGAGGCGCAGGCGGGCTACCTCGAAGAGATCGAGCACAGCTTCTCGCCGCTCCCCATCCTCCGCGTCCCCCACGTCGGGCAGGAGGTGTTCGGGCTCGACCTGCTCTCCGAAATTGGACAGGGTCTCTACCCCGAGCGCGACCCGGCCGAGGTGTTCTACGAGGAGCAGGCCTACCGGATGGAGTCGGAGGGCGACGCCTACGTGCTCTCCGTCCACCTCCCGTTTCTGAAGGAAGAGGAGGTCACCGCCGAGCAGTTCGGCGACGAGCTCGTGGTGCAGGTGCGAAACCAGCGCCGGAGCTACGGGCTGCCCAACTTCCTCAGCTACTACCGGCTGGCGAAGGCGGCGCTCGAGGACGACTGGCTGCGCGCCCGCTTCGAGCCGAACCCGGCGTGACGGCGGCACGTCGACGGGGCGAATCGGAAACCTCGGAGGTAATAATCGCACGGCGATCCGTCGCAGAATCAGCGAAATGGCCTGCCGGGGCGATGGCCCGATAGTTGGCACGGAGGGAATGCCGTCGCGACACGCGGCGGACGTGAAGCGCTCCATTCACCCCTCTCGTACCCTCATGTCCATCGAGCCCCGCCACCTCCGCGCCTGCTTTCGCCTCGACGAACGAGAGCCCCGCGCCTGGACCTTCGCCGACCTCCTCCGCACCCCCGACGGCGACGGCGACCCCGAGGCGTTCGACGCCCTCTGCGATTCGTTCTGCGACCTCGTCGACGCCCCGTCGTGCACTGTCACCGACCCGGACCCGGACGGCCGCGTGTGGTTCGCCGCGCTGGCGGCCTGACCGCGGCGGCGGCGCTCAGTAGTCGTGATACTCGGCGTGCCTGTTCGCGACGAGGTGGTCGCTGATGTTGACGAGCCCTTCGTCGAGCTCGACCCACACCTCGGCGATGTAGCGCCCGTACTTCCCGACCTTGTCCTTGAACGTCTGGATCAGCACGTCGCGGTCCACGACGAGCGGGCGGAGGAAGTCGCGCGCCGCGAGCCCTTCAGGACGCTCCTCGCCTCGGACCTCGGGCGCGTCGATGCGGGAGAGCCGCAGCGTGATGCCGTGCAGCGTCACGTGCATCCCGAGGTCCACGTCGACGGTGACCGTGTCGGCGTCGTAGGCCCGGGTGCAGTGGGCGCGGTAGGTGTAGAGGTGGACGGCGTCGGGTTCCATAGCGGAGGGGTCACGTGGTGCCTCAACATAGGGCGCGCGCCTCTCGCTTCCAACGCGGTGCGGAAGCCTCTCAGGCGTCGCGCCGGGTAGCGAGGACCTGCTCGCCCACTGAAGCCAGCGCCTGCATCGACGGGAGGACGGTCAGCCCCGGCAACGCGCGCTCGTCCGCCTTCCGCCCCCCGACGACCACGCGGACGCCCGAGTCTTGCAGCCCCGCGGTGATGTGCTCGCCCGCCTGGCGAAGCGCGTCGAGCGACGGAGCCGTGGACACGGAGAACCACAAGAGGTCCGCGTCCCGGCGCCGCGCCGTATCGACGAGCACCTCGGCGGGGGTATCCGCGCCGAGGTTCGTCACGTGGTAGCCGAGGTCCTCCAGCACCGCCGCCGCCATGAGCGAAGGGATGAGGTACGGGTCCCCCGAGATCGCCCCTCCGACCGCGACCGGCGCCTCAGCCGACGGCAGCGGCCGCAGCGAGCGGATCTGCCCCAGCGTCTGAGCGAACGTGTCGGTCGCCGTGTGCTCGATGCCGATGCCGGCGGTCCGCTCCCGCCGCCACAGCTCCCCGGTGCGGTGGAGCGTCTCACGTATCAGCCCGTCGCAGAGCGAAGCCACCGACGCCCCCCCGACGTATTCGGCTAGGACGAGCGCGCGGACCCGCGCCACCTTGCCCGCCTGCAACGCCTCGATGAGCGCGTCTGCCGTCACCGGGCCGGAGGCGTGGGCGTCCGGTACGCCCGCCAGCTCGGGCAGCCGGAGCGATGCGAGGTCCGCCACCGGGAGGCCGCGCGCCCGAATGAACCGCACGGCCTCCCGCCGCGACACCCGCCGGTGCCCCCCCGCCGTACGCGCCGCCGCCACCTCCCCGGCGTCGATCCACCGCTTCATGGAGGACTCGCTGACCCCGACGGCGTCGGCGAGTTCACGGGGCGAAAACGTATGCTCTCGCGAGGAGAAGGCGGGGTCGAGGGAGAGCGGGGAGTGGGAGGCCACGGGGTAAGTAAATGCGCAAGCGATGGGAACGAGCGGGCCTATGGCGAGTGCGACCGCTTCAGGACGGCCGAAAGAGAAAGATCACCCCTCGGTCTCTTCGGCTGGTACGCCCCGCGAACGTTTTGAACGTTCGCACAGTTTCAACGTACGACATCGGAAGCCCGAGCTCACCCCGACGGCTTCTAGCCAATCACCCATCCTTAGGAGGTACTCACATGATCGATTCCCGTTTTTTTACCCTGCTGTGCGCGTTCGCGCTGCTCGCTTTCGTCGGCTGCGCTGACACCGAGGAGCCCGAAGTCGAGATGGTCGATGACACCGAGATGATGGACGACGACGTGATGGTCGAGAACTCGATCCTCGACGTCGCCGAGGACGCGGGGCTCACCACGTTCCGCACCGCCGTCGCTCAGGCCAATCTCGACGACACGCTCATGGGCCCTGGCCCCTTCACCGTCTTCGCCCCCAGCGACGAGGCCTTCAACGCGCTCCCCGAGGGCACGCTGGAGTCCCTCCTCGAAGAGGAGAACCGCGACCAGCTCACGGAGATTCTCACCTACCACGTCATCCCGCAGCAGGTCATGTCGGGCGACCTCAGCGGTGAGATGAGCGTCAACACGGTCGAGGGCCAGCCCCTCACCGTCAACGCGTCCGGCGGCACCGTGACCGTCACGGGCGGCCAGGGCACCACGGCCACCGTGATCTCGGCCGACAACGAGTCCGGCAACGGCGTCATCCACGTCATCGACGCCGTGCTCATGCCGGCCGAAGGCGAGATGATGGACGACGAGATGGACGACGAGGACTCGATGTAGCCCGCGTCGGGGGAGAGCCCCGCCTTTCCCCTCCCCTCGGCCCGGAGCCTCTCGCGACGCGAGGACTCCGGGCCTTCTTTTTCACCTGCCCCCAGCTCCGTCGGCTCTGCCCGGCCGGGGGCCCACGTCCCCACCCATGCCCGTCTACCTCATCCTCGGTGCCACCGGCGGCATCGGCACCGCGCTCACCCGCGCCCTCGCCCCCTCGAACGGGCTCGTCCTCGGCGCGCGCTCCGAAGCCGGCCTCCGCGCCCTCGCAGGCGAAACCGGAGCCGCCTCCCACCCGCTCGACGCCACCCGGTACGACGAGGTGCAGGGCATCGTCGACGCCGCCGTCGAGCAGCACGGCCGCATCGACGGGGCCGTCAACCTCGTCGGCTCGATCCTGCTCAAGCCCGCCCACCTCACGAGCGCCGACGAGTTCGCCGAGACGATCGCGCTGAACCTGACCACCTCGTTTTACCTCGTGAAGGCCGTCGCTCGCGTGATGCAGCGCAACAAGGAGCCCGAGGGCGGGTCGATCGTGCTGATGTCCTCGGTGGCGGCCCGGCTCGGGCTCGCCAACCACGAGGCGATCGCGGCGGCGAAGGGCGGCGTGGAGGGGCTCGCGAAGGCCGCCGCCGCGAGCTACGCCCCCCGACAGATCCGCGTCAACGCCGTCGCGCCCGGGCTCGTCCGCACGCCGATGAGCGAGCGGCTCACGAGCAGCGAGGCCGCCGAGAAAGCCTCGGCGCAGATGCACCCGCTCGGCCGCATCGGCGAGCCCGACGACCTCGTCGACGCGCTCCGGTTCCTCCTCGACCGCGAGCGGAGCGCGTGGGTGACGGGGCAGGTGCTCTCCGTCGACGGCGGCTTCGCGACGGTGCGCCCCCGGTAGCCCTACGCGAAGCGCCGCTCTGTCTTCCCCCAGTTTTCTCCGCCTCGGACCTCGCTCGCGGCCCGATCTGGGAACGGCCGACGCGGGGTGAAGCATATAAGCGCGGCCCCTCTCGCCTGACCTCTCTCCGATGCCCGGCCCTACCCTCGTCTGGTTCCGACAAGACCTCCGCCTTGCCGACCACCCCGCGCTCTCGCGCGCCGTCGAACGGGGCACGCCCGTCGTGCCCGTGTTCATCTGGGCTCCCGAGGAAGAGGGCGACTGGCCCCCCGGCGGCGCCCACCGCTGGTGGCTCCACCACTCGCTCGAATCGCTCGGCGAGCGGCTGGAGGGCAAAAGCTCGCGCCTCTTGCTGCGCACCGGCCCGAGCCTCGACGCGCTCCGCGAGATCGTCGACGCGACCGGCGCCGACGCCGTGTACTGGAACACGCGCTACGAGCCCGCCCTCCGCGAACGCGACCAACGCGTCGCCGACGCGCTGCGGGACGACGGCATAGAGGTGAAGACGTTCGCCTCCCGCATCCTCCACGACCCCGACGCCGTCCGCACGCAGTCCGACGGGCCGTACCACGTCTACACCCCGTTCCTGAACAAATTCCGCGAGACCGTCGAGGTCGGCGAGCCCCTCGACGTGCCGCGGATGGGGCCGCGCGCCGCCCCGCCGTCGTGGCCGGAGAGCCTCGGCCTCGACGCGCTCGGCCTCCTGCCCGAGGCGCAGGACGGAACGGACTGGGCCGAGCAGATCCGCGCGACGTGGACCCCCGGCGAGCACGGCGCCCACCGCCGCCTCCACCAGTTCCTCGACCAGCACATCATCGACTACGCCGACGCGCGCGACCGCCCCGCCGTCGACGGCACGTCGATGCTCTCGCCGCACCTGCACTGGGGCGAGATCAGCCCGCGCCAGGTCTGGCAGCGGGCGCAGAACTGGGTCCGCAACGGCTCGATGCGCGAGGCCGCCGACGCCTTCCTCAGCGAGATCGTCTGGCGCGAGTTCGCCTACCACATCCTCTACCACTACCCCACGCTCCCCACCGAACCGCTCAAAGACAAGTTCACCGGCTTCGCGTGGCGGACCGACGGCGACGCGCTCGAACGCTGGAAGCGCGGGCAGACGGGCTACCCGATCGTGGACGCCGGGATGCGGCAGCTCTACGCCATCGGGTGGATGCACAACCGCCTCCGCATGATCGTCGGGTCGTTCCTGACGAAGGACCTCCGCATCAGTTGGCAGGAGGGCCAGCGGTGGTTCTGGGACACGCTCGTCGGCGGCGACCTCGCCAACAACGCGATGGGCTGGCAGTGGATCGCCGGGTGCGGGCCGGACGCGCAGCCGTTCTTCCGCATCTTCAACCCCGTGAGCCAGGGCGAAAAGCATGACCCCGACGGCGCCTACGTCCGGCGCTGGGTGCCCGAGCTGAAGGACCTCCCCGACGCGTACATCCACCACCCGTGGGACGCCCCCGAGGAGGTGCTCGACGAGGCCGGCGTCACGCTCGGCGAGACGTACCCCGAACCCATCGTCGATCACAGCGAAGCACGCGACCAGGCCCTCGCGGCCTACGAGGCGGTCAAGTAGCCGTGCCGACGTTCACCCGCCGCCTCACCGTCGACGTGCCCGCCGAGCGGCTGTTCGACTGGCACGACCACCGGGGCGCGTTCGAGCGGCTGGCCCCGCCGTGGCAGCCCGTCCGCCTCGCCCGCTTCGAGGGCATCCGCGACGGGCAGCGCGCGGTCATCAAGCTCGGCCCCGGCCCGGCGAGTCTGACGTGGGTCGCCGAGCACCGCGACTTCGCCCCCGGCCGCCAGTTCCGCGACGTGCAACTGCGCGGACCGTTCGCGCGCTGGGAGCACACGCACCGGATGATTCCCGACGGCCCGGGCGCGTCGGTGCTGGAGGATGACATCGAGTACCGGCTGCCCTTCGCCCCGCTCTCGGAGCGGATCGGCGGCGGGCTCGCGGAGGCGCAGATCGAGCGGATGTTCGCCTACCGGCACCGGGTCACGCGGGAGGACCTCGCCCGGCACGCGCGCTACGACCTGCTCCCGAAGACGATTGCAATAACGGGCTCCACGGGGCTCCTCGGCGAAGCCCTCGTCGCCTTCCTCACCACCGGCGGCCACCGCGTCCTCCGGCTCGTCCGCTCGCGCGAGGCCGTCGCCCGCTACGCCGACCGCCCCGACGAGCGGACAGTATATTGGAACGTCGAGCGCGGCGAGATCGACGCGGCCGGACTCGAAGGCCTCGATGCCGTCGTCCATCTCGCGGGCGAGAGCGTCTACGGGCTCCGCTGGACCGAGCGCAAGAAGCGCCGGATTCTGGAGAGCCGGACGCGCGGCACGAGCCTGCTCGCCGGCGCCCTCGCCCGGCTCGACGACCCGCCCGGGGCGCTGCTCTCGGCGTCGGGCAGCGGCTACTACGGCGACCGCGGCAGCACGCCGATCACGGAGGCGACGGCCTCGGGCAGCGGTTTCCTCGCCGAGGTCTGCCAGCGGTGGGAGGCCGCCACGGCGCCGGCCGCCGACGCCGGCATCCGCGTCGCGACGCTCCGCATTGGGCCCGTGCTGACCCCGGCGGGCGGGATCCTCGGCACGCTCCTGCCCGCCTTTCAGCTCGG
>CAYTJT010000002.1:0-42176 GCA_964438105.1 uncultured Rhodothermales bacterium | reverse complement strand
CCGTGGATCGCCCTCGACGACGTGCTCTACGCGGTCCTCCACCTCCTCGCCACCCCGTCGCTGCGCGGGCCCGTCAACTTCGGCGCTCCCGAGCCCGCGACGCAGCGCGCGTTCGCCACAACGCTCGGCCGCGTGCTGCGCCGCCCCGTATGGCTGAAGGCGCCCGCCGCCGCCGTCCGCCTCGCCGCCGGCGAGGAGGCCGACGAACTCGTGCTCAAAAGCAACCGGATGGTCCCTGAGGCCCTGCTGAACTCCGGCTTTACCTTCGCGTATCCCCACCTCGAACCGGCCCTCCGCCACCTGCTAGGCAAGACGTGACACGACCCGCCCGCCTGATCCGTCGCCCATCGCTTTCGCCCTACCGTATGCCCCGCCTCCCGCTCTTCGTACTCTCCGCGGCCCTGCTCATCTCCGGGTGCGCCGGCCTCGACGCGGCCTCGACCGATGACCTCGACCGCGCGGCCGTGGACCTCGGCGCCCAGCTCGACGCGCCCGGCCTGCTCGCCGCGACGACGCTGCTCTACCACGAGACGAACGGGCGCTACCCAGCGACCCCCTTCGAGCTTCTCGGCTCGACGGCTGCGCGCGAGACGGGGCTGCAGGACCTCGGGCTGAGCGCGCTCGACCTCTCGACCGCGAGCGACGGGCTGACGTTGACCTACACCCTTCTCCCCTCGCCCGCCGACCCGTCGGAGCGCTTCGGGACGATCACCATCAGCGAGACGGACGCGGACGGGACGTACGACGTCGGCCTCTTGCTGGAACGGATCGCCGACCCGGACCTCGCGTCGCGTTCGCTTCCACTCGCCCGCGAAGGGCAGTACGCCGTCGTTCGTGCGCGGGGCACGCTCTGCGCCGAAGTCGCCACGGTGCGCGAGCGCCTGCGATCGGGCGAGGCCGTCGGGGCGCCGCCGCTCGAAGCCGGGCGTTCGTACACGATCACCTTCACCTCGCCCACGGGCGCGGCGGCGGAACTCCGCGAGGGCTATACTGTCACCCTGCCCCGCTGAGCGACGCCCGGCGGACGGCGCCCCTCCCCCCACGCAGTAAGACGGCCGATTCATGCCCACCCACGACGTGCTTATTGTCGGCGCCGGCCTCGCCGGGCTCTGCTGCGCGCGCGAGTTGAACGGACGCGGCGTGTCGTTCAAGGTGATCGAGGCCTCCGACGGCACCGGCGGGCGCGTCCGGACGGACGAGGTGGAGGGCTTCCTGCTCGACCGCGGGTTCCAGGTCCTGCTGACGGCGTACCCCGAGGCGCAGCGCGTGCTCGACTACGACGCGCTCGACCTCCGCTCGTTCTACGACGGCGCGCTCGTCCGCTTCGACGGGGCCTTCCACCGCGTGGCCGACCCGCTGCGCGAGCCGCTCGCCGCGCCGCAGACGGCGTTCTCTCCCATCGGCACGCTCGCCGACAAGCTGCGCGTGCTGCGGCTCCGGCAGTCCGTCCGCTCGCCCGGCCTCGACGCGCTCTGGGCCCGGCCGGAGATCCCCACCGGACAAGCCTTGCGCGAGCGCTACGGTTTTTCCGAGGTGATGATCCGGCGGTTCTTCGAGCCGTTCCTCGGCGGCATCCTCCTCGACCGCGAGCTCGCCGCCTCCAGCCGGGCGTTCGAGTTCTACTTCCGGATGTTCACCGAGGGCGAGACGGCCGTGCCCGCGCGCGGCATGCAGCGGATCCCCGAGCAGATCGCCGCCGGGCTGCCCGACCACACCGTGCAGCTCAACACGCGCGTGCAGCACGCCGCGCCGCGCTCGGTCACGCTCGAACATGGCGGCACGGTCGAGGCGAAAGCCGTCGTCGTCGCTACGGACGGACCCGAGGTGGCCTACCTCCTCGACCGGTTCGAGCCGCCGGCCTCGCGCAGCGTGCTCTGCCTCTACTACGCCGCGCCCGAGCCGCCCACCGACGACCCCGTGCTCGTGCTCGACGGCGAGGGCGACGGGCCGGTGAACAACCTCGCGGTGATGAGCAACGTCTCGCCGCACTACGCCCCGGCCGGCCAGTCGCTCGTGTCGGTGTCGGTGATCGGCAACCCGTCGCAGGCGGACGCCGAGATCGAGGCCCGCGTGCGCGCCCACCTCCGCCGGTGGTACGGTCCGGCAGTGGACGCGTGGCGCCCGCTCAAGACGTACCGCATCCTCCACGCGCAGCCCGCGCAGGGGCCGCCCGCGCTCGTCCCGCCCGAGCGCCCCGCCCGCCTCGCCGACGGGCTCTACGTCGCCGGCGACCACCGCACGAACGCGTCGATCAACGGCGCGATGGTGTCGGGCCGCCGCGCCGCCGAGGCCGTGCTGCAGGACCTCGGCGCGGCGTGATGGGCGCCGGACCGGGCCTCGTCCTCGCGAACCTCTTCGCGACGCTCACGATGTTCGGGGTGATCTGGGTCGTGCAGCTCGTCCACTACCCCCTCTTCGCGAACGTCGGAGCCGACGGGTTCGGGGCGTACGAGGCGGCGCACAAAGTGCGGATCACCTACGTCGTCTTCCCGGCGATGCTGCTCGAACTCGGCACGGCCGTCGCGCTCGTGTGGCTCCGGCCGGACGCCGTGCCGCCGTGGATGGTGTGGCTCGGCCTCGCCCTCGTCGGCGTCGTGTGGCTCTCGACGGCGCTCGTGCAGGTCCCCCTCCACACGACCCTCTCGGCCGGGTTCGACGGCGACGCGCACGCACGCCTCGTCGCGACGAACTGGGTGCGGACGCTCGCGTGGACGCTCCGCGCCGGGCTCACGCTGTGGATGACCGGCCTGCTCGTGGCGAGTCCGGGCAGTTAGCACGACCGGGGCCAGTCTCCGCTCGGTGCAACCTCGGCGTAGGACATGGCGCGCCATGTCCCTACCACGGTGCGCCTTTGCAGCGATAAGGGTGCGCCTTTGCAGCGATAAGGGTGCCCCACCTCGACCGTCGGTAGAGACGCAACATGTTGCGCCTCTACGGCGATGAGGACGACTACAATGGACGCAGGTACCCCGGCGTCGGAGAACAGAATCTGTATCTCCGCTCTAACGGGCGGTGTAGCCGCCGTCGACGAGGTACGAAGCGCCGGTGACGAACGAGGCGGCGTCCGAGCAAAGCCACGCAGCGAGGCGGGCGACCTCACCGGGTTTGCCGAGCCGTTCCATCGCGTGGAGCCCTTCGAGCTGCTGCCGCGCCTCGTCGCCGAGGAGGTCGGCGTCGCTCAGCATCGGCGTTTCGACGAATCCGGGGCAGACGGTGTTGACGCGGATGCCGGTGGAGCCGTACTCCAGCGCCGCCGCTTTCGTCAGCCCGACGACGCCGTGCTTGGCGGCCGTGTAGGCCGGTGCCGTCGCGAACCCGACGAGCCCGAGGATCGAAGCGACGTTGACGATGGCACCGCCCTCGCCCCCGGTGTCGCTCGTCGGGAGGTGTTGGAGCTCGTGCTTCATGCAGAGCCAGACGCCGCGGAGGTTGACCGCCATCACGCGGTCCCAGTCGGCCTCGTCGAGCTCGCCCGTCGGGGTCATCGCCCCCCCGACGCCGGCGTTGTTGACGGCGGCGTCGAGCCGGCCGTACGCCTCGACGGTCTGCTCGACGAGCGCGCGCACCTCCGCGCCGTCGGTCACGTCGCAGGCGATGAAACGAGCCTCGCCGCCCGCCGCCGCGATCCCGTCGCACACGGCGCGGCCGGCGTCGGCTTCGCGGTCGAGGTCGGAGACGACGACGCGCGCGCCTTCGGCGGCGAGGGTTTCGGCGATGGCACGGCCGATGCCGGAGGCGGCACCGGTGACGAGGGCGGCTTTTCCTTCGAGGTGGAGGTCCATGACGGCGAGCGGATAGGCTTGAGGGACACGAGCCCTCAACCTCCCCCGCTTCCTGTCTTCCCGCTGCACGCACATCCCGCATCTCTCTGCGGGCGGGCGCCCGCACCCGTGCTCGGGGCGCTCCCCATCCCCCGTCGCCGCCGCGCGTCGGGGCATCCCCGACACGGAGACCCTGCTTCGGACGGCAAAACGGCGCGGCGCCTCCGCACGGGGCGCGTGCGGTTCGGTCCGTAGTGTCGTAGTGCACTCCCGCTCACCTCACCTCCCCTACGGCGATGACTGTCCGCGATATCATGACCCCCTACACCGAGACGGCTTCGCCCGACGAAACCGTGCTCCAGGCCCGCGACCGCTTTCGCGAAGGCGGGTTCCGCCACCTCCCCGTCGTCGAGAACGAGCGGCTGCTCGGGGTCGTCTCCGACCGCGACGTGCTCCGCGCCGCCGGCCCCTCCCTCGGCCTCCACGAGTACGAGCCCGACGTGGGCACCGACGTCGACCGGCCCCTCCGCGAGATCATGACGCGGCAGGTCATCACCGCCGACCCGCTCATGTCCGTCGAAGAGGCCGCCGACACCATGCTGCACCACGACGTCTCCGCGCTCCCCGTGCTCGACGAGGGCCGCCTCGTGGGGATCGTGACGACGGCGGACCTGCTCCGCTATACGGCCGGCTACGAGCGCGAGCTCTGAGCTCGTCGTGCCCGGTGGCGCGCCCGCTCTCGGATCACTCCACAGGGACGGTCGGGAGCAGCGACTTCCCGAAGACCTTGACCGTGAAGACCGGGCACGGCGCGAGCTGCACGACCTTCTCCGTCACGCTCCCGAGCCAGAAGCGGCGGATCCCGCTTCGCCCGTGCGACCCCAGCACCAGCAGGTCGATGTCGAGCCGTTCGGCCAGGTCGAGCACGACGAGCGCGGGGTTGCCGAGCACGGACTCGACGTGCAGCCGGACGGGCGTATCGTCGCCCATCACTTCGCCCACGAGCCCCCGCAACTCCGTCTCGGCGGCCTGCCGCTCCGCGTCGGTGAGCGACTGTTCGGCGGGCGGCGTATCGACGACCCCGTAGTTCGGGTACGGCTGCACGACGTGGACGAGGTGGACCTCCGCCCCCGTGCCCTCGACGATCTCGCGCGCGTAGGCGAGCGCGCGCCGAGCGTGGACGGACAGATCGACGGGCACGAGCACGCGGCGAGGGCTGGTCTCGGTGTGCTCGGCGGTCGGGCGGGCGGTCAGCACGGGGCACGGGGAGCGGCGGACGACCGCCTCGGCGATGCTCCCGATGAGGGCGTGGTCCACGCCGCGCCGCCCGTGCGTCGCCATCACGATGAGGTCGGCGTCGATGCGCTCGGCGTAGTCGAGGATGCCGCGCGAGACGGAGGGCGCCGCGTGGTCTGCGTGCACGACCTCGAAGCCCACGGCGTCGGCGGCGGCTTCGTGCAGCCGCTCGGTGAAGGCGTCGGCGTCGGCGGGGGGCGCCGTGACCGGCTCCCACTCCTCCTCGTCCCTGCCCGCCGAGACGGTGAGGACGTGCAGCCTCGCCCCGTGGTCTCGGGCGTAGCGGGCGGCGTGGGCGAAGACGGCTTCCGACCACGCGGTGCGGTCGGTCGGGAGGAGGACCTGTTGGATGCGGAGCATGGCGGCGGCGAGCGGGTTCGGAGGGCGCACGGATGCAGGGGCAACATGCGCCTCCGGTCGCGGCGACGCGGCGGGGGCGGACCCGAGCGCGTCGTGGGCGATTCCGCCGCCTACGTGTCGGGAGCCCGCCTACGTGTCGGGAGCCCCGCTGTGGGCCTATTCCGCCGCGCGGAAGCGGACGGCGAGCCCGCCGCCGGGCGCGAGGTCCACGCGGAACGGCTGCCCCGCCTCCACGTCCCGCGTCTCGATGACGTAATCGAGCGGGTTCGATGCCCAGTCGGCCCCCGCGCCGTCGCGGTAGATCTCGGCGGTGTAGGCCCGGCCGGGGTCGAGGAAGTCGAGCGCGACGTCGACGGTCCGCGCGTCGGCGGCGTTCTTCGCGCCGAGAAACCAGTCCTCGGACGCACGGTCCTTCCGCGCGATCGTGACGTGGTCGCCGATCTCGGCTTCGAGCACGCGCGTGTCGGCCCAGTCGACGGGCACGTCTTTGATGAACTGAAGCGCGTCGAGGTGCGGCTCGTAGTTCTCCGGCAGGTCGGCCGCCATCTGTACGGGGCTGTAGAGCACGACGTAGAGCGCGAGCTGCCCGGCGAGCGTCGTCGGGACGTGGTTGGTGTAGGGGCCCTCGCCGTCGAGGTCGAAGATGCCGGGGGTGAAGTCCATCGGGCCGGAGAGCATCCGCGTGAACACGATCGTCGGGATGTGCTCGGGGCCGTTGCCGCCCCCCCAGTTCGCGTTGTACTCCTGCCCGCGCGCGCCCTCCCGGCTGAGCAAGTTCGGGTAGGTCCGGCGGAGGCCGGTGTCTTTGACCGGCTCGTGGACGTTGAGGGCGATGCGGTGCCGCGCCGCCGCCTCGACGGAGCGCGCGTAGTGGTTCACCATGTACTGCCCCGTGTTCCACTCCATCACCGTATCGCCCGGCGCGACGCCCGGCCCGTCGACGCGGGGGAAGCCCATCCCCCAATCCACGTACCCCGTCTTGATGACGCGGACGCCGAGCCGGTTCATGAGGGCGTAGGCCTCGTCCATCTGCGACTCGTAGTTCGGCGCGTGCCCGCTCGTCTCGTGGTGCCCGACGAGGCGCGTGCCGCGCTCGCGCGCGTAGCTCGCCACCCCTTCGAGGTCGAAGTCCGGGTAGGGCTCGGTGAACGAGAAGATGTCGCCGTTCTGCGTCCAGTCGCCGTCCCACCCGAGGTTCCACCCCTCGACGAGCACGCCGTCGAACCCGTGCTCGGCGGCGAAGTCGATGTATGCGCGCGCGTGCTCCGTCGTCGCGCCGTGGCGCGGGCCGCTCCCCCACGTCCACTTGTCGAGGTGCATCGCCCACCAGATCCCGACGTACTTCCCGGGCTCGACCCACGATACGTCGCCGAGCGCGTTGGGCTCGTTGAGGTTGAGCACGACGTAGTTCGTGACGAGGTCGCCCGCGGTGTCGCCGACGAGGATCGTCCGCCACGGCGAGCGGTGCGGCGCCTCGGCGTACACCTTCACCCCCGTCGACCACGGCGTGAGGTCGGCCTGGAACGCCGTCGGCCCGACGCGGCGGAGCTGCATGGCGGCGTAGTCGACGAGCGCGGCTTCGTGGAGGGCGACGTACGGGCCGCCCGCGTAGGCCATCGTCACGGGCGTGTGGAGGACGTAGGCGGCGCGCGTGAGCGGGCTCTGCTCGTAGGGGTACTCGTAGCGGTTGTGCTCGTACGCCCGGATCCACCACGCCGTCGGGTTGCCGGGGAAGCGGAACGTCGTCAGCTCGTCCATGATCTCGAACGCGCCGAGCGCGTCGGGCCACTCGTAGCGGAAGCCGACGCCGTCGTCGAACACGCGGAAGACGACGTCCATCCGCCGCGCCCCGTCGACCTCCTCGAACGT
Source organism: uncultured Rhodothermales bacterium (assembly GCA_964438105.1). Classification (GTDB taxonomy): domain Bacteria; phylum Bacteroidota; class Rhodothermia; order Rhodothermales; family JANQRZ01; genus JBBSMX01. The sequence goes on along the minus strand of CAYTJT010000002.1, from coordinate 34,890 downwards.
CACCCGCAGCTCGTTGTGGTGGTCGCGGATCGTCTCGACCTCGCCCCACGGCTGCGTCCACGTCTCGTCGCGCGTCGCCGTCGCGGCGTCCGCGATCCGCATCCCGACGCCGAGCGTGTCGCCCCCGCCGAGCACGACGCCGAGGCGCGATGGGAGGACGAGCGGTTCGTCGTCGTACGCCACCTCGTAGCGGGGCACGCCGTCGGCATCCACCGTCACGGTGGCCTGCAGAAGTCCATCGGGCGACGAAACGGACTGGATCGAGTTCATAGCGATTTGGGCCGAGGTAGGCACGACGAGGCCAGTTGCGAGGACGAGGGGAAACAGGAAACGAAGCATGAGAGTCAGGGTTCGGAGATCGGCGGCGTGTACGATGCGTCGACCCACTCGCCCCGCCGGCTGCTGTCGAGAGCGGTCTGTATGAAGTGGACGCCGACGGCCCCGTCCTGCACCGTCGGGAAGTCGAGGTCGAGCGGGTCGGGGGCGTCGCCCGCGCGGCGCGCTTCGATCGTCCGCAGCGCGCAAGTATAGACGTTCGCGAACGCTTCGAGGAAGGCCTCGGGGTGGCCCGGCGGCAGGCGCGTGGCGTGGCGGGCGGCGGGCGCGAGGTCGGCGGCGCCCCGCCGGAAGGTCCGCTCGGCGCCGTCGAGCGCGCGGAAGTGGAGCGCGTTGGGCGCCTCCTGCTCCCACGCGAGCGACCCCTCGGAGCCGTAGACCCGAAGCGTGAGGCGGTTCGCCTCCCCCACCGCGACCTGGGAGCAGTGCAGGATCCCCTTCGCGCCGCCCTCGAACTGGAGGAGCACGTTCGCGTCGTCGTCCACGCGGCGGCCGGGGACGAACGTGCTCACGTCGGCGCAGAGCCGCTCGACGCCGAGCCCGGTGACGTAGCGCGCGAGGTTCTCGGCGTGCGAGCCGACGTCGCCGAGCGCGCCCGAGCCCGCGAGGTCGGGCGTCGTGCGCCAGCCGGCCTGCTTGTGCCCGGTCCGCTCGAGCGGGGTCGCGAGCCAGCCCTGCGAGTACTCGACGATCACCTTCCGGATCGGCCCGAGCGCCCCGTCGGCGACGAGCGCGCGGGCCTGCTTGACGAGCGGGTAGCCGGTGTAGTTGTGCGTGAGCGCGAAGACCACGTCGCGCTCGGCGACGAGCCGGCACAGCGCCTCGGCGTCCTCCAGCGTCGTCGTCATCGGCTTGTCGCAGACGACGTGGAAACCGCGCTCGACGAACGCCCGGCACGCCGGGAAGTGGAGGTGGTTCGGCGTCACGACCGAGACGAAGTCGACGCGGTCGCCGTCGGGGCGGGCCGCCTCGCGCTCGGCCATCTCCTCGAACGAGCCGTACGCGCGGTCCGCGTCGAGCCCGAGCGTGCGGCCGAACTCGCGCGAGCGCTCGGGCTCGGAGGAGAACGCCCCGGCGACGAGCGTGGCGAGGCCGTCGAGGCGGGCGGCGCTGCGGTGGACCTCGCCGATGAAGGCGCCGGGTCCGCCGCCGGCCATCCCGTAGCGCAGGGGACGCGAGCGGGGCATCGAGGAGAGGAAGGCAAGGTGGAGAGGGGAAAATAGCGAGCCCGCCGTATCCATCGGCAACCCGCGCGTTACCGGCGATACCGGATCGCCAGCACGAGCACGCTCCCGGCGAGCGCGAGCGTGACGGCGTTCGCCGCGATGATCGGGAGGTCGGCGGTGAGCAGCCCGTAGACCAGCCAGAGCGCGATTCCCGCGCAGAACAAGCCGTACATCCCGAGCGAGATGCCGTCGGCCCGGCGCGAGCGCCACACCTTCAGCACTTGGGGCAGAAACGAGAGCGTCGTGAGCACGGCGGCGGCGAAACCGAGAGCGGTGACGAGCAGCGAAGGATCATCCACGGCGGCACCTGGGTCAGCGGGGTCGGCTCAGGAGAAGAACAGCCACACCAGGCCGACGAGGAGCACGACGACCGCGGAGAACGCCACATCGATGCGGCGGCGCGACGGCGTCGAGACGGCGGTAGCGGAGATCCGATCGTCCTGGGTTTCGGCGAGCGTTTTCTGGAAGGCCGTCGCGAACGTCAGCCCGGCGATCTGCTCGCGCGGCGGCGGGGCCGTCGCCAGGCTCACCCCGACGAGCACGGCCGTGCAGATCACGAAGAGGAGGATCGCGAAGTGCAGGAAGTTAACGTCCGTGAAGAGGCCCGCGTCCACCTGCGCCGACTCGAGCGTGAGCCGCGCGAGGCCGAGCACGAACCCCGTCAGCAGCGACGCGAGCGCGCCCGGCGCGTTGAGCCGGCTCCAGAGCAGCCCGAAGAGGAACACCGCCGCGATCGGCGGCGCGATGTAGCCCTGCACCGACTGGATGTAGACGTAGAGCCCGCCCTCGGCCGCCTCCACGAGCGGGATCCACAGCAGCCCGAGGACCGTGAGGACGACGGTCGAGAGCCGCCCGACCCACACCAGCCGCCGCTCGCTCGCCGCCGGGTTCAGCTTGCGGTAGACGTCCCACGTGATCAGCGTCGAGCAGCTGTTGAACACGCTCGACAGGCTCGACATCAGCGCCGCGAGGAGGCCGGCGATCACGAGCCCGCGCAGCCCCACCGGCAGCAGCGTCGCCACGAGCGTCGGGAGCGCCTCGTTCTCGTCGGCGAGCGCGATCGTGCCGTCCTGCACGAGCACGTACGCGATGAGGCCGGGCAGCACGAAGATGAAGAGGGGGAGCAGCTTCAGCAGCCCCGCGAAGATCGTCCCCCGCCGCGCGTCGTCGATGTTGCGGGCCGAGAGCGTGCGTTGCACGATGAACTGGTCCGTGCACCAGTACCACACCCCGAGAATCGGCGCGCCGAAGAGGATGCCCGTCCACGGGAAGTCGGGGTCGGAGGCGGGCTTCCACATGTCGAGGAACCCGTCCGGCACGCCCGCCACGAGACCGCTCCACCCGCCGACGGCGCCCAACCCAAGGAGCGTCACGGCGAGCGCCCCGCCGATCAGCACGAACGTCTGGATGAGGTCGGTGTAGAGCACGGCGCGGAGCCCGCCGAAGACGGTGTACGCCCCCGTCGCGACGACGACGATGAGCGCGCCCGTCCAGAACGGCACGCCGATCGCGCTGAAGACGACGGCGCCGGCGAAGATCGTGACCGAGATCTTGGTGAGGACGTACGCGATGATCGAGATCGTGGCGAGGTACCACCGCGCGCCCGCCGAGTAGCGCTTCTCCAGGAACTCCGGCATGGTGAACACGCCGCTCTTGATGTAGAACGGCACGAACACCCACCCGAGGAGGAGGAGGATCAGCGAGGCGAGGACCTCAAACTGCCCCGGCGCCATGCCCGAAACGGCACCGGATCCGGCCAGCCCGACGAGGTGCTCGCTCCCGATGTTCGAGGCGAACAGCGACGCGCCGACGACGAACCACCCGACGTTCCGCCCGGCGAGGAAGTAGTCGGCCGAGGTCTCCTCGCCGCGCCGCTCGCGGAGCGTGGACCCGATGGCGACCCCGAAGACGAGGAGGAAGTAGAGACCGATGACGGCCCAGTCGAGTACGCCGAGACCAAGTTCCACATCGAGCGGGGTTGGTAGGAGAAACGCGTCGCCCAAAGAACGGCAATCGCCTCGACATTCGCCAACTCCCCGAGCGGGCCGCCGGGCTGGGCCGCCGGGCTGGGCCGCCGGGCGGTCAGGCCGCGCCTTCCTCCGGCGAGGTCGTCATCCCGACCGCCTCCTTGAGCCGCTTGACGCGCTCGGCGACGCGCGTCGTCAGGCGCTCGGGGAGGTAGCGACGCACCATCAGCACGGAGCAGTACGCCCGGTCCGCTACGATGTCCGGGATCGTCCCGAACACGGCCGTCCGGAACGACCACTCGTGCGAGGCCCCGATGATGACGAGGTCGTAGGTCTCCGCCGCCAGCCGCTTGTCGATCCCCTCGACGACGCCGTCGGCGCGGTCCACGTGGTAGAGCACGGGGTTGTAGTCCTCGACGATGTGCGCGACGTCCTTGACCAGCCCGAGCCGTTCCTGCGCCGTGTCCACGTCCGTCCGCACGATCCGCTGGAGGTGGACGGCGGCGCCCGTCGCGCGGGCGATCCGGACGGCGAGTTCGAGCCCGAGGTGCGCGTGCACGCCGCCGCCCCACGGCACGAGGATCGACTTGATCTGCGCCACGCCCCGGTCGCGGAGCACGGCGAGGTCGGCGGGCGTGTCCATGATCACGCGCTTCACCGGCGTCTCGCTGCGCCGCCGCCCGGAGAAGCCGCCGCGCCAGCCCATCAGCAGGAGGTCGGCCCGCCGCCCCGGCGTGCCGGCGACGAGCCCCTCGAACACGTCGTGGGCCACGTCCGTGACGCTCCCCATCGTGGTCTCGCCGAGCGGCACGGGCAGCCCCCCGTCCACGCGCGGGTCGCGCCGGGCCTTCCCGACGAGGTGGCGGAGCGTCTCCTCTACCGCGGGGCGCTCCTCCGCGAAGCGGTCGCGGGCGACGGTGAGCGGCGTCTGCAGCGGCACGCGGACGAGGTGCAGGCCGAGCACGTCGCCACCCGCGTCGGCGCCCGTGGCGACGTAACGGCCGATCCGGAGGAGGTCGGCGCCGTGGGCCGGGTTGGCGAGCGCGACGAGCACGCGGCGCGGGTCTTTCGTGTCGACCACTACGCGGATGGGCATGGCGCCCTCCTCCTCGGCCGTGTAGACCGGCGCCGGCTTGACGAACGCGCCCCACCCCGCGTCGGTGAAGCGCGCACGGAAGGCCGAGACGGCGTGCTCGATCTCGACGCGGTCCCGCCCCCACACGGCGTACCACCCGAGGCTGAAGAGGATCAGCCCGACGAGCGCCGCCTGCGCGAACAGCCCCGAGTACGCGACGATGCCGAGGCACGCGACCGCGGCGAAGACCTGGACGAACGGCGCCCCCGGCGTCCGATACGTCGGGCGGTACCACTCGGGCTGCGCCGCGCGGAGGAACGCGCAGCCGACGTTGAGAGCGGCGTAGCTGTAGAGTTGGAGCACACTCGCCGTCTTCGCGAGCGTCTCCAGGTTCTCGATCAGCAGGAGCCCCAGCGTGAGCCCGCCCGTGACGAGGATGGCGCGGTAGGGCGTCAGCCGCTTCGGGTGGATCGCCGCGAGCCAGTTCGGCACCATCCGGTCGCGCGCCATCGCGAGGTTGATGCGCGAGGCCGCGAAGATGCTCGCGTTCGCCGAGGAGAGCGTGGCGAGGAGGCCGGCGAAGATGATCACGCCTGCGCCGAACGGGCCGAGGAGCGAGCGCGCCGCCGCCGTCAGCGGGTCCCGCACCGCCCCGATCGTCGACTGCTCGAAGAGCCCGGCGATGACGAGCACGATGATGACGTAGAGCAGCGTCACGAGGAGGACCGAGCCGATCAGCGTCCGCGGCAGGTTCTTCGCCGGGTCCTTGATCTCCTCGGCCACGGCGGCAATCTTGACGAAGCCGAGGAACGAGACGAACACGAGCGCCGTCGTCGACGCGATCGGCGTCGTGCCGAAAGGGAAGAACGGGGTGTAGTTCCCCGCCTCGATGTTGAACGCGGCGAGGGCGCTGAACCCGCCGAGGATGACGAAGAGGATGAGCACGATGACCACCTGCAGGCGGCCGGACTCCTTCGCGCCGATGATGTTGAGCGCGACGAGCAGCAGCCCCCCCGCGAACGCGCCCCAGAACGGCGTCAGCGGGGAGAAGAGCGCGAGGTACTCGCCGAGTCCGAACAGGTAGAACGCGATCGCGAACGTGAGGCTCAGCCAGATCCCGATCCCCGAGACCGCCCCGAACGCCGGCCCGAGCGCGCGCGAGACGAAGTAGTAGTCGCCGCCCGACGTCGGCATCCCCGTCGCCAGCTCGGCCGTGCTGGCGGCCGTGATCACGCAGACGAGGCCGGCGGCGAGGTACGAGAAGATCGCGGCCGGCCCGGTCAGCGCCACGGCCACGCCCGAGAGCAGGAAGATCCCCGCCCCGATCATCGTGCCGACGCCGATCGTCAGCGCGTCCCAGAAGCCGAGTTGGCGAAGCAGACCGTTTTGTTCACTCAATACGGGTACCTCTAGATGGGGGCGCCGGGCACGCGTGGGCATGGCTCGCCGCGCGCTTTAGTTCCGAGGCAAACTAGAATACGGTTTTACGATATGGCCATGGAAAAGCGGCCCCCCCATAGATCGAGAGGGCCGCTTCTCAGGAGCGAAGCTCCTGTGCCCACGAGAGGACTCGAACCTCCACGAGCGTTAGCTCACTACATCCTGAATGTAGCGCGTCTACCGGTTCCGCCACGTGGGCAGGCAAGGTTCCAAGCTACCGTCTGCACACCGCATATCGCAACATGCCGCTGGGCTCCGTGCGGCCGCAGGCAACGTGTCCTTCGATTCTTCGCACCGCCTGCCCGGCTCACTCTCTATTCCGTCCCCGTGGGACCCGGGTTCGGTGAATGATTTAATAAGGGTCGCAAGGTACTTGCGTCCGTCTCCGTGCCCCCCTTACTTTTGCGAGCACGGTCCGATAGGCATCGGCCGGATCATTCCTCGGTAGCTCAGCGGTAGAGCATGCGGCTGTTAACCGCAGGGTCGTAGGTTCGAATCCTACCCGGGGAGCCTGAAGGCAAGAGAACGCCCCTCGTGCTATCGCGAGGGGCGTTTTTCGTTTCTCCCTCGTTGTGCGGCGCGTTCTGCACGTTGCGCGGAGCGTACTGCGCGGCAGCCGAGGCCGTGACGTGCCCGTCGAACAGGTACGAGAGGCCCGCACTCAGGTGGTGCTGCACGATCGCCGCGAGGCGACGCTGTGGAACGCCATGTCGCCGCCGATGGGGTTCTCGTTGAAGGCGTAGCCGAGGCGCACGGGCAGCCGGTCGGTGACGGCGTATTCGAGCCCGACGGCGGCGCCCCCAATGCTCTCCCACCCGAAGCCGGTGACGTCCGGTCGATGCCGTCGTAGGCGAGCGCCGCCGACAGGATCATCGGGTAACCGAGGGTGTGGGCAAAGGCCCGGTCCTCCACGTCGTACTCGAAGTCCTGGAAGAACTGCGGGCTCTTGAACGAGAGCCCCACGTCGAGACCGAACTCGGAGGCGGGGTGGACCCCCACCTGGGCACCGACGCGGAGCGAGGTCGCGCGCGGCCCGTCGGGGTAGCCGCTCTGATCCGGCGTCGCCGCCGGGAACGGGGCGACGCCCGCTCAGCCCATGCCGTTTCCTCAGCCCCTCCCCCGCTCCGTGCCGCACGCGCCGTTGTCGGCGCAGACCTACCGTCCCATCGGTAGCATCTCGTCGAGCCCCCGCTCCGTCAGAAACTCCACGTCGAACCCCGGCCCGAGGGGGGTGAGCGTGAACCCCTCCTCCGCCAGCATCCCCGCCACCAGTTCGGTCGCCCGCGGCGACATGTACGCGTAGAGCGAGTTCGGGCCTAGCGAGCGGTACACGTGGAAATCGGGCGGACGCCCCGCCGAGTCGTAGGCGTTGATGATGGCGTAGGTGAACCGGTAGAGGCGGTCACGCGGCGGTTCCTGCTGCGGGACTCGAACCACGTGCCAGGAAAGGCCTTGAGAGGCGACGCTTCGCATGGAGGTGGACGTGCGGAGAGAGGGGGAGGTGTCTGGTTGAATATGCACTCGGAACGCGTCCCGAGTGCAAGTTGCAGACATCGACTGTGCATGGGGGAACACCCGAAAGTCCCCTAGGGGCTCGTCGGCCCGCTCCCGGCTCGCCCCGCGGTGCGGTCCCGCCGGGGCTTCCCCCGTCCCGCGTGTATGGGTTCTTCGCGCATTTTCACCCACGCTCATAACAATTCGGTAACACTTTGGTAACATGGATTCATCTCCCACGTCCGGCCTGCCATGCCTCGACTTCTCGGCTTGTTGGCGCTTCTCTTCGCGCTCGGCGGCGCAGGGGCCGCCACCGCCCAGCCCACGATCTCGTGGAGCACGCTGGCGTACCTCGACTACGCCCAGCCGCTCCACTCCCACGACGAGAACCCCCACGGCGAGTTCTCCCTACGCCGCCTCTACCTCACCGCCGACGCGGCTACGGGCACCGCGTTCAGCAGCCGCGCCCGCCTCGAGGTCAACGCGCGCACGAACACGGAGCGAGGCCTCCCCGCCCCCTTCGTCAAAGACCTCTACGTCTGGTGGGAGCCCGGGGGCGGGCATAGGCTGACCTTCGGGTTGCACCCGCCCCCGGCGTACCGGGTCGCCGAGTCCGTATGGGGGTACCGCAGCCTCGCCCGCACCCTCGCGAACGCCTCCGGCGCGGTTTCGTCGCGCGACTTCGGCGCGTCCGTGCGCGGGCCCGTCGCGGGCGACCTCGGCTACGGGCTGATGGTCGGCAACAACGAGGGGGTGCGCGTCGAAGACGACCAGCACAAGCGGGTCTACGGCCGGCTCCAGTGGCTGCCGGAGCCGTTCGCCCTCTCCCTCCACGCCGACTACGCGAGCTACGACGACGAGCGCGACGACGCGCTGACGGCCTCAGCCTTCGCCGGGGTCGAGACCGAGCGCTACCGCCTCGGCGTCGAGGGGGTGTGGCAGCACACCGGACACGCCACCGACGACGAGGACCTCTATGGCGTCGGGGTGTTCGCCGTGGTATCGTTAACCCCACGGTTCGACCTCGTGGCGCGCTCCCACTGGCAGCGACTCTCCACCACGACCGAGATCCCCATCGAGGAGCAGGACGAGCCGGAGGGGCCCACGTACGTGTTGTTCGCCGCCTCATATCAGCCCGCTCCTGGCCTCTTCCTCATGCCCAACGTCTACTGGGAAGACCCGGACGACGTCAGAGGCGACGACGCGCTCGTCGCCCGCTTCACGCTGTCGGCTTCCTTCTGACGTCTTCAACCCTTCGCACCTCCGACCGCCTTTCCCCATGCGCTTCAACTTCTTCGGCTTCTTCTCCGAGACCCCGCCCCCCCTCATCCAGCGATCGATTCGGGACCTGGACGCGATGCTGGAGACGACCCACCGGATGTTCGACGCGGCGACGCGTTGCCTGCTCGACGGCGAGGCGCTCGAGCTCGACCTCAAGCGCGAGGACGACTCGGTGAACGAGAAGGAGGCCGAGATCCGCCGGGCCCTGCTCACGCATTTTTCCGTGGCCCCGAGCCAGGACGTCGCGTTCGGGCTCACGCTCAACGCCATCGTGCAGGAGGTGGAGCGGATGGGCGACCTCGCCAAGAGCATCGCGAAGGTGGCGCAGCTGAGCCAGGGCCGCCCGCTCATCGACCGGATCGCACCATTAGAGCAGATCCGCGACCGGGTGCTCACCATGGCCGAGGACACCCGCGCCGCGCTCAACGGACAGGACGCCGACCGCGCGCGGAAGGTGATGACCGCCAACGACGCGATCAAAGCGCTGACCGCCGACTACGTCACGGGCCTCGCGGCGCGCGACGACATCGGCGGCAACGAGGGCATCGTGCTCGCCCTGACGGCGCGGTTCATCGGGCGCTACGGCTCGCACCTCTCGAACGTGGCCTCGGGGTTCGTCCTCCCCTTCGACCAGCTCCGCCACTCGCTCTAGACGAGCGGCCGAGATCGTTGAGGGCGGGCGGTGCGAGGTCGCGGGCGGGGAGCCGTCATCCGCCTGTCGGTCGTTCAGAGGCCGATGCCGCCGTCGTCCATCCCGCCGCCGCCGCCCTGCTGCGGCTGGGGCTGGCGGCGGCGCTCGGCGGGCTTGCCGAACGTCCACGTCAGCGTCGCCGCGACGGAGCGCTGCGCCGGGTCGCGGACGCCGAGCTCGGTGTAGACGTCGTTCTCCGACTCGAACTCGAAGCGCGTCGTCGCGAAGGGGTCGGTGACGCGGAGGTTGAGCGAGAGCGCGTCGTCCATGAGCTTCTGCTGGAGCCCGACCGACGTGAACCCGAAGCCGGAGGAGCGGCCGTTCGCGATCGCGCGCGGCCCGCGGAAGAAGCCGAAGAACTGGAGCGACGTGCCCGCGCGGAGCTGCGCCTGCACGCTCGCCCGCGCCGACCACGACGTGACGCCGAAGTCGATCGTGGGGTCGGTCGCGCCGCCGTCGGTCTCGGAGCGGAACACGCTGCCCGAGACGAACCCGCGCACCGGGGTCCCGGGGATCGCGGCGGCGAGGGTGAGGTCGGCGCCGTAGGACTGCTCGGTGGCGAAGTTGTCGCTCGTGAAGAACGTCCGCCCGTCCTCGACGAGGAAGCGGCGCGCGATGACGTCGGTCGTCCGGCGGTAGAACGGCGTCACCGTCGCGACGAACCTGTACTGCAGCGCGAGCTCGAACGAGTCGGTGTATTCGGGGCGGAGGCCGGGGTTGCCGCGCCGCGCGACGGTGGCGTCCTCGGGGCTGGCGAAGGGCGAGAGGAACCACGTGCCGGGCCGGTTGATGCGGCGGCTGTAGCTGCCCTTCACCGAGGTGCCGGGCCCGACGTTGTAGATCACGAACGCGCTCGGGAAGAGGCTCGTGTAGTCGAAGTCGTTCGACTCGCCCTCGCCGTCGATCGCGAACTGGCGCGCGGCGTGCTCGGCGCGGAGCCCGGCCTGCACCTCGAACGCCGAGCCGAAGGGCACGGCGGCCTGGAGGTAGCCCGCGACGATCGAGCGGTCGTAGTCGAACCCGTCGCGCGTGACCTCACCCAAGCCCGCGTCGCCGCCCTCACCGAAACGGACGTCGTTCGCGATCGTCTCCCACGTCGCCTTCGCCCCCGTTTCGAGGCGGACGTCGCCCGGCAGCGGGCGCGTGTAATCGACCTGCAGCCACGACTCGCCGCGGTCCGACTCGTCGAGGAAGCTCGACCGCAGCGGCGACCCGTCGAACGAGCCCGCGAACAGCTGGTCGTCGGTGTTCGTGTTGAGCGACACGCGCGCCTCGGCGCTGAGGTCGTGCGTGCCGTCCTCGTCGAAGCGGCGCTGGAAGGCGAGCGTGCCGGTGGTGTTCGTCCCGCCGGTGTCGGTGTCGGAGAGTCGCTCGGCGAGGGTCTGCCGGCCGCCGTCGCGGTAGACCGAGAGGATCGACTGGAGGTTCTCGCCGCCGCCGTCGCGCACCGAGACGTTCCCGCTGAGCGAGAGCGTCGTCCGCTCGGCGAGGGTGGTTTCGACCGTCGCATTCCCGAAGTGGCTGGCGAAGAGGCGGTCGCCGTCCTGCACGTTGTCGAGCGTGAGGAACTCGGAGGTCTGGCCGAGGTAGTCGCGCTCGGTCGAGCCGTCGAAGTCGAAGCGGTTGTAGAAGTAGCCGTAGGAGCCGTAGACGTCGAACCGGCCGCGCTGGTAGGCGAGGTTGAGCCCGACGTTGGCCTCGGGCCGCGTGCCGCCGCCGAGCGTGAGCCCGCCCGAGAGCCCGCGGTCGGGGGCGTCCTCCTTCAGCACGATGTTGATGATGCCGCTCAGCCCGTCCGGCTCGTAGCGCGCCGACGGGTTCGGGATAACCTCGACGCGCTCGACGGCGTCGGCGCCGATCTGCTTGAGGTAGGCCGCGAGGAAGGGCCCGCCGACGGGCACGGGCCGCCCGTTGACGTGGATCGCGACGTTGCGGCCGCCGCGGAGGGAGATGGCGTCGTCCTGATCGACCTCGACGGAGGGCAGCGTTTTGAGCGTTTCGAGCACGTTGCCGCCCGAGGTGATCGGCTGCTCGGCGACGTTGTACACCGTGCGGTCGGCGCGCTGCTCGATCAGCTCCCGCTCGGCCTCGACCGCCACGCCGTCGAGCAACTCGGCCGACTCGGCGAGCCGGATCTCGCCGAGGTCTGTGGGCGAGCCGGGAGGCACCGACACATCGAGCCGCTCGGTGGCGTACCCGACGACGCTTACGCGGACCTGGTAGTCGCCGGGGCGGAGCGGGACGACGCTGAACGCCCCCGCCGTGTCGGCCGCCGCGCCGGTGACGAACGTCGTGTCGGGCAACCGGTAGAGCGCGACGGTGGCGAGGGGCAGCGGCTCGCCGCTGGCGTCGTCGAGGACGCGGCCGGTGACGCCGCTCTGCGGGCGGCCCTGCGCGGAAACGGAGGAGGCGAAGAGAGCGGCGAGGACCGTGAGGGTAGCGAGGCGCATCAGAGCGGGGTTAGGTGCAGCGGCGAAGGTAGGACTACCGCCGACCATCCGAGTTGCCGTCTCGAGAGTGCGTCGACTCTTCACCGGGAGTATTTCGGTCGGCGCTACGAATGCGTGCACCGGGGGTTTCGAGCGTACGGGCCCGATCGCCGGAGCCCCTGCGGATCCCGACGCGCCCGACGCGACGTACCACCCGCCTAGGGAGATCGACCCCCGCACCTCTACACCACCGGCCTCGAACCCGCTTTGACGGACCGTCTGCTCGAGACCCCGGAGCGCATCCCCGAAGCGTTCGTCGCGGCGTGGAACCGCCGGGACGCCCCCGCCCTCGCGGCTCTCTTCGACGAGGACGCCGAGTTCGTCAACGTCGTCGGGCTCTGGTGGCACGACCGGGCCGCCATCGAGCGCGCCCACGCCTACGGGCTCGCGCGCATCTTCCCCCGCTCCATGCTGAAGCTCGTGCGGACGACCGTGAAGCGACTCCGTGACGACGTCGCCATCGTCCACGCTCGGATGCGGCTCACCGGCCAAGCGCCCGTCGGGAGCGTCGAGGCCCCGCAACCGCGCACCAACGTCTTCACGTTCGTCGTCCATCGGCGGGGGGCGGTGTGGAGTTGCGCGGCGGCGCACAACACCGACGTGGTGCCGGGCGTCGAGACGAACGTCGCCGACGCGTCGGGGCGGCTCCGACCGGCCGACTACCGGCGATCGTGATGCCTCCCGACGGCTCCCGCTTCTCCGCCGACGTCATGCTCGGCCGGCTCGCGCGCTGGCTCCGCGTGCTCGGCCACGACACCGCGTATGAAACGGACGTCGATGACCCCGATCTCGTCGCGCGCGCCGACGCCGAGGGGCGCGTCCTCCTCACGCGGGACCGGCACCTCGTCACGCACCTCCGCCCCGCGCGCTCGCCGCCGCTTTCCCGGAGTGGTCGCTGTGACGGCTTGCGAGCCGGGTGGTACCTTCCCCCTCTTCGCCTCCGAACCCGCGCCGCCTCATGAAGCCGCTCGCCGCCGTGCTCCTCGTGCTCGCCCTCGCTGCGTGCGCGGACCCCGAACCCGCCCCGCCCGAGGCCAGCGAGTTCGTCGCCTCGTGCCGCGAGGCCCTCGCCGGCGAGCTCGGCGACGACGCGGCTGCGACGGCCGCCTGCGTATGCGCCGAGACGACGGCCGAGGAACGGATGGAGGACGACGCCTACGCCATGTTCCTCATCAGCTTCCTCCCCGACCGCGACGCCCGCGCCGACGAGGTGATGGCCCGCGATGGCTTCTCCGTCGACGTCGAAGCGTTCAGCATGACGATGCTGGAGGTGATGGAGGACTGCGGCTTCGGCGAAGTCGGGGTCAACTAGCGTCGCTCGGGCCACCGGACGAGCGGTAAGGCGCGGGCACGATCCTCGCGCTACACGTCCGTTCCGTCGCCGCGCGCCCCTGCGCTCGCAGCCGTTCGCGGGTGGGGTTCACGGCGCGGCTCGCCCTCCGCCGTGAGCAGGATGTCCACCACGTCCGGCGTCACGTCCACGATCAGGTCGGCGCCGTCGCGGCGGAGCTCGTCCTCGGTGCCGAAGCCGCAGAGCACGCCGATCGTCTGCGCCCCGGCGGCCTTGCCCGCGAGGATGTCCACGACCGTGTCGCCGATCATCACGCAGTCCTCGGGCGCGACGCCCATCCGCTCGGCGGCGTAGAGCACGGGGTCGGGGTACGGCTTCATCCGCTCGGTCGTCTGCGCCGTGACGAGCGCGGTGAACGGCGCGCGGATGCCGAAGTGGTCGAAGAAATCGGCCACGCGCTCCTCGCCCCCGGTGGAGATCGCGCACATCGGGAAGTGCGCGGCGAGCGCGCGGATCATCTCGTCGATGCCGGGCACGACGAGGTGCTCGATGGGCTCGGGCTCCGTCGCCTTCAGCCGGTCGAGGTAGCTCCGCACCTGGGCGAGCTCGTCGTCGATGCCGAGGCGGTCGGAGAGGCCGTAGACCGTGTTCACCGGCGTCTCGGCGTCCATCACGATCCGCCGCGCGAACTGCTTCGCCGACTTGCCACTGAGCATCGGCAGCCGGTCGAGAAAGGCGGCGATCCGCCCCACGAGTTGGTCGTCGGTATCGGAGAGCGTGCCGTCCACGTCGAAGCAGAGGGCGCGGACTCGGGCGGGGTCGAAGGGCATAAACGAAGAGGGAGGGCTTGGGCGATACGAAGGGGGCGAGGGTTTACACGGATGCCGGCTCTGATCGTTCGCGGCGTCAGTACCCCACCGGCGTCACGTCGCGGCGGCGGTCGAACGCGCCGAGCAGGCTGCCGTCGGGCTGGACGTGGACGGCCGATACGGCGCCCGTATTCCCGAACGGGTCGAGCGCCCACCCGAGCGCGCGGAGGCTGTCGAGCGTGGCGGACCGGAACCCCGCACCGGGCGCGACCTCGGCCGCCGTCACGTCGGTCTCGTAGCTCAGCTCGTCGGGGTCCCACTGGTGGTGGAAGCGCGACGCCGCGACGGCCTCCGGCAGCGACAGGTCGAAGTCGATCATCCCCGTGATCGTTTGAAACACCGTCGTGATGATGCGGGGCCCGCCGGGCGAGCCGAGGACGAGGAAGAGCGCGCCCTCGGGGTCTTCGACGACCGTCGGCGTCATCGACGAGAGCATCCGCTTGCCGGGCTCGATCGCGTTCGTCTCGCGCGTCACGCTGCCCCAGAGGTTCGGCACGCCGGGCTTCGCGGTGAAGTCGTCCATCTCGTCGTTGAGGAGGAAGCCCGCGCCGTCGACGGCCACTTTGGAGCCGTACCAGTCGTTGATGGTCGTGGTGAGGCTGACGGCGTTGCCCTCGGCGTCGACCACCGAGAGGTGCGTCGTCTCGGTCGATTCGTAGGCCGGAGCGCCCGCCGGTGTGCCCGCCGCGATCGTCGCGCTCGGCGTGGTGCGGCGCGGGTCGAAGCTCGCCATCCGGCTCCGCATGTACGCCTTCGAGAGCAGCCCCTCGACGGGCACGTCTTCGAAATCCGGATCGCCCACCCACACGGCCCGGTCGGCGAAGACGCGCCGCTCGGCCTCGGCCATCCGGTGCATCGACGCGGCCGTGTGGAACCCGAGCGCGCCGAGGTCGACGGGCTCGACGGCGTTGAGCAACTGAATCAGCGCGATCCCGCCGGACGACGGCGGCGGCATCGAGATCACGCGGTAGCCGCGGTACGTGCCGAAGACGGGCTCGCGCTCGACAGGCTGGTACCCCGCGAGGTCGGCGTGCGTGATGAGGCCGCCGCCGCGCTCCATCTCGGCCACGATGAGGTCGGCGGTACGCCCGCGATAAAACCCGTCGTGGCCGTCGTCGCGGACGCGGCGGAGCACGTCGGCGAGGTCGCGCTGCACGAACGTCTCGTCGGGGACGAAGTAGCCGCTGTCGGCTTTGATGAAATACTGCGCGGTGCTCGGATAGTCGAGAAAGCTGTCGCGGTAGCGGTTGAGGTGGCCCGTCTGCTTGTCGGTCAGCCGGAAGCCGTCGGCGGCGAGGCGGATCGCCGGCTCGACGAGGTCGGCGCGGGGGAGCGTGCCGTAGGCGTCGAGCGCGTAGAGCAGCCCGGCGACGGTGCCGGGGACGCCGACGGCGAGGTGGCCGCGCCGGCTCCGCTCGCGGACCGGCTCGCCGTCGGCGTCGAGGTACATGTCGCGCGTGGCGGCGGCGGGCGCCGTCTCGCGGAAGTCGATCGTCGTCGCCGTGCCGTCGGCGAGGCGGATCACCATGAACCCGCCGCCCCCGACGTTGCCCGCCTTCGGGAGCGTGACGGCGAGGGCGAACCCCGCGGCCACGGCCGCGTCGACGGCGTTGCCCCCGCGCCGCAGCACCTCCATCCCCACGCGCGACG
Source organism: uncultured Rhodothermales bacterium (assembly GCA_964438105.1). Lineage (GTDB taxonomy): Bacteria > Bacteroidota > Rhodothermia > Rhodothermales > JANQRZ01 > JBBSMX01. Next base: position 19,081 of record CAYTJT010000002.1, on the reverse strand, counting down.
CCTCGGGGTGCCCCGTCACGACCATGCCGTATGCGGCGGTCACCGCGTCGGGGTGGGTGCTGTCCGCGACCGTCGCGGTGCGCGCGGCGGGTGCGCCCCGTTCGTCCGGCGGCTGGCCGACTTGCGAGGCGAGCAGCAGGCAGCCGGCGAGCAGGACCGGAAGTATCAGAACGAGAAAGCGAAACGAACGGGCGGTCACGGGTGAGGTGGCGTGTCGATAGGGGGATTTCGGTACGAATGGAGATGGAAGCTACTCGCGCGAGGGCGCAGCGGCAACGGAGCCGCGTCTGATCGCTGAGGCCTCCCCGTCACGTGCGCCTACCATTTTGGGGCGGGTGAACGGGGAGGCGCCCGATCGGTGTCTCAGAATGAATCTCACGGCAGCATCTTTGCTGAGACGGAGGGCAGATCGGCCGCTCGTCCCCCGGCGGCTCCCCCCACCACCAACGCCCTCACGCCATGAACGCCTACGGTCGCTTCCTCGCCACGATCTACACGAGCGCGGGCCTCGTCGGCCTCGCCGTCCTCTGGGTGTTCCAGACGGCCCCCTGACCGGCTCCCGCTCGGATTGTTGCTGACTGCGGTTCGGCGGGAGGGGTACCTTGAGCGCCCCTCCCCTGAACCGCGTCTCGTATGGCCCTCGCCCCCCTCGACTGGCTCATCGTCGGCGGCTACCTCGCGTTCTCGTTCGGCCTCGCGCTCTACTTCTACCGCCGCGCCGGGCGCGACACGGGCGAGTTCTTCCTCACCGGCCGCAACCTCCCGTGGTGGCTCGCCGGGACGAGCATGGTCGCGACGACGTTCGCGGCCGACACGCCGCTCGCCGTCGCCGAGCTCGTCGCGAACGAGGGGATCGCGGGCAACTGGCTGTGGTGGTACGCCGCGCTCGGGGCGATGGGCACGGTGTTCTTCTTCGCCCGGCTGTGGCGCCGGAGCGGGGTGCTGACCGACGTCGAGTTCGTAGAGCTCCGCTACGACGGCCCCGCCGCCGCCGCGCTCCGCGGCATCAAAGCGGTTTACTTCGGGCTCTTCATGAACGGCATCATCATCGGGTGGGTGACGCTCGCGATGGAGACGGTCGTCCGCGTGCTCTTCCCCGGCCTCACGCTTTTCGGCCGCGCGTCGTTCGCGGTCCTCGGGGTCGAGTTCGGCGCGCCCTTCGCCGTCGTAGGGCTGCTGATCCTCTTGGTTGCGGCGTACTCCCTGCTGTCCGGGCTGTGGGGCATCGCCGTCACCGACGTGTTCCAATTCGTGATGGCGATGGTGGGCTCGGTCGCACTCGCCGTCTTCGCGCTCGACCTCCCCCAAGTGGGCGGGATCGCGGGGCTCGTCGAGCAGTTGCCGGCTTCGACCTTCCGGTTCCTGCCCGAGATCGGGACCGGCAGTATGGTGGAGAGCGCGGGCGTGCTGACGTTGTCGGCGGCGGCGTTCGCGGCCTACGTCGGCGTGCAGTGGTGGGCGAGCTGGTACCCGGGGCAGGAGCCGGGCGGCGGCGGCTACATCGCCCAGCGGATGCTGAGCGCCCGGACCGAGCGTGATTCGCTCCTGGCGACGCTGTGGTTCGTGGTGGCGCACTACTGCCTCAGGCCGTGGCCGTGGATCATCGTCGCGCTCGTGGCGCTCGTGCTCTACCCCGGCATAGCGAACCCGCGCGAGGGCTACGTCCTCGTGATGCGCGAGACGCTCCCGCCCGGCCTGCTCGGGCTCCTCTTCGCCGCGTTCCTCGCCGCGTTCATGAGCACGATCTCGACCCAGCTCAACTGGGGCACGTCGTACCTCGTCAACGACCTCTACCGCCGCTTCGCGGTGCGCGACCGGACGGAGCGGCACTACGTCGCGGCGTCGCGCCTCGTCACCTTCGGGCTCGCCGTCTCCGGCTTCCTCGTCGCCTCCCGCCTCGACTCGATCAGCGGGGCGTGGGGGCTCGTGCTGAGCGCCTCGGCCGGGCTCGGGCTCGTGCTCATCTTGCGGTGGTACTGGTGGCGCGTGAACGCGTGGAGCGAGCTCGCCGCGACGGTCACCCCGCTCGTGCTCGTCGGCCTCCAGCTCGGTGGGGTGTCCGTCCCCTTCCTCACCGCCGACTTCCCCACGAACCTCTTCGGCATCTCCGCGATCACGACGGCCGTGTGGCTGGCGGCGACGTTCGTGACACGCCCCACCGATGCCGCTGTGCTCGACGCGTTCTTCCGGCGGATCCGCCCCGGCGGGCCGGGCTGGCGGCCCGTGGCCGCGCGCAACCCGGCCGTATCACCCGACGAAGGGCTCGCCCGGCTGGGGGCGTACTGGCTCGTCGGCAGCGCCGTGGTCTACCTCGCGCTCTTCGGCACGGGGCACGTGATCCTCGGGCGCACCGGCACCGGGCTCGGCTTGCTGCTCGCCGCGGCGATCGCCCTCGGCTGGCTCCTCCGCGACCTCGACCGACGGAAGGATGTGAGGATCCAGTGAGTGGGCAGCGCTGACCCGGCGGCGCGTCGGCCGCACCGTATCTTCGGGCCCTCTTCCACGACGACCCCATGCGCATCCTCGTCCACGACTTCGCCGGACACCCGTTTCAGATCCAACTCAGCCGAGCGCTCGCCCGGCGCGGGCACACCGTCCTCCACGCCTACTGCGCCTCGCTCCCGACGACGCCTCAGGCGATGGCGCTGCAGCCGGACGATCCCGACACGCTCGAAATCCGGGGCATCTCGCTCCCCGAGCCCATCGACAAGCAGGCGTTCGTAAAGCGCTGGCAGCAGGAGCGCGCCTACGGCCGCCTCGCCGCGTCGGCCCCGCGGGATTTCCGCCCCGACGCGGTCCTTTCGGCGAACACCCCGCTTGACGCGCAGCGACGCTTACTTAACGTGGCACGCGAGGTAAGCGCCCGTTTCGTGTTCTGGGTACAAGACTTAATCGGCTTGGCTGCAGAGCGCCTGCTGCGTGAGAGGGTCCCCGTGCTCGGCGCCGTCGTGGGGGCGCACTACGCCCGCATGGAGCGGTCGCTGCTGGAACGGAGCGACGCCCTCGTGCTCATCACGGACGACTTCCGCGAGGCCGTCCCGTCCATCGGCGCGCACCCACGGGTGCAGACCATCCCCAACTGGGCCCCGCTCGAGGAGATGCCGCCCCGCCCGCGCGATAACGCTTGGGCCCAGCGCCAGGGGCTCTCGGACGGCCTTCGCTTCGTCTACTCGGGCACCCTCGGGATGAAGCACAACCCGGCCCTGCTCCTCGCCCTCGCCGAGCGGTTTCCCGACGCCGAGGTCGTGGTCGTCTCGCAGGGGGCGGGGAGCGAGTGGCTCCGCGAGCGCCAGGGGTCACGGCCGAACCTGCGCCTGCTCCCCTTCCAGCCCTTCGAAGAGCTGCCCGACGTGCTCGGCGCGGCGGACGTGCTCGTGGCCGTGCTGGAGCCCGACGCCGGGGTATTCTCCGTTCCCTCAAAGGTGCTGACGTACCTCTGCGCCGGGCGGTCGCTCCTCCTCGCGGTCCCTCCCGAGAACCTGGCCTCGCGCATCGTCGCGAAGAACCAGGCGGGCCTCGTGGTGCCACCGAGCGACGTCGGAGGCTTCGTCCGCAGCGCCGAAGCGCTCGCCGGGGGCGCCCAGCTCCGCGAGCGCTTCGGCGCGAACGCACGCGACTATGCCGAGCGTCACTTCGACATCGAAGCCATCGCAGACCGCTTCGAGGCGGTGCTTTCTCCTTCTTCTCCTACCTGACCCGCGCTTGTTACCCCTCCTCAATGCCGACGTGCATCGCGTCCTGGCCGGGGGCCGCTGGCACATCCGGGCGGGAGCGCACGTCGTCCACAGCACGTACGAGTGACGCCGCACCGCGGACGACGTGATACGGACGCGCCCTACTCCGACTCATCGACGATATCGGCGGAGGGCGTGTCCTTCTGCACCGAGGCGATCCTGTTCGCGGCACCACGCTCGACCCGTATCCCTCCGAACTCGCGACGGTCTGGCCGTTCGTCGCCTTGCCTCGAAAGGCAGCAACGTTGCCGGCTGCCACGTGTCTCGTCTGCGACCATCCCCTTCGACTCTGCCCCCCTCTCGCCTTTCATGCGCTATCGGCCCGTTCGCCCTCTCTCCCTCGCCCTGCTCCTCGTCGCCTCCGGCTGTGCCCTTCTGCGCTCCGGGCCGCCCAAACCCGAGCCCGTCTTCGTATCGATTCTGGGTGGCACCTTCACGATGGGCGCCCCCGACGATGAGGACCCGTACGCCCTCCCCGTCCACCCCGTCACCGTCGAGCCGTTCGAGATGATGGCGCGCGAGGTCACCTTCGCCGAGTTCGACCCCTTCGCCGACGCAACCGACGGCGTCGCCCGGCCCGACAGCGGCGACTTCGGCCGTGGTGCGCGCGCCGTCGTGCTCGTGACGTGGGACGAGGCCGCTGCCTTCTGCGACTGGATCGACGCCCGCCTCCCGAACGAGCGCGAGTGGGAGTGGGCCGCGCGCGGCGGCCCCGCTGCCCAGCGCTACGCCGGCACCGACAGCCTCGGCGACCTCGCCCGCTACGCGTGGTTCCACGAGAGCGAGCCCCTCCGCACGACGACGGCCGCCCGCCGCGCGCCGAACCCGCTCGGGCTCTAAGACATGACCGGCAACGCCTACGAATGGATCGGCGCGTTCTACCAGTCCTACCCCGAGCCCGGCGCCGAGCCGGAGTGGTACGACCTCGGCGGCGGCCCCCGGGACGACTTGAGGATGGTCCGCGGCGGCAGCTTCCGCTCGCCCGAAGCGCAGCTGCCCGTCTACACCCGCGCCAGCACGCTGCAGGACGTTCGCTCCGAAACGATCGGCTTCCGCTGCGTGCGGGGCGGCGATTGACCCGTCACGCCTGCTCCCACCACGCCGCGTCGGGGAGCGGTTCGGGGCCGGACGGCCGAGCGGGCGGCTGCCGGTCGGCGCCCGGCCGCTGGAGGATGGGCGCCGCGCGCTCGGAGGACGTCTGCGGCAGCGGCCGGACGCGGAGTAGGTAGAGAACGTACCTGCTCAGCGTGAGCGTCGGGAGGGCGCCGTGCTGCGCGCGGATGCGGGCGAGCTCGCCCCGCTGCACCTCGGCTTTGGCGGCGACGCGGGCCGCCTCGGCGTCGAGCGATTGGAGGCAGCGCTCGATCTGCCGGTTGAGCCGCTGCTCTTCGGCGGGCGAGAGGTCGCCGGGCACGTCGGCGGCGGCCTCGGCGGCGAGGCCGTCGCGCCACGCGCCGATGAGCCGGCGCGACTCGGACGTGATGCCGCGCGCCTCGGCCACTCGGTCCGGGGAGGCGTGGAACGCGTTGCGGATACCCACGGCTTTGAGCCGCACGACGGCCCGGTGCCCCACCCCCTCGACCGTGTCGAGCTCGCCGATGAAGTGGTGCCGGAGGTGTCCTTCGAGCGCGCGCGCCTGCACCTCTGCGAGCCGCTCCGCGCGGAACGTATCGAGCCGGTCGAGGAAGTCGCGGCGCTCCCGCGCGAGGCCGCGGCGCGAGTCGTCGAGGTCGGCGATCCACTGTGTCAGCACGGCGGCCTCGCGCGCCGTCCGCCGCTGCCGCCGTACGGTGGACTGCGAACCGTAGCCGCGCTGCACCGCCCATCCCCCAGCAGCGGTGACGATAATCGTTGCAATAACGGCCCACTTCCACCCGGCCGCCGCCCCGACCGCGACGAGCACGGCCACCGCTGCAACGAACGCCGGCAGCGCCCACGCCTCGAAGCCGCTGCGCGCCGCCGCCCGGCCGTCACCGGCGGCTCGTTTCGCCGCTCGGGCCGCTCGGCGCGACGTGCCTGGCACCTCACCGCGCAGCACGTCCTCCAACGACGGCACCGCACGGGGTTCGAGATAGCACGCCGTCGCGAGGGCCTCCGCGAGCGGTCGCACCCCGTCGATCTGCCGGAGCGCGGCGAAGAGCGGCGACGCCTGCGGATCGTAGAAGTCGCCCGCCTGGAACAGCAGGTTCTCGCCCGTGCTGAACTCGGCCCAGAGGTCCGGCTGCGCCTCGAGCGCTCGGAGGGCGGTGTAGACGACGAGCCCGGGGAAGTGATCGAGCGACGCGTCGAAGTCCGTCTCCGTGCGGTCGGGGTGCTGGTAGTTGCGGTGGCCGACCTCGGCGCTCGTCCGCCCCGCGAGCGCGGGCACGAAGAGGGTGTCGTAGTCGACGAGCACGAGCCGGAGCGCGCCGTCGTTATCCTGCACGAGCACGTTGCCGTGCTGCAAATCGCCGTGCGCGATGCCCGCCGCTCCGAGATCGGCGAGGAGGGTGCGCCACGCCTCGGCGAGGGCGCGCAGCGTGGCCGCGTCGAGGCGATGCCGCTCGACGAACGCGGCCAGCCCCTCGCCCTCGGCCCACGCCATCTTCAGCACGGGGTACGTCTTCCCGCCGACCCGGACACCCTCGGGCTGGTAGTCGAACGCGACCGTGTGCGGCAGTGCTGCCTCGGCGAGGTGGCGGGCGACGGCGCGGTACCGCGCGGCCTGGTCGTCCACCCGAGTCAGAAAGCACCGCACCGCGAACCGGCCGCCCGGCGTGTCGACGGGGAAGACGGCGGCGAACGCTCCGGTGATGGGCTGCGGCAGGCCGAGCGGGCCCTGGGCCGGCGTGCCCGCCGCGAGCACCGGGTCGAGGAACGCCGTCGCAGGAAACTGCAGCGCCTCCTGGTAGTCGCTGGGGGTCGGGTAGTCGGTCATCGTCCCCCACGCACCTAGGCCCGCATCGCGAGTTCGACGAGCGTCACGTCGTCGTTCCGAAGCCCGCGTGAGCGCGCCGTCTCGACGAACGACGCGAAGGCGGGGGCGTCGAGCCCGGCGGCGGCGGCGGGCTCGTTAGCGAGGAGGTAGGCCGCGAGGGCGTCGGAGGCGAGCAGGAAGCGGTCGCCCGGCCCCCACTGCGCCGAGGTCGTCTGCGCCTCGGGCTGGCTCATGTCGAGGCGGCTGCCGAGGAGGTCGGGGCGGTTGCCGAAGTCGTCGGGGTCGTCGATGGGCCAGGCTTCGAGGAGGTCGCCGTCGCGGAGGTGGAACAGGCAGCAGTCGCCGACGGCGACGGCCCGCCACGCCCCGCTCGGGTAGAGCACGAGGCCGATAAAGGCGGCGAACGCGCCCTCTTCCGCCTTCGCCGCCGCGTACCACGGCAGCGCGGTCGCGTGCTCCGCGATGCGGCTCCCGAACACGCGCCGCGTCCGGTGGATCGCCTCGTGGAACGTCTCGGGCACCGTCACGTCGGCCGCGACGAACTCCTCGACGAGCGTGCGCGCCCACGCCCCGGCGAACGCCGCTTCGGTAGCGCCGTCGGCGAGGGCCGCGCGGATCGTCCCGTCCGGCGCTTCGACCGGCTGCGCGGTGGCGTCTTCGTACTCGTCGGCCGTGTGGCCCTGCTTGGGCAGCCAGTGGGTGCGAACGTCGGACACGAAAGGGGGCATGGACGGGGGGCGATGGTGAAACGATCGGGGGAGGATCAGCGCAGCGTGCTCGGCCGCGTGCCGATTTCGAGAAAGCGGACGAGGGCCGCGGGGTCGGCGTTGAAGATGAACCCGCGCGTGTCGAGGCCGACCGCGTAGCCCTCGGCCTCGGCGGCGGCGCGCATCGAGAACGGGAGCGTGCTCGACATCTGGAAGAGCCTACGCGCGTGCTCGTCCGGCAGCCCCTCGATCGTGTCCGGCAGCTCGATCGCAGCCTCCGTGGACGACGACAGGTGGACGTTCAGCAGCAGCGTCTCGCCGTCGGCCGTGCCGTACTCCCGGAGCGTCTGAGCGAAACGGAGCGGGTCGCCGTCGGTGGCCTCGCCGTCGGTCACGTTGATCACGATGGGCGGGTACGAGCGCGGGTGGAGGTCCACCCACTGCCGGACGACCTGGGTGGCGTAGTCGAGCGCCTGGCACATCGGCGTGCCGTTGCGGGCTTCGGGATCGAACCAGACGGGCACCTTCGTCCGCTGCTCGGCGAACCCGTCGTCGCCCCCTGCCTCCGCGGGGGCAGGCTTGGGCACGCGCTTGAGCCGCTCCTCGATGCGGAGCGGGCGCTCGGCGAGCGCGGAGACGGGGATGAGTTCGGCGACGTGCGCGACGGCCGTTTCGCCCCCGTCGTCCAACGCGTCGTCATCGAGTCGCAGCAGCGGCTGCACGCGGTCGCCGTAGCCGATCACCCCGACGGAGAAGTAGTCGCGCACGCCGTCCTCTTTCGCGCAGCGGAGGACGAGGTTCTGGATCAGCCGGTTGACGGTGTCGGCGAGCACGCGCGCTTTGCTCGGCGCGGCGTCGCCCCGCTCCTCGGCCCCGCCGAAGGGGTCCTTCATGGACGCGGACTGGTCGAGCAGGAAGACGATGGCCGCGGGCGACGTGCGGCTGATCTCGGCGGAGTACGGCATGAGCGACGGGCGGTGAGACGTGGAGGGGTGCGGTACGTTCGATCTGGGCGGACGTTTCTCGCCCTCCGCCCAATCGACGGCTCTTCCCGGCTCCTTCGAACGCCCGCGCCCTCAACCGGCCGGCGCCGGGTCTGCGAGCGGGGCGAACAGCCGGTGCCGCTCGCGCCCCTGCATCGCCGCCCGCAGCGCGTCGGCGAGCACGGTCAGCACGAGCGTCGCGTTCACGTTGCGCTCGACGAGCTCGGTGGCGTGCTCGACGAGGTCGGCGAGCGCGTCGAGCCGCGCGTCCGGGAGGTTGTCGACGAAGCGGAGCACGCTGGCTTGCTGGTCCACGTTGACGAGGGCGGCGTCGGCCCCGGCGTGGCGGGCGAGCACGAGGTCGCGCACCCACCCGAGCATCAGCCCGAGCACGCCCTTGAGCCCCTCGCGCCCGAGCCCGGCGAGGTCGGCGATGAGGTCGTCGAGTTGGGCGCCGGAGCCGGTGAAGGCCGCGCGGAAGAACGCGACGACGTGGGCGCGCTGGCGGGCGAGGTCCTCGCTCCCGGCGAGCGTGAGGGCACGGGTGTACGAGCCGTCGGCCATCCGCGCGAGGAACGCGGCCCGCTCGGGCTCCAGCCCGTCCCGCGCGACGAGCGCCCGCTCGATCGCGTCGGGCGCGAGCGCGTCGAAGCGGAGCCGTTGGCAGCGCGAGAGGATCGTCGGGAGGAGGCGGTCCGGGCGGCTGGCGGTGAGGACGATCACCGTCTGCTCGGTCGGCTCCTCCAAGCCCTTGAGGAAGGCGTTCGCCGACGGCTCGTTCATCGCGTCGGCGTCGGTGAGCACGGCGACTTTGAAGCGCCCCTCGGCCGGGCTGTAGCGGAGGTCGCGCGTGATCTCGCGCACGCGGTCGACGTTGTAGATCGTGTGCTTGTTCGAGCTTTTGCTCGGGTCGTCGAGCGAGGGGCGGCGGCGGAAGTCGACCTCGGCGTAGGCGTCCCCGGCGAGCCGCTGGAGCCGCGCGGCGACGTCGCCCGCCGAAGCGTCGTTGGGCTGCGGGAGGTAGAGGTGCACGTCGGGGTGCACCATGCGGTCGACTTTCTGGCACGCCAAGCAGGCCCCGCAGGGGGCGGCCTCGCCCACGGCCCGCCGCTGGCACTGCAGCGCCTGCGCGAAGGCGAGCGCGGTCGCCCGCTTGCCGACGCCGTCCGGCCCGTGGAAGAGGTAGGCGTGGGCGACGCGCCCGCTCGTGAGCGCGCGCTGCAGGGTCTCCACGGCCCGCTGCTGTCCGATGACCTCACTCCATCCCATATCGGCTTGCCCGTCCCGGCGGTCTCGTTGTTGGCGACGGCTCGAATATAGCCCGCGGACCTCGTCGGCGGCGGTGCCCCGAGGCCTCGCACCGGGCCGACGGCGAGCGCCGCGTTCGTTTTCGGCGCGGCTTCATGTCCCGGCCTCGGCGGCGCTTGAACCGCGCTGCGTACGGCGCTATCTTTTGCTCTGCTTTCGGGAGGCGCCCGTCGTCTCCCCGAGCCGGTGCGGTAGCTCAGCTGGTTAGAGCGTCGGATTCATAACCCGGAGGTCGAGAGTTCAAGTCTCTCCCGCGCCACACCCCCTCTGCTTTTCCCGAAGCCTCCCTGCACTGCGCAGGGAGGCTTTCTAGTTTCTGGACGACGTGATACGGCGCCCGGCCGAAAGCGGCGCGCTCTGTTCTCGCCCCCGGTGCCCGACCTGTTAGGGGAACCTTACGTTTCCAATCCCCTGCAACGTTGGCGCGCATCCGGCGTAGGTATGGCAAGTGCAACGGTGCCTGCCATGTCACGCTCTCGCTTCAAATCCGCCGACCACGTCCACTACACATCTGGCGTCTGGGATACGCTGAGGTGGATGGGCTACTGGGCCGCCAGCCGGTCCGGCAACACGGGCCGTACGTTTCGCCGCCACTGGCGCTCCGAGGTCCGACCCACCTTCGCCGAGCAGTCCGGCGTCATGAAAGAGCACGTGGGATCGGCCTTCCGCTCCGGCACCTCGACCCACGCCCCCGCCTACAAGTCGTTGGCCGACGCCGTGCGGCATCGCCAGCCCGTCGAGGTTCGAGGCTAGGGTCCCGCGTCCCTGCGAGTAGTTTTGCTGGAACAGGCAGGCCTCCTCCCCGGGCACACGGGACCGTGAGGCCGAGTTCGAGGGTCGGAATACCGGCTCTCACGCAAGCGCCCGCCCGCTATCTTTGTGGGGTCCTCTGTTCCCGAAGCCCCCTATGCCTCCCATCAAGCCCACCGACAGCAACGTCTTCCCCCGCAGGCTTGAGCCGAACACGCGGACGCACTGGCAGGCGAAGCTCTACGAGGTCATCTTCGGGCACCACACCCCGGCCGGGCGCGGCTTCGACATGGCGCTCATCGGCGTGATCGGGCTGTCGGTGCTCGCCGTCGTGCTCGAGACCGTCAGCTCGATCCGGGCCGAGTTCGGGCTCGAGTTGCGCGTCGCCGAGTGGGTCTTCACGGTCCTCTTCACCGTCGAGTACGCGCTCCGGCTCCTCTGCGTCGACCGGCCGAGCCGCTACGCGCGGAGCTTCTTCGGGATCATCGACCTGCTGGCGATCCTCCCGTCCTACCTCAGCCTGCTCTTCCCCGGCGCGCAGGTGCTCCTGGTGATCCGCCTCCTGCGCTTCCTCCGCGTCTTCCGCATCCTCAAGCTCGTCCAGTACCTCTCCGAGGCGAACCTCCTCGGGCGGGCGCTGTGGGCCAGCCGGCGCAAGATCCTCGTCTTCCTCCTCGCCGTGCTCACGCTCGACGTCATCTTCGGCTCGCTGATGTACGTCGTCGAGGGCGGGCAGAACGGGTTCGACAACATCCCCCGCTCGATCTACTGGGCGATCGTGACGCTCACGACCGTGGGCTACGGCGACATCTCGCCGGGCACGACCCTCGGGCAGCTCATCGCGGCGCTCATCATGATCATGGGGTACGCGATCATCGCCGTGCCGACGGGGATCGTGACGTCGGAGCTGACGCGGGCGCAGTACGGCGGCGCCGTGCGCACCTGCTCCGCGTGCACGCTGGACCGGCACGAGCCCGACGCCGTCTTCTGCCGGCGCTGCGGCGAGCGCCTCACCGCCACCCCTCCCCCCCCTGCCCATGCCTCCTGACGCCGCTCCCCTCGAAGCCGCCCGCCTCATCGACCGCGGGTTCGAGGCCTACCACGACGCGTTCCAGATCCTCACGACCCGCGCCGCCGAGCGCTTCGCCGAACGGGCCTGGCACGCCGCCGCCGAGGACGACCGCGAGCGCCTCGCGCTCTACGAGAAGCACGTCCAGCAGACCCTCCGCCGCATCCGGAACCTCTTCAGCGAGGACGTCGAGGACCGCGACCGCTGGGCCGCCACGCGCGAGGCCTACGCCCGGGCCCGGCGCGACCGCCCCAACGCCGAGCTCGCCGAGACCTTCTACAACTCCATCACCCGCCGCGTCTTCTCGACCGTCGGCGTGGACCCCTACATCGAGTTCGTCGCCGACGGGCTCACGGTGCCGGAGTCCCAAGAGGCGCCGATCAGCTATTGGACGGAGGAGGCCGCAGCGGGCGAGGACACGGCGGCGCTCGTAACGACCGTGCTGAACCGCTTCGGCCTCGGCGTGCCCTTCCAGAACCTCGACCGCGACGCCGCGCGCGTGGCCGAGCACGTAGACGCGTGTCTGGCCGAAGTCGGCGACGCCCCCATCGACCGCGTGGAGATGCTCGCGCCGGTGTTCTACCGCAACAAAGGGGCGTACCTCATCGGGCGCATCCGCGCGGGCGAGGCCCTCGTCCCCCTCGTCCTCCCCCTCCTCCACGCCCCCGAGGGCGGGCTCCGCGTCGATACCGTCCTGCTCACGCAGAACGCCACGTCGATGGTGTTCTCGTTCACCCGCTCCTACTTCCACGTCCTCACGGAGCAGCCGTGGGCGCTCGTCCGCTTCCTCAAGACGCTGATGCCGCTCAAGCGCGTCGCCGAGCTCTACATCTCGCTCGGCTTCACGAAGCACGGCAAGACCGAGCTCTACCGCGACCTCTGCGCCTACCTCGCCCGCGCCGACGAGCGCTTCGAGTTCGCGCGCGGCACGAGGGGCATGGTGATGGCCGTGTTCACGCTGCCGGGCTACGACTTCGTCTTCAAGATCATCAAGGACCGGTTCGACCCGCCGAAGCAGACGACCCGCGACGAGGTGATGAAGAAGTACCGCTTCGTGATGCTGCACGACCGCGTCGGCCGCCTCGCCGACGTGCAGGCCTACGAGCACCTCGAGTTCGCGCGCGACCAGTTCGTGCCCGAGGTGCTCGAGGCGCTCCTCCGCGTCGCCGCCCGCACCGTGCACGTCCGCGGCGACAGCGTCGTCATCGACCACCTCTACACCGAGCGCCGCGTGACCCCGCTCAACCTCTACCTGCAAGACGTCGACCGCGAGGCCGCCGTCGAGGCCGTGATCGACTGCGGCGAGGCGATCAAGGACCTCGCCGCCGCCGACATCTTCCCCGGCGACATGCTCGTCAAGAACTTCGGCGTGACGCGGCACGGCCGCGTGATCTTCTACGACTACGACGAGCTCGGCACGCTCGGCGAGTTCAACTTCCGCACGCTCCCCAAGCCGCGCGACGAGTTCGAGATGATGAGCGCCGAGGCGTGGTTCTACGTCGCGCCGGGCGACGTCTTTCCCGAAGAGATCGGCACGTTCCTCGGCCTCACGAAGGACATGAACGAGGTCTTCCACGAGCACCACGGCGACCTGCTCGACCCGGCGTTCTGGCGGCGGATGCAGGCCAAGCAGCGGGATCAGGTGCTCGTCGACATCTTCCCCTACCGCCAGAGCAAGCGGTTCCCGCTGGACTAGCCGAGCGCCGGGTCTTCCTGCTCGTCGACGGGCGCGTCGGCGGGGACGGTGGCGGCGGGGGTCCAGTCGGGGTCGTAGGCTTTTTCGAGCGCGCGGCGCTGCGCGTTGAGCGTGTCGGCGAGCTCTTTCGCGCCGTGCGCGTCGGAGATGAAATACGCCTCGAACTGGCTCGGGGCGAGGTAGACGCCCTCCTCCAGCATCGCATGGAAGTACCGGCCGTAGCGCTTCGTATCGCACCGCTGCGCGCCGGCGAAGTCGACGACGCGCGCTGGGGTGAAGAACAGGCACCCCATCGAGCCGACGCGCGTCGTGTAGAGGTCGAGCCCGAGCGCGTCGAGCGTGCGCCGCGTGCCCTCTTCCATCACGCGTCCGTACTCGCCCAGTCGGTGGTACACGTCGAGATCGTCGAGAATCTTGCGGAGGACCACGTAGCCTGCGTGCATCGCAAGCGGATTGCCGGAGAGCGTGCCGGCCTGGTAGACGGGGCCGCTCGGCGAGACGTAGTCCATGATCTCGCGCTTGCCGCCGTAGGCCCCGACCGGCAGCCCGCCGCCGATGATCTTGCCGAGCGTGGTGAGGTCGGGCACGACGTCGTAGAGCCACTGCGCGCCGCCGGGCGCCACGCGGAAGCCGGTCATCACCTCGTCGAAGATGAGCACGATCCCGTGGGCGTCGCACACGTCGCGGAGGCCCTGGAGGAACCCCGGCTCGGGCGGGACGCAGCCCATGTTCCCCGCGATCGGCTCGACGATGATCGCGGCCACCTCGCCCCGGTGCGCCTCGACGAGCGTGCGGACGGAGTCGAGGTCGTTGTATTTGGCGAGGAGGGTGTCGCGGGCGTTGCCGGGCGTGACGCCGGGCGAGTTCGGCTCGCCGTGCGTCATCGCGCCCGACCCGGCGGCGATGAGGAAGAAGTCGCCGTGGCCGTGGTAGTGCCCCTCGAACTTGATGAACTTGTCGCGGCCGGTGTAGCCCCGCGCGAGGCGGACGGCGCTCATCGTCGCCTCGGTGCCGGAGTTCACGAACCGCACCTTCTCCACGCTCGGCACGAGCTCGACGACGAGCTCGGCGAGGCGGATCTCGACGTCGGTCGGCGCGCCGAACGAGGTCGAGCGCGTGGCGGCCTCCTGCACGGCGCGGACCACGTCGGGGTGCGTGTGGCCGAAGAGCATCGGCCCCCAGCTCCCAACGTAATCGATGTAGTCGTTGCCGTCGGCGTCGCGGAGGTGCGCCCCCTGGGCGCGTTCGATGAACACGGGCGTTCCCCCGACGCTTTTGAACGCGCGCACGGGCGAGTTCACCCCGCCGGGGATGACGTGCTGGGCTTCGGCGAAGAGACGGCGGCTGTTATGAAGAGTCATATGTGGCAAGGAAGTATGGTTAGAACAAGCTCGCGTTCAGATCCTCAGGGATTAATGCTCTCTCGGCTCAACAAATCCCAATAGCCGCACAGATAAGCGCCTTCGTTATCGACTAAACTTGAGCACTGTGGACAGCACTTGATAAATTGGAGCACTGTGAGGCTCAGGTACAATTCGGCGTAACTCAAAGGGACTCTCATCATCTGCCTCGCCTCCTCAGAGCCTCTTATTGATCCAACCTGAAGGAGTGAGAGCCGCTGTGCATGTGCATATCCTGATAGATACTTGTAGGTAGCATTCGTCCACGATGGGTGGATATCAGTGCGTGCAGCAAGCTTATCAAAAGAAAGGTCTGTCCAGCTTTTCGACTCCAGAATGGCTTTCTGATGCTTCGGCCCAAATGCCTTATACATCTGATGAGCTTCAATTCTGCTCCTAAGCTTGTCAATGCGCTTTGCTTCCGAGACTAGCTTGGGATGCTTGGAGTTGATTTGCCCCGCAACTCTTTGACGCTCTACAAGTCCATGCAACTCCCACCTCAACATTCCGAAATCAAGTTCCTCGGGAGAATCAGGAGCTATCAATAGGTTGTACATATTCACGTAGCCCTCCGCGAGGCTACGCACTAGCACCTGCATAGAGCTGTAATCGTAATACGGCGCCTGGACAGGATCTCGTGCGTCCCTGACTGGGGCACTGATTCTCCGGATGCTCAGGCAGGACAGCAGGTTCTTGAGTAAAAAGAGCGAGGCTTCGGCTTGAGCTTGATGAGCTACCTCTCCACCAGTTGTAGCTCTCGAAATGTTCGCAGCCGTCTTAATTATTGCTGCAAACGCATCTGGAGTTCGCGGCTTTACCATCTTACAACGGCGTGGTGGCGTCGACCTTGCGAAAGATGGCGCGGAGGATGGGCGCGCCGTCGTCGTCCTCGGCGGGGTCCTCGGCGAGCGCTAGGCCCGCTTCGGCGAAGAGTTTGACGAGGGTTTCGGGCGAGAGGTCGGGGCCGGCGAGCGCGCGGCGGAAGGCGACGAACACCCACCCGCCGTTTTTGAGTACGCGGCGGGTCTCGGCCAGCATGTCCTTCAGATCGGCCGCCGACGCGGCCGCGTCGTACGTGCAGTACGCCACGACCCAGTCGAAAAAGTCGTCGGCGTAGCCGAGCGCACCGGGGCGGGCGACGGTGACGCGGCGCTCGGCCTCGCCCTGCCCGAGAACGGCAGCGACGCGGTCGCGCGCGGACTCGACGGCGTCCGCCTCGTCCTCGCAGGCGTAGAGGTCGAACCCGAGCCGGGCGAGGGCCTCGGCGTGGTGCCCCCGGCCGCAGCCGAGGTCCAGCACGCGGCTCTGGACCTGCACCGCCGCGAGCGTCCGCAGGAGGTGGGTCGAGAGCGGAGCTACGAGCGGGGCGTCGGGCGTCGGGGAGCGCGCGGGCTCGCTCATGCCGTGCCCTGATCGCGCGGGCTGACGCGCACCGCCTCGGGCGGCGCCGTCGGCTGCTCGGTCCAGCACCGCGCCTCGGTGATGCACTCGCACTGGTGGCAGCGGACGGTGCGGTCCTTCGCTTTGTGGCGCGGCAGCGTCGGGATGGGCTGCGGGAGGGCCTCGGCGACGCCGTCGCCCTCGACCGTGCGCGTCGTCGTGACTTGGGCCGCTACGGACTCGGCGAGGGCCTCGATGAAGAGCGGGTGGCAGTTCAGCCCCGACGTCACTTCGTAGTGCTCGATCCCGAACTCCTCGGCCTCCTCGCGCACCTCGATGTCGAGCTCGTAGGCCGTCTCGATGTGGTCGGTGACGAAGGCGACGGGGATGACGAGCACGGAGTTCACCCCGTCCTGCGCGAGTTCTTCGAGCTTGTCCGGGGTGCTCGGCGTCAGCCACTCGGCCGGGCCGACCTTGCTCTGGAAGGCGACGTGGAACGGCCGGTCGTCGTCTTTCCGCGCGTTGATCACGCCCTGCACGGTCGAGTGCACGAGGCAGCAGTACGGGTCGCGGCGGGACTTCATCTCCTTGACCGGCGTGCCGTGCGCGGAGAACAGCAGGTGCACCTTGTCGCGGACGGTGCGGGGGAAGCGCTGGAGCCCCTCGTCGATGCGCTCCGAGATCGACTGCACGTAGAGCGGGTGCGAAGCGTATTCGTAGACGAGCGACGTGGGCCACGCCGGGATCTCGCCGGCCTCTCCGAGCGCGTTCCAGTAGACGAGCGACGAGCCCGTCGTCGTCTTCGAATACTGCGGGTAGAGCGGTAGCAGCACGACCTTGTCGATCCCGTCCTCCTTCATCTGCCGCGCGCAGTCCTCGCTGAACGGCTTCCAGAACCGCATGGCGACATACGTGCGGAACGTGGCGCCGGTAACGGGGCCGAAGCGGACGTTGAGCCGCTCTTCGAGCGCCTCGGCCTGCTCTTTCGTGAGGCGGTTGATCGGGGAGTTGCCGCCGATGACCTTGTAGTCCTCGCCGACCGACTTCGAGCGCTTGCTCGCGATAAAGCGGCTGAGCCAGTGGCGGGGGCGCTTCGGGAGCGGGATGTCGATGATGGCGGGGTCCATGAAGAGGTTGTAGAGGAACGGCTCCACGTCCTCCTCCGCCATCGGCCCGCCGAGGTTCATCATCACCACGCCGACGCGATCGCCCGCCTCGACCTCCACGGGGTCTTGGGGGAAGTACCCCCCCGTGATGAGGCGTTCGTCGTACCGATAGACCTTCAAGAATTCCCGTGCGTTCATCGTCTGCTAGAGCTTAGTCCCCCGTCATACGCCGCGTGTCGATGCGTCTCGACCGTGAGATTCGCGGCGCTCGGTGCACAATTAAGTGCAAGTTGCCGCTCGCCGTTCCTCTCCCGACTCGAAGTTTCGGTGAGTTGTCCCCTCAGCTTTAACCCTGCCACTTCAGCGCTTTGCCGCGGAGGGTCGGAACGAGTGGCGGGTCGGCTTCCCTAACCGCCTTCCCCATCCACCCCCAGCCAATCGTGCGGGCGGAAGAACGCGGCGGCCTCGGCCTCGGGCGTGCCCGGTTCCGGCGTCCAATCGTAGCTCCAGCGCACGCGGGGCGGCAGGCTCATCAGGATGCTCTCCGTCCGCCCGCCCGTCTCCAGCCCGAACTTCGTCCCGCGGTCGAAGGCGAGGTTGAACTCGGCGTAGCGCCCCCGGCGGTGCGCCTGATAGTCCCGCTCCCGCTCGCCGAACGGCCGGCTGCGGTGCCGCTCCACGAGGGGGAGGTACGACGAGAGGAACGCCCGCCCGGCCTGCCGGACGAACAGGAACGAGCCCTCGGGATCGTCGCGGAGGTAGTCGAAGAAGATGCCGCCGATGCCGCGCGACTCCTCGCGGTGCGGGAGGTAGAAATACTCGTCGCAGTGCCGCTTGAAGACGAGGTAGTCGGCCGCGTCGTGCTCGTCGCAGACGCGTTTCCACGTGCGGTGGAAGTGCTCGGCGTCGTCGCGCTCGGGGTAGTACGGCGTGAGGTCCGCCCCGCCGCCGAACCACTGGTCGATGGGGTCGAGGAGGTCGGGGCCGAGGGCGAAGTAGCGGAAGTTGGCGTGGACCGACGGCACGTACGGGTTGCGCGGGTGCATCACGAGCGAGATGCCCGTCGCAAAGAACGGGCTCGACTCGACGCCGAACGAGTGCGCCATCCGGTCGGGGAGTTGGCCGTGGACGGCGGAGGTGCTAACTCCCCCTTTTTCCCACACGTCGCCGTCGCTGATTATCCGGGTTAGACCGCCGCCGCCGCCCGGCCGCTCCCAGCGGTCCGCGCCGAACGTCGCCGCCCCGTCGATGCGCTCGAACGCTTTGATGATCCGCGTCTGCAGGGCCTCGACGAACCGCTGCATCCGCTCCCCCATCGAGCGGTCGGTGCGGGGGTGCTGGCGGAGTCGATCGGCGCGGTGGTGGTCGTCTAACATCGTGTTTGGGTCATCCCTCGACGAGTTCGGCGGAGAGTTCCTGCACGGCCTCGACGAAGGCGCCGGCGTGGTCGGGGTCGTGGTCGGGGTGCATCCCGTGGCCGAGGTTGGCGATGTAGCCCTGCGTCCCGAAGCCGTCGAGCATCAGCTTGACGGCGGCGCGGATCGTGGCGGGCGAGCCGTAGAGCGCGCTCGGGTCGAGGTTGCCCTGGAGGGCTGCGGCATCGCCGACGATCGCGCGGGCGGCCTGCGGGATGATCGTCCAGTCGAGCCCGATCACGTCGTAGTCGGTCTCGGCGAGGGCGGCGAGGGCGTAGTGCGCGCCGCGCGCGAAGACGATGAGCGGCACGTCGGGGTGGCGCGCCTTGACGCGCTCGGCGACCTGCTGGAGGTACGGGAGCGCGAAGCTGGAGAAGTGGTACGGCGCCAACGTGCCCGCCCACGAATCGAAGACCTGCAGCGCCTGCGCGCCAGCGTCGGCCTGCGCCGAGAGGTGCTCGACGATCACGTCGGTCGTGGCTTGCAGGAGCTCGTGGCTGGCCTCGGGGTGGGCGTAGAGCCAGGCTTTGCTGTTCGAGAAATTCTTGCTCCCGCCGCCCTCGATCATGTACGCCATCAGCGTCCACGGCGCCCCGCTGAACCCGATGAGCGGCGC
>CAYTJT010000001.1:0-71374 GCA_964438105.1 uncultured Rhodothermales bacterium | reverse complement strand
CCCGACCGGGCGGCTCAGGCGGGCGTCGCCGTCGCCCAGGCCGAACTGGGCGGCGTGCTCGTGGCGCTGCGCTCGGACGTGCGCGCCCGCGCCGAGCGGCTGCGCGCCGCGCGCGAACAGGTGCGCCTCTACGACGCCGAACTGGTGCCCCTCGCCGAGCGCGCCTACGCCATCGCGCTGCGGCTCCGGCGAGAGGGCGCGGCCAGCTACCTCGAAGTGCTCCAAGCCCAGACCGCCCTGGTCGAGACGCGCCTGAGCGCGCTCGACGTGCGGCGCGACGCGCTGCTGATCCAAATCGAACTCCAAGCGCTCGTCGCTGCCCTCTGACCTGAGACACCGATCCGGCCGCCACCCGGCCGCTCTACTCCCTACCGACATGAAACCGACTCTCCTTTTCCATCTCGCCCTCCTTCTCTTCGCCGCGGCCCTCGTCGGCTGCGGCGACGCCTCCTCTCCGTCCCAGCCGCCCGAGGACGCCCACGCCGAAGACACTCATGCCGAGGGCGCGGACGCTCACGACGACGAACACGGCGACGAGATCACGCTCTCGCCCGACCAGCTAGCGGCGGCGGACATCCAGGTCGAAGCCGCCCGCTCCGAATCGCTCGCCGATCAGCTGCGCGCGCCTGCCCGCATCGTGCCCACCGAGACCGGGCAGGCTCAGGTGGGCGCGCTCGTCGCCGGACGCGTCGTCGATCTGCTCGCCGCCGAAGGGCAGTCGGTCCGGCAGGGCGCCGCCGTGGCGACCATCGAAAGCCCCGAGGTGGCGCGCTTGCAGGGCGAGTACCTGCAAGCCGACGCGCGCGTCACCCAGACGCAGCAGCAAGAAGCGCGCAGCCGCCTGCTCGCCGCCGAAGACCTCATCTCCGGCTCGCTCCTCGAACAGGCCGTCGCCGACGCTCGGGCCGCCGAGGCGCAGGCGGCGGCGCTCGCCGGAGAGGTGCGCGCTCACGGCGGACGGGTGCCGACGAGCGCGAGCGGCGTTACGGGCCGCGTCACGGTCACCACGCCCATCGCGGGCGTCGTGTCCGAGCGGCAGGCCCAGCTGGGGGCGTTCGTGCAGGCCAGCGCGCCGCTCTACGAGGTCGTAGCGCCGGGCGACGTCTACGCCGACGCCGACGTGTCGCCCGACCTCGCCGCTCTCGTCTCGCGCGGAATGCCCGCCACCGTCGAGGCGCCCGGCGGGCGCTCCTACCGAGGCGTCGTCTCCTACGTCGGAGCCGAGCTAGCCGGGGAGACGCGCACCGCCACCGTCCGCGTGCGGCTCGAGAACGCGTCGGACCAGCTGCGGCCCCAAACGTTCGTGACGGTCGTGCTCGCCGGTCTGCCCCGGCAGGATGGTGCTGCGTCCCGCCAGGTCGTCACCGTCCCGCTCGCCGCCATCGAGACCGACGGCGGACGCTCGTTCGTCTACGTGCCGGTCCAGGGCGAGCCGGGCACGTACGCGCGCCGCGCCGTCGTGCCGGGCGAGCAGACCGCCGACCGCGTCGAGATCGCGTCGGGCCTCTCCCCAGGCGAGACCGTCGTCACGCGCGGCGTGTTTGCCCTCAAAAGCTTTCGCAGCCGAGGCGAACTCACCGAACACGACCACTGACGACCGGCTCGCATGAACCGCACCACCTACCGCGTCGAGCGCATGGACTGCGCCGCCGAGGAACGGCTCGTCCGCATGGCGCTCGAAGACGTGGCGTGCGTCGAGCGCCTGGGCTTCGACCTACCAGCCCGGCGCCTCGTCGTCGTGCACACCGGCCACGCCCAGCCCATCACGGCGGCGCTGGACCGCCTCGGCCTCGGCTCGGCTCAAACCGGCGACACCACGGCCGCCACCGACGCCGACGCTCCGGCCACGACGCAGGAGCGCGCGCCGCTGCGGATCGCGCTCGGCATCAACGCCTCGTTCTTCGTGATCGAGTTCGTGGCCGGTCTGCTGTCGGGTTCGATGGGCCTCGTCGCCGACTCGCTCGACAACCTCGCCGACGCGCTCGTCTACGCGCTCAGTCTCGCCGCCGTCGGCGGGAGCGCGGCGCGCAAAAAGGGCCTCGCCCGGACGAGCGGCTACCTCCAAATCGGCCTCGCCGTCTTCGGCCTCTTCGAGGTCGTGCGCCGCTTCCTTACGAGCGAGGGCGTGCCCGATGTGGCGACCATGATCGTCGTGTCGAGCCTGACGCTGCTGGGCAACGTCGCCACGCTGCTGGTGCTGCGCCGCGCCCGCTCGGGCGGCAGCGGCGAAGCCCACGTCGAAGCGTCGTGGATCTTCACCTCCAACGACGTAAAGGTCAACGGCCTGGTCATCGCCTCCGCTCTCGTCGTCTGGGCGACGGGTTCGGCACTGCCCGACCTCGTCGCGGGCGCGCTCGTCTTCGTCATCGTCGCCGGCGGCGCTCGCCGCATCCTCGCCCTCGCCCGCTAACGGCTCCCCACCAACCGCTCTCCATCCCACCCCGACCATGCCTGAACCTCTCCGCCTAGACCTCCCCGTTCTGCTGCCCGACGTGCCGGACGAACGCGACGCCTGCGTCGCTCGCCTCACCGCCGACGTGGGCGCCCTGCCCGGCGTCGAGCGCGCCCACGTAGTTCCGGCCAGCGCCGACGGCCCGGCCCAACTCTGCCTCCACTACGACCCAGGCGTCGTCACCCTCCCGCGCGTGCGCCGCGCCACTCAGTCGGCCGGAGCGCGCATCACCGGTCGCTACGGGCACGTGCTCTGGGAGGCGAGCGGGCTGGACCACCAGCGCCGCGCCCGCACCGTCGCCGAGCGGCTGGCGCAGACGCCGGGCGTCGTCGAGGCGCAGGCCAACGCGGGCGGCCCGGTTCGCATCGAGTTCGACCGCCAGGCGACAAGCGAGGCCGAACTCCGCCGCGTGCTCTCGGGGTTGGGCGCGACCGTGACGGCGAGCGAACCGCTCATTGTGTCCAGCGCTGAGGGAGCGCCTGTCCAGGAGGGCGACCACGCCGGGCACGACCCCGAAAGGGACGGCGAAGCCAATCACGCGCCCGGCCAGGACCACGACGACCACAGCGGGCACGGCCACGCTCCCGGCGCGCACGGCGGAGGGGCGCACGCAGGCCACGCGCACGGAGGCATCTTCGGCGAGCGCACCGAACTCATCTTCGCCATCCTCTCGGGCGTCTGCGTCGGGTTGGGCTGGGCGCTCGAGGCGTTTACCGGCGTGACGAGTTGGATTCCGCTCTCGCTCTTCGTCGGCGCCTACGGCTTCGGCGGATGGTTTACGGTCCGCGAGGCGTGGCAGTCGATCCGCGCGGGCCGCTTCGAAATCGACTTCCTCATGCTCGTCGCCGCGGCGGGCGCGGCGGCCTTGGGCGAATGGTTCGAGGGCGGATTGCTGCTGTTCCTCTTCTCCATCGGCCACGCGCTCGAAGGCTACGCGATGGGCCGCGCCCGGCGTGCCATCGAAGCGCTCGCCGAGCTGGCTCCGGCGACGGCGCGCGTCAGGCGCGGCGGCGCAGAAATCGAGATCCCCGTCGCCCAACTGCGCGTCGGCGACACCGTCGTCGTGCGCCCCGACGAGCGCCTGCCCGCCGACGGCTTCGTCTCGGGCGGCACGAGCAGCGTCGATCAGGCGCCCGTGACGGGCGAGAGCGTGCCGGTCGACAAGCGCGCCGTGTACGACGCGGACGCCGCACTAGCCGACCCCGACGCCGTCGCTCCGGACTCGCGCGTCTTCGCGGGCACGATCAACGGCAGCGGCGCGCTCGACGTGGTCGTGACGCGCCTCTCGGGCGAGACCACGCTCGCGCGCGTCGTCCAGATGGTCGCCGAGGCCGAGACCGAGCGCAGCCCCACGCAGCGCTTCACCGACCGTTTCGAAAAGGTGTTTGTGCCCGCCGTCCTCGTTCTCGTCGGCGTGCTGCTCTTCGCGTGGCTCGTCGTCGACGAATCCTTCTCAGCATCGTTCTACCGCGCCATGGCCGTGCTCGTGGCGGCCAGCCCCTGCGCGCTCGCCATCGCGACGCCGTCGGCAGTCCTCTCGGGCGTGGCCCGCGCCGGAAAGAGCGGCGTGCTCGTCAAGGGCGGCGGGCCGCTCGAAGCGCTCGGCTCGCTCTCGTCCATCGCGTTCGACAAGACGGGCACGCTCACCCAGGGCGAGCCGCGCGTCGTCGACGTAGTCGCGGCGCAGGGAGCGACCGAGCAGGAGCTGATCGACGCCGTCGTAGCGGTCGAGCGCCTGAGCGAGCACCCGCTCGCCCGCGCCGTCGTGCGCGACCTGTCGGACCGGGCCAGCAGCACCCAGACCGCCAGCGACGTGCAGAGCGTGACCGGTCACGGCGTACGCGCCACGCTTGCAGGCGAGACGGTGCTCGTCGGCAAACCGGCGCTCTTCACCCTCGATGGGGGCAAAGCTGCGCCATCCGACCTAATCGAAGCCGACCGCACCCTCAAAGCCGACGGCCGGTCGACCATGCTCGTCTCGCGCGGCGGAAGCTTTCTCGGCGTCGTCGGCCTGATGGACACGCCGCGCCCAGGCGTAAGGGCCATCCTGGACCGCCTGCGCGCGCTCGGCATCGAGCGCACCATCATGATCTCGGGCGACGCGCAGGCCGTCGCCGACTCGGTCGCCCGCTCGGTCGGCATCACCGAAGCGCGCGGCGACCTCTTGCCCGAAGACAAGGTGGCGGCCATCGAAGCGCTGCGCCAGCGCGGCGAAGTCGCCATGGTGGGCGACGGCGTCAACGACGCCCCGGCGATGGCGAGGGCGAGCGTCGGCATCGCGATGGGCGCGGCCGGAAGCGACGTAGCCCTCGAGACCGCCGACGTGGCCCTCATGGCCGACGACCTGTCCCGGCTGCCGTTCGCGGTCGGGCTGAGCCGCAAGACGCGCCGCATCATCCGCCAGAACCTGTGGATGAGTCTGGGCATGGTGGCGTTTCTCGTGCCCGCGACGATTCTGGGATTGGGCATCGGCCCCGCCGTGGCGCTGCACGAAGGCTCGACGCTCGTCGTCGTGTTCAACGCCCTCCGCCTGCTCGCCTACCGCGAAAACATTGTCTAGCGTTCCAACTCGGCGATCAGCCGCTCCATCTCGGCGATCTCCTCGCGCTGCGTCCGGATGATCTCGTCGGCCAGCTCGCGCACGCGCGGGTCCGAGATCTGCGCCCGCTCGCTCGTCAGGATCGCAATCGAGTGGTGCGGGATCATCGCCTTCATCCACGCCACGTCGCCCACCGTCGTTTGGGCGCGCACCAGCCAGAAGCTCAGCGCGAAGAGCAGGGCGCTGCCGGCGAAGATGGCGATGTTCTTGCGCTTGTCCTCGTACATCCCGAGCATGAACGCCAGCATGATGACGGCCATCGTCGCGCCCATGTAGAGCGCCATGTACGCCTTGGTCTGACTCCACCACACGTGATCCAGGACGTAGACGGTCGAGTACATCAGCACGAACATGATCGCTGTCGACGTGGCGATCATCGCGAAGAAGCGAGAGTAGGAGGCTTTCATGGGTGTGAGAGTTGGGGGTGAGAATAGAGTGCGATCAGTTGCCAAAGCGCACGCCGAAGCCTGCCGCCTCGACGGCGCGCCGGACAGCGTCGCGGTCCGCGTCGCCGCTCAGCTCGACCGTCGCCGGTCCGTCCAGCGTCAGCCGCTGCACGGTCACGCCGGGCGTGCGGTCCAGCGCCTTGGTGGCCGAATTGGCGCACCCACCGCACGTCATGCCGTCGATGTGAAAAGTGAGCGTCCGAGTGTCGTTTGCGTTCATGTCAGTAGGGAGGTGAGAGGTAGAGAAAGTCCATTCGTAGGGGCGTCTCCCCGAGACGCCCCTACGCAGCAGTCATCGCATCGGCGCCGTCCAGCGCCGCAGCCGAAGCGCGTTGCCCAGCACGAACAAGCTCGACAGCCCCATTGCCGCCGCTCCCAGCATCGGCGAGAGGAGCACGCCCCAGACGGGAAAGAGCACGCCCGCCGCGACGGGAATCAAGAGCACGTTGTAGCCGAACGCCCAAAACAGATTCTGCCGGATGTTGCCCAGCGTCGCCGACGACAAGGCCCGCGCGTCGACCAGCGCGGTCAGGCTGCCCGCCATCAGCACCACGTCGGCCGACTCGACCGCCACGTCCGTTCCCGTTCCGATCGCGATGCCCACGTCGGCCTGGGCCAGCGCCGGAGCGTCGTTGACGCCGTCGCCCACGAACGCCACCTGCGCGGCCCGCTGCATCTGCTGGACCGTCTCGGCCTTCTGCCCGGGAAGCACCTCGGCGTATACGTCGTCGATGCCCAGCCTGCGGGCAACGGCGCGTGCAGTGCGTTCATTGTCGCCCGTGATCATCGCCACGCGCAGGCCCTGCCGGTGGAGCGCGTCGATGGCGGCGGGCGTGTCGGCTTTGAGGGGATCGGATACGGCGAGGACGGCGGCCAGGCTACCGCCGACGGCGGCGTAGAGCGGCGTTTTGCCCTCGTCGCCCAAACGCGCCGCCTCTGCCGCAAACGGCGACACGTCTAGGCCGAGCGACGTCATGAACCGGTCGGCGCCGACGGAAACCGCGTGCCCGCCCGCGTGCCCTAGCACGCCCATCCCGGCGATGGACTCGAAGCCGGTTACCGCCGGCACGTCCAACGCTTTGGCTTCGGCCGCTTCGACGAGCGCACGCGCGATGGGGTGCTCGCTCGGCCTCTCGACCGACGCGATCAGGGCGAGCAGCGCATCGCCTTCCGGCGTCGCTCCGTCGGCGGTGATCAGATCGGTCAGCGTCGGCTTGCCCTGCGTCAGCGTGCCGGTTTTGTCGAGCGCAACGGTCGTGACTTCGCTCAGCGTTTGCAGCGCCTCGCCTCGGCGGAACAGCACGCCCATCTGCGCCGCCTTGCCCGTTCCGACCATGACCGAAACGGGCGTCGCCAGTCCCATCGCGCACGGACACGCGATGATCAGCACGCTCACGGCGGCCACGAGCGCGTACGTCACGGCGGGGTCGGGTCCGACGAGCATCCAGACGACGAACGTGAGGGCGGCCAGCACGAGCACGGCGGGCACGAAGTACGCCACCACGCGGTCGGCGGCGGCCTGAATCGCCGGGCGCGACGCCTGCGCCTCCTCGACGAGCCGCATGATCTGAGAAAGCACGGTGCCTTCGCCCACCTGATCGACCCGCACGAGCAGGCTGCCCGACTGGTTGACCGTACCGCCCACGACGCGCTCGCCGGGCGCCTTGGATACGGCGACCGGTTCGCCCGTTACGAGCGACTCGTCGACGTAGCTCGCGCCCTCGTGCACCACGCCGTCGACGGGAATCGACTCGCCCGGACGAATGCGCACCATGTCGCCCACTTCCACCGCATCGACCGGGACCTCAGCTTCCTCGCCCCCCCGCACGACGCGCGCCGTCGCGGGTCGCAGCGCCGTCAGCGCGCCCAGCGCCTCACTCGTACGCCCCTTGGCGACGGCCTCGAGGTACTTGCCCAGCAGGATCAGCGTGATCACGACGGCGGCGGCCTCGTAGTAGACGTGGACGGCGCCTTGGGGCAGCACGCCGGGCAGAAACGTCGCGACGACCGAGTAGCCCCACGCCGCCGTCGTGCCCAGCGCGACGAGGGTGTTCATGTCGGGAGACCCATGCCGCAGCGCGGCCCAGCCGGTCCGGTAGAAGCGCAGACCCGGCCCGAACTGGATCGCCGTTCCGAGCGCGAAGAAGAGCAGCCAGCGCGCCTGCACCGGCATCCATCCGTTCAGCCAATCCATCGCGCCCGGAATCACCATCGCGCCCATGTCGAGCAGCACGATGGGCAGCGTCAGCGCAGCCGAGATCAGCAGCCGCCTGCGCAGCGCGGTTTGGTCTTGCTCTCTCGCATCGCGCTCTGCGTCTGCTCGCGAGGCACCTTGGGGCGTGTCGATCACGTCGTAACCCGCGCCCTCGATGGCCGCGCGCAGGTCGTCAGCTGTCGCCGTGCCTGCCGCGACGCGGACGCTCGCCCGCTCCGTCGCCAGGTTGACCCGGGCCTCGGTCACGCCCGGCACAGCGGCCAGCGCGCGCTCGACCCTACCCACGCACGACGCGCACGTCATGCCGCCCACAGTCATCGTCACCTCTTCGGTCCGCACCTCGTAGCCCGCCTCGGCTACGGCCCGAGCGATCAGCAGCGGCGAGGTCCGACCTGCGTCAAATGTGACGTGCGCCCGCTCGGTCGCCAGGTTGACGCTTGCGTCCACGACACCTTCGACTCGGCTGAGCGCGCTCTCTACGCGCCCCACGCACGAAGCGCACGTCATACCACCCACGGCCAGCGTAGCTTGGGACAGGGCAGGGGCGGCGAGCGTGTCGGTCATACCGGCCAAACGCTCCGTCCGCGCGGCGGACTCTGCGGCCACCTTAAAACGCGCTCAGGTAGAGGGCGCGAAGCTCGCCCTCCTCACCCGTCGCCCACGCACGGCAGTTCGGCCCAAAACCGCGCGCCCGCACCCGGTCCCTCGCTCGCGCATCCGACGCGCCCGCCATAGGCTTCGGCGACGGCCTTGACGACGGCCAATCCCAGTCCCGTTCCCGGGCGCGCCTGCACGTCCGGCGCGTCGGATCGGTAGAAGCGGTCGAACAGCCGGTCCGCCTCGCCGCCAAATCCGATGCCGGTATCTTCGACGATCAGCCGGGCCGTTCCGCTGCACGTGCCGCCCCCGTGCCTGTGCGTCAGCGCGACGCGCACGCTCCCGCCGCTCGGCGTGTACTTGATCGCGTTCTCGACCAGGTTGTCGATGATCTGCACCAGCGGAGCCGCCTGAGCGGCCAGCCGAATGCCCGGCTCCACGTCCGCCGCCAGCGTCAGACCCGCCGCCTGCGCCCGCGCACCGAGCCGGTCGACGCGCTGGCGCACCAGCGCGCTCAGGTCCAACCGGGCGTCGGGCGTCCGTCCCAGCGCTTCGGCGCGCGCCAGGTGGAGCAGGCCCTCGACGCTCGACGCCATCCGCTCGGACTCCTCGACTACGCGACCCAGCACCTCGCGGTACTCGGGAGCCGTGCGCGGACGGCGCAGCGCGACTTCGGCGTCGCTGCGCAGCGACGCCAGCGGGTTCATCAGCTCGTGCGCTGCGTTGGCCGTAAACCGCCGCTCACGCGCCACCGACGCTTCCAGCCGCCCCAGTAGCTCGTTGAACGTGCCGGCCAGGTCGGTCAGCTCATCGCGGTAGGCGAACGTCGCGGGCAGCCGCCCGCCCACCCGGGCACCCTCTTCCGCCAGCGACGCCGCCGACTCGGTCAGTACGGCAACCGGCCGCAATGCCCGCTGAGCCAGCCACCACCCCGCCGCCAGCGCCACCAGCACACCCAGCAGCACGCCGATCGCCAGCATACCCGCCAGCCCTCGCAGCGCACCCGGCCCCGTCCACTCGTATCCGGTGACTTCGACGCGGGTGCCGAGAGCGTTAGAGAGTGATCGGGCGAGCGAGCGCACCGACGTGCCGCCCCACGCTCGGCTCTCGGCACCGTCCGACGTGAGGACCGCAAGCCCGTCGCGGCCCGAGAAGTTGTCCGACGCCCACAGCACGTCGCCGCCAGCGGTCAGCACGCGCGCAAACGTGGCACCGCCGCCCGTAATCCGCGTCGCGGGGGGAGCCGAGGTATTCAGATGGGCCACGTCGAGTGTCCCGTCCGGTTGCCACCGCACCAGCGGCGCAATCGTACCCAGCTCGTGCGCCAGGTGCCGGTCGAACGCCCGCTGACTCGACGCGCGGAAGCCGGCGAAGCAGAACAGGGCGAACGCGCCCAGCAGCAGGCCCAGCGTGAGCGCGTACCACAGCGCCAGCCGGACCGAGAGGGGGAGAGCGTATCGTTTCATCGCGCAGCCTCGGTCAGCCGGTAGCCCACGCCGCGAACGGTCTCGATGCCCGGTGCCGGAGCGCCGGACGCGTCGCGCGCGTCGCCTAGGCGCTGCCGCAGTCCGCTCACCGTCACGTCCAGCGCGTTGTCGGTCACGTAGGGCGCGTCGCCCCACACCCGGTCGGCCAAAACGGTTCGGCTCAGCGCCTCGCCCGCACTCCGCGCCAGCGCGACCAGCAAGGCGTATTCCTTGGGACGCAGGTTGAGGACCGTCTCGCCGCCCGGCCCGTCCATCGTCGCCCGCTGCCGCTCGGCGTCGATCGTAAGCGCGCCGACGCGTACGAGGCGCTCGTGCTCGGCCATCGGCGGGCGGCGCAGCAGCGCGCGCAGCCGGGCCAGCAGCTCCTCGAACGCGAACGGCTTGGCGAGGTAGTCGTCGGCTCCGGCGTCCAGCCCCGCCACGCGGTCGTCCACGTCGGCCAGCGCCGTCAGCATCAGGATCGGCTCGGCGCGGCCTGCGCTGCGCAGCCGCCGGGCCACGTCCAACCCGTCGCCGCCCGGCAACCGGCGGTCCAGCACGAACGCGTCGTACGCCCTCGCCAGCGCCGCCCGCTCGCCGCTCACCGCGTCCGCCGCCACGTCTACGCGGTAGCCCTCTTCTTCCAGTCCCCGCCGGATCGTCGCAGCCAAGCGCGGTTCGTCTTCGATGAGCAGGATCCACATGGGAGCAGGGGAGAGGGCGGTAGAAGGGCGGAGGCGGAGTACCCCGCCGCTCGCGCTGCTTTCCTACCTGAGCACCTTTTCAGGTGCGCCGGCACCCACGCGTGCGGATGTTGACGCGCATCCCCCGCCGACTACCGCGCGCCCTCACCTGCGGTTCGCTCGGCTCTCTGACGCCTGCTCCTCCCGCCATGCTGCCCGACTGGTCCCCCAACGTCCACCCGCTGATCGTTCACTTCCCCATCGCGCTGCTCTTTGTCGCGGCGTTGGTCGACGGCATCGCGCTCGTACTGCGCCAGCGGCACGCCTGGATGCGCGCGTCTGCGACGGGCCTCTACGCGCTAGCGGCGCTGGGCGCGGCGGCGGCTCTGGTGACGGGACGCGACGCGTCCGACCACGTGGCGCTGCCCCTCGCGGCCGCGACGACGCTCAACGCGCACGCCGACTGGGCACTCTACCTCGTCTGGTTCGCCTCTCTCTACACCGCCGCCCGCGTCGCCGTGCTGTGGCGCGTGCCTCTGCCGACGCTGCGCGTCGACGCGCCGCTAGCCCTGCTGGGGTTAGTGAGCCTGCTGCTCGTGGCGCAGACGGCCGAGCGCGGCGGCGAGCTGGTGTACCGCTACGGTGTTGGCGTCGCGGCGGCAGCACCGGGCGGGGCCGACGCCTCCGCTGCCGAGGATGCGCCGCTGCCCGCTACTCCGGCTCTGGCCGGCATCCGATCGCTGGCGGGAAGCCCAGTCAGAGGGGACACGCTGATTGTACGACAAGGGCAACCGGCGTTCGTGGTGCGGGGCGACGCCGTCGGCGATTTGGAAGCGCGCGCCCGCCTTGACCTGTCCGGCTTCGAAGGCACGGCCATGCTCGTCCACCACGTCGCCGACGCGCAGAACTACGACTTCCTCGCGCTCACCGTCTCCCCAGGCGGTCCGGCTCAGGTACGCCTGGGCCGGGTGCGCGGCGATGCCGAAGAGATATTCGATAGTGGGACGGCTAGGCTCGGCAATCCGGTCGACGTGCGCGCATATGCCGTCGGCACCCATTTCCGCGGCTACGTCGGCGGCGAGCAGGTGACGCACGGCCACGGCGACGCGGCGCCTGCCGGTCCGGTCGGCCTGCGATTCGACGGGCGCGGAGTCGTACGCGTGCTCGCGCTCGGCGCTACGGCAGCCGAATAACCGCAGTCTGCGTCAAAAGACGCTGCGTGCTTCCTGAGCGGCATTTAAGGTGACGGCTCGCACCCGCACCCGCGCTGCCTCGTTGGAGAAGGCAATACCACCCGACCTCCCGATGGACCGCCGCCTCTTTCTTCGCAACGCTTCCGCCTTCGGCGCTCTCGCCGGACTGACCGCGCTGACTCCGGCGTGGGCGCGCTCTTCCCTGATGGGTCCGGCGCGCGCTCCCGGTTTGGCGCCTACGCGGCGCGCGGGCGGCCTGGTCGAGTACGATTTGACCATCGACCGCACGCGCTTGGCATTCGGCGGCAAGACCGGATCGGCCGTCACGATGAACGGGACCGTCCCCGGACCTCTGCTGCGCTTCACCGAAGGCGACGAGGCCGTCATCCGCGTCCACAACCGGATCGACGAGGACACGTCGATCCACTGGCACGGCCTCATCCTGCCCAACGACATGGACGGCGTGCCCCACGTCAACTTCCCCGGCATCCCCGCGCGCTCGACGTTCGAATATCGCTTCCCGATCCGGCAGTTCGGCACGTACTGGTGCCACAGCCACTCGGCGTTCCAGGAGCAGCTGGGCCACTACGCCCCGCTCGTGATCGACCCGGCAGGCAGCGAACCCTACGCCTTCGACCGCGAACTCGTCGTCGTGCTCTCCGACTGGACGTTCGAGAACCCGCACGACCTGCTCGACAACCTCCGCAACCGGCCCAACTACTACAACTTCCAGCGGCAAACGCTCGCGGGGCTGATCGCGGGCGAGGGCATGGACCTGGGCAGCCGCCTCGACTGGGACCGGATGCGCATGGACGCGACCGACATCTCGGACATCACCGGCGCAACCTACACCTACCTGATGAACGGCCAGGCGCCCGATCCCGGCTGGAACGCGCAGTTTCGTCCGGGTGAGCGGGTCCGCATTCGGTTCGTCAACGCGAGTGCGGGTACGTTCTACGACGTGCGGATTCCCGGCCTCGACCTGACCGTCGTCCAGGTGAGCGGCCAGCACGTGCAGCCCGTCGCCGTCGAGGAGTTTCGCATCGGTATCGCCGAGACCTACGACGTCGTCGTCGAGCCGGGCGACCGCGCCTACACCCTCTTCGCCGAGGCGATGGACCGCTCGGGCTACGCCAGAGGCACGCTCGCCCCGCGTCCCGGCATGACGGCGCCCGTCCCCGAGCGCCGCGAGCGCCCCATGCTCACCATGATGGACATGGGAATGGATCATAGCGCAATGGGCGGCATGGACCACGGCGCGATGGAGGGGATGGATCATGGCGCAATGAGCGGCATGGACCACAGCGCCGCCGATTCGTCGATGGCGGGCACGAACGCCGCGAACCAGAGTCAGATGGACGGCATGGACCACTCGTCGATGGCGATGGGAGGCGCGCCGATGAGCGGCGCCGTCGCCTCTCCCGGCGTCGACCGCACCGGCCTGCGCCCGCCCGGCACGCTGCCCGACCCGACGCCGCACGGCCCCGACGAGCACGGCCCCGCCAACGCGATGGCTCCGATGACGACGCGCAGCCGCCTCCACGAGCCGGGCGTCGGACTGGGCGGCGACGGCCGCCGCGTGCTCGTCTACACCGATCTGCGCTCGCTCCGCCCCGAAGCGCGCCGCGCCCCCGACCGCGAAATCGAACTCCACCTCACGGGCAACATGGAGCGCTATATGTGGGGCATCAACGGCAAGACGTACGCCGAGGAGCCGCTCATCCCGATGGTCTACGGCGAGCGCCTGCGCCTGACGATGGTCAACGACACCATGATGAACCACCCGATGCACCTCCACGGCATGTGGATGGAGCTGGAAAACGGACAGGGCGACTACATCCCGCGCGTCCACACGGTCGTCGTCAAGCCCGCCGAACGCCTGTCGCTGCTCGTCGAAGTCGACGCGCTCGGTCCGTGGGCTTTCCACTGCCACGTGCTCTATCACATGGAACTGGGCATGTTCAGGGTCGCGATGGTGCAGCGCCCCGGCGAGCCGATTCCGGCCCACCTCGCCGCCAGCTACTGACCCGGCAAACCGACCTGCCGCTCGCCTCTGACCCCTTCGATCCTCGTTTCGATGCCCCGCTTTCTCCTGCTCGTTCTGCTCCTGCTCGCCTTCGCCCCACTGGCGCGCGCCCAGGACGACCCGCCGTTCCCTGAGTATCCGGCCTTCCGCCCCTCGCAGGGACCCGCGGGCGACCAGATGCTCTACTCGCTGGCGCTCGTCGACCTGTTCGAGATCGCCCCGGCCGTCGGCGGCGTGCCCGCACGCGTGGACGCGCTCTACCGGATCGGAAACGATTACACCAGACTCTACCTGCGCGGCGAGGCCGAAGGACTGCTGGCCGAAGGCGAGGGCGAAGCCGAGTTTCAGGCGCTGTACAGTCGCCTCATCACGTCGTACTTCGAGGCGCAAGTCGGCGTCCGCACCGACCTGGCGTTCGAAGGCGGCCCGGTCCGCGCCCGCCCGCAACTGGCCGTCGGACTGGAAGGGCTGGCGCCCTACTGGTTCGAGGTCGAGCCTGCTCTGTTCGTTTCGTACCGGGGCGACGTCTCGGCGCGGCTCGAAGCGTCGTACGACCTGCTCGTGACGCAGCGGCTCGTGCTCCAACCCGAAACCGAAGTCGTGTTCGGCTTGCAAGAAGTCGACGAGTGGGGCATCGGCAGCGGACTGAGCAGCGTCGAGCTGGGCCTACGGCTGCGCTACGAAATCCGCCGCGAAGTCGCGCCTTACGTCGGCGTCGAGTGGACGCGCGCCGTCACCGCCGAGGCCGAGCCGGGTCCCGACGCCCGGATCGTCTTCGGCGTTCGCCTGTGGCGCTGACTCCACCCGCTCTGTCCTCATGAACGACCAATCCTTGCTCGCCGCCTGGGGCGTCACCACGACGGCCGGATGGGTGCTCACGCACCTGCTGGGCGCCTCTCAGGCGTCCCTGTTGGGTACCATCGTGCTCGCCTGGACCCTGCTCATGGCGTGGCCCATCGGGCTAACGCTCGCCCGGTTGGCGCGAAGGGCCTCGGACCGGCACGGAGCCGCCTGGGCCGGTCTCGTCGCGCTCGGTATGGCCGAGAACGCGTTCGTTGTCGTGGCCGGAGGCGGCGACCACTCGCACGGCGGAGGCGGGCACGGCAGCAGCGAGGGCGGTGCACCGCATGAGGACCGCCAGAGCCGTGACGGGGGCGGTAAGGACGAAGCGAACGCCGGTTCGCATACGCATCGGGAAGACCACGCGCACGCGGGAGCCGACCAGGCAGGCGACAGCGAACACCTCCACCCAGACGACACCTCGGCTGGTCACGTCCACTCAGCCGATCAGACCTCCTCCCAAACCCGCTCGGGCCAGCACGACTCGGACAGCCTGGGCCACTCTGACGCGAACGGTTCGCACGGGCACGAACCTTCCGGCGGGCGCGAGGCAGGCGGCGATGCGCTCGTCAGCGCCGACGCGCAGCACGTCAGCTTCCGCCAGGTATGGTTCGCCGTCGCAGCCGTCGGCTTCGCGTACAGCGCCTTCAAGGCAGAAGGCACGTCGCGCAAGCTGCTCTACGGCGCAGCATCGGCGCTCAACGCGCTAATGGTCGTGCTCCTGTTTACCTACCCACCCATCGAAGCGGCGGCGTTTCTCATCGCCGCCGCGATTCAAGGACTGCCCATGCTGATTGACCTACCGCTGTACCGCGCCGTTCGTGCCGCCTCCTGACGAGCGTTCGCTCGTTGCCCTTCCTCAGACCTTTCCGACTCAATGATTTCTTTCCCTCGCTCGCTCTTTCTGGTCGCAGCTCTCGCCGCGCCGTTCGCTGCACCCACCGCACTCGCTCAGGACCACGCCGGAATGCACCACGCCCAGGCGGCTGACACGTCCGGTGCCGGGGAGCGTGCCGCCGTAGTCGCGCTGCACCAGCGGCTCATGGCCGACGACGTCATCCATGCCCGCATGGCGGCCGACCCTCAGACGCGCGCGCTGATGTCCCAAACGATGCCTCGCATGAATCAAGCTGGTGGGCTGAGCGGACACGTCGCCGGTCTCTCGCCTGCCGACCGGGATGCGCTGGTGGCGCGAATGCGAGCCGCACACGCGCGGCTGATGAGCGATCCCGACGCGCACACTCGCATGATGGACGACCCGGACATACACGTGCTCATGATGCGGACGATGCCGGATATGGATCATTCGGCGATGCAAAGCTCGGATGGAATGCAGGGTATGGACCACGGCTCGATGAGCGGTATGAGTGGCGACATGACCGGCATGGACCACGGCTCGATGACTCAGATGGACCACAGCCGGATGAGCGAGCAGAGCGCCGAACTGCCTCCCGTCAACCCCGATGCGTTTGATGTATCGGCTGTGACCGACCGATTCCACGCCGCACTCGCTTCGGGCGACCGGGCCGCCGTCGAGTCTCTGCTCACCGCCGATGCCGTCGTCCTCGAAGGCGGCGCGGCCGAGTCGCGCGCCGAGTACCTGTCTCACCACTTCGCCCGAGACGCCGCATTCCTCGCCGGTAAGACTTCCGAACCCCTCTTCCGTCGGACCACAGTAGCTGGATCGGCGGCGTGGACGGCTTCGAGGAGTCGCGTCGGCGAGGTCGAGATGGCCGAACTGCTCGTGCTGCGCCGCGAGCCGGACGGCTGGCGCGTCGCTGCCGTCCACTGGTCTTCGGCCCGCAACTGACAGCCCTCCAATCTCACTTGCCACTCCAACCCGTCCCAACACCATAGGGAAAGGACGTTGCGCCCTTCGCGCCCGGGCCTGAGCGAGTTTTCAGGTTCGGGCGCGAACGCCCTGCCTGTCGAGAGAGTGCATCCGCTCCAACCCGCACCCGAATCATGCCCCGACGTATCGCACTCGCCGCCCTGCTGATCTTAGCCGGTTGCTCGGGAGGCGACTCGGCTCCCACCGCAGACGGAGTACGCGCCGCCCTCACCGCTGCCGCCGAGCGGCCTGTGATGACCGTCTACAAGACGCCCACGTGCGGCTGCTGCACGGCATGGGCCGAGCGAATGGTCGATGCCGGTTTCGAGGTCGAGACCGTCGATCTGCCCGACCTATCCGCAATCAAGCGCGATTTGGGCATTCCCCCCGGCGTCGCCTCGTGCCACACCGCGACCGTTGGCGGCTACGCCATCGAAGGCCACGTGCCCGCCTCAGACGTGCGGCGCTTGCTCGCCGAGCAGCCCGACGCCGCTGGTTTGTCTGTGCCCGGAATGCCCATCGGCTCGCCCGGCATGGAAGTGCCGGGTCGCGCGCCCGACAACTACGACGTGCTGCTCGTCGGCCGCGACGGACGCACCTCGGTCTTCGCCTCCCATTAGTCCTCATCCCTTCACTCTGCTTCTATCCGCTAACCCCCTCTCCATGAACCGACTCCTTGCCCTGCCCCTATTCGCTCTCCTGCTGCTCGCCGCCTGCGGTGACGCGCCCGACGGCGTCACCCAGACCACTCCGCCCGCCGAAGAGGCCATGGAGGACATGAACCACGATGCAATGGACGGTGCTACGACCGCCGATGCCGCCAACGTCAGGATGGTCGAGGGCGTCCAGGTCGCCGACATCGAAGCGGGACGCATGGGCTACGCGCCCGGTGCGCTCGAGCTGACCGCTGGCGTCCCGGCCCGCCTCGTCTTCACCCGAACCGTCGAGAGCGCCTGCTCGTCGCAGATCCAGATTCCGGCTTTCGGCGTGCCCGTGACCGATCTGCCGATGAATGAGCCGGTCGCCGTGGAGTTCACGCCGACCGAGAGCGGCGAGTTCGAGTTCGTCTGCGGCATGGACATGCAGCGCGGAAGCCTGGTCGTTCGCTCCTAGCCCGATGGCTTTGGCCAGACCTCTGCGGCGCTCCCATCTGGCTCGCACGGCGGCGTGGGGCTTCGCGCTCAACGCCGTCTGGGAGTTTACCCAGTGCGTGTTTCTCTTCGACATGTGGGACTGGCCCTTTTGGAAGGCGACGCTCTACATGTGGGCGGCCACACTGGGCGACGTCGGCATCGTGCTGGGCGTCGTCTGGATGGCGGGGCACTTGGCTGCTCGCGTCGTCCCGCCCGACGCGCGCGGCTGGATGGCTCTGCTAGTCATCGGTTTCGTCGCGAGCGTCGCGCTCGAATGGGCCGCTCAGGCGCTGGGCTTGTGGGGCTACGGCCCGGCCATGCCGACGCTCGACGTGGCCGGGCACCGCGTCGGCCTCTCGCCCGTCGTGCAGGTCACGCTGCTCCCCGCTCTTTCAGCGTGGCTCGCCGGACGCGCCCGCACCGTTTCCTCTCGACACTGATGGTCTCGCCCATGCGCCATCTTCTGCGGGTTTTGCTACTTATCCTCTACTTCGGCGTGCGGCCCCCGTGTTCACAGGCGGCGAATCTCACCTCCCATCGTACCCGCTTCGACTCGAGGAGGAGCCTATGACGTCGCCGTGGGTCGGAGTTATGGGAGCCATCGTCCTGATCGGGATCGTCTATGACGTGATTCGGACGACGCTCTCCGCCGCAGGCGCTGGTGCGCTCACGGACGCCGTGGGCCGTTCCATCTGGCGGATTTCGGGCAGAGCTGCGTGGGCGGGGCCGGTCGTGCTGCTCTCTACAGCCGTCCTATGGGTGGTCGGACTGTGGGCCGGCTGGACGCTCGTCTTCCTATCGGCTCCCGAAGCCGTCGTGCGGGCCAGCACCGGTGCTTCCGCCGATGCGTGGGGACGGCTCTACTTTGCGGGCTACACCGTCGTCACACTTGGATTGGGTGATGTCGTGCCAGGCGGACCACTCTGGCGCGTGCTGACCGTTGGTGCGGCGGCTTCTGGGCTAGTGCTGCTCACGCTCGGCGTCACCTACTATGGGTCGGTGCTGAGCGCCGTCGTCGAGAAGCAACAGTTGGCCGAGCAGATCGATGGGCTGGGCTGTTCGCCTGCCGACATGGTGTGCGGAACGTGGGACGGCAACGGATTCTCTGGGCTGGACGTGCTGCTGGGGCAGATCGGTAGCGGCATCGTTCAGCTCGACCGCTACCACTACGCGTATCCCGTCGTGCATTTCTTCCGGGAAGGCGACCCGTCGGCCGCGCTCTCCGTTCAACTCGCTCGTCTGAACGACGCTCTCCACATCTGGGAATCGGTCGTTGTGCCCCACGCGCGGCCCGCTCCCGCCACGCTCGTATCGACCCGTTCGGCGATGATCGCTCTGATCGGCACGCTGCGCAGCCTTGTCGACCCCGCAGACGACGTGCCTCCGCTGCCCGATCTAGCATCGCTCGTAGCATCCGGCATACCGCACGTCGACGCGAGCGCCACTTTTGAGGCCCACGACCGCGCTCTGCTACTCGGCTATGTCCGTGAGCACGGGCGCGACTGGCCCGCTGTCGATCCATTGCTTCAACACACCTCGCCATGACCGAACGCCCCGGACTCGAACAAGCGGAACTGACCGACGCTGCTCGCGAGGGGCCGCATGGCTCCCACCACGACGGACATCCGGGTCCCGTCGAAAAGCACGACGGCCACGCTGGCGGCGGTGGGCATCACGATCACCACGCCATGATGGTCGCTGATTTCCGTCGGCGCTTCTGGGTGTGTATCGCGCTTACCATACCCATCCTGGCGCTCAGCCCGATGCTCCAAGCGTGGGTGGGCGTCGACTTCTCATTCTCTGGATCGGTTTGGCTGCTGGCCGCACTCTCGGGCGTCGTCTTCTTCTACGGCGGTACGCCGTTCTTGAAGGGCGCGGCTGAGGAGCTGCGTCGCCTGCGGCCCGGCATGATGACGCTCGTCGCGCTCGCCATCACGGTCGCGTTCGTCTACTCGCTTGCCGTCGTGCTGGGACTCGACGGCAACCTGTTCTTCTGGGAGACGGCCACGCTCGTCGATCTGATGCTGGTCGGCCACTGGATCGAGATGCGCAGCGTGATGGGCGCGAGCCGCGCGCTCGAAGAACTGGCCCGCCTAATGCCCGACCACGCACACCGCGTCGCTGCTGGCGGAGAGATCGAGGACGTGCCGACGGCCGACCTGCGCCCCGGCGACCGCGTTCTCGTGCGTGCCAGCGAGAAAATCCCTGCCGACGGGACGGTCGTACAGGGCAGCTCATCGGTCAATCAGGCCGCCCTTACCGGGGAGTCCGTCCCCGTCGATAAGGGCGAGGGCGACGATGTGATCGCCGGGGCCGTCAACGGAAGCGGCGCGCTGACCGTCGAGGTCACGCGCACCGGCGCCGACGCCTACCTCAGCCAGGTCGTCACGCTCGTGCGCGAGGCGCAGGCGTCGCGCTCACAAACCCAAGACCTGGCGAACCGAGCCGCGTTCTACCTCACGCTCACCGCCATTTCCGTAGGCGCGCTCACGTTCCTGGCCTGGTGGCTGCTCACGGCTCAGCCGCTCGCGTTCGCCATCGAGCGCGCCGTCACGGTCATGGTCATCGCGTGCCCGCACGCGCTCGGTCTGGCCGTGCCGCTCGTCGTAGCGGTCTCTACGTCGCTCTCGGCACGCAACGGGCTACTCATCCGCGACCGCGTCGCATTCGAGCGCGCTCGGATGCTCGATACCCTCGTCTTCGACAAGACCGGCACGCTGACGGAAGGACGCTTCGGCGTGACCGACGTGCTGGCCGTGCCGGGCGTCTCGGACGACGAGATCGTGTCCTTCGCCGCTGCTGTCGAGCGGGGTAGCGAACATCCCATCGCGGCAGGAATCGTCCGCTCGGCCGAGCAGCGCGGCCTGCGTACGCCCGAGCCGCACGACTTCGAGGCACTGGTCGGGCGCGGCGTCCAGGCCCGCATCGGCGAGCGCACCGTCGCCGTCCTCAGTCCACGCGCCGTCGAGGAGTCGGGCGCCGTCGTGCCGGACGAGATGCAGCGCCATGCCGATGCGCTGGGCCGCGAGGGACGCACGGTCGTTTACGTGGCCGAGCAGGTGGGAGAGAGGAGCGAACTGCTGGGCGCGCTGGCGCTGGCCGATGTCGTTCGGCCCGAGTCGCGCGGGGCCATCGACCGCCTGCACGAGCTGGGACTCCAGGCCGTCATGCTCACGGGCGATAAACGCGAGGTGGCGGAATCTGTCGCCCGGACGCTGGGCATCGACCGGGTCATCGCCGAAGTCTTGCCCGACGGAAAGAGCGACGTCATCCGCGCGTTGCAGGCCGAGCGGCACGTCGTCGCGATGACGGGCGACGGCGTCAACGACGCGCCTGCGCTGGCCGTGGCCGACGTCGGACTCGCCGTCGGTGCCGGAACCGATGTGGCCGTCGAGACCGCCGACATCGTGCTCGTCCAGTCCGATCCGCGCGCTGCCGTCCGCGTGATCGCGCTTGCCCAGGCGACCTATCGCAAGATGGTGCAGAATCTCTGGTGGGCCGCCGGATACAACATCATCGCGATCCCGCTCGCGGCAGGCGTGCTGGCACCGTGGGGCATCGTGCTCTCGCCAGCCGTCGGCGCCGTCCTGATGAGCCTGTCGACCGTCGTTGTGGCCGTTAACGCACGCCGGTTGACCATCAACTGACACGCTCAACCAGCAGGCTCAACCGATCCGGCACGTTCCTTTGCGCCCTTTAAGGATGCGCGCCCGAACCGCTTCCAGTGCGCCCGGTGACACTCGCTCACTCTGTCACCAACCCACCCGATACTGCCATGCGCACGCGCGACATCCTCTCCGCCCACCCCAACCCCTCGGCCCACCTCGACCAGATCGTGGCGCTCATCAATGCCTCGCTCGACTGCGTCCAGTGCTGCACCGCGTGCGCCGACGCCTGCCTCGCCGAGAGCGGCGACATGGACCTATCCCACTGCATCCGCACCGACCTCGACTGCGCCGACGTGTGCGCCACCACGGCGCGCCTCTTCTCGCGCCAGACCAAGCCGGACACGGCTCTGCTGCGCGCGCAGCTCGAAGCGTGCAAAGTCGCCTGCGACGCCTGCGCCCGCAGCTGCGCCGAGCACGCCGGCATGCACGAGCACTGCAAGGTCTGCGCCGAATGCTGCCGCACGTGCTCCAAAGCGTGCGCGGACCTGCTCTCAGCGATGGCCTGAACCTGCTTGACCTCGGTCCTCAGCGGCACCGCCTTTTCAAGGGCGGTGCCGCTGCTGCGTTTGCCCAACCTGAACGAGTTCTAAGGTGTGCGGGGGAGCCGAACTCCCGAGGAGCCGTACGCCTCTCCATGTTCGCCGCCCTCCGCTCACCACTCGCCGCCGCAGCGCTGCTCCTCGCCTTTGGAGCGGTGAGCACGGCACCGCTCGTGGCTCTGGCGTGCCCGATGGCGACACCGGCCGAGCAGTCCACACCGCCCTGCCACGGCGACCCAGACGAAGCGCCCGTCAAAGCGCCGATGCTGTGCTGCCTCGCAGCACCCACCGACGCCGCGACGACGCTCGCCCCGTCGGTCACGCCCGAAGCGCCAGCGTCTACGCTCGCCGCCGCATGTGTCGACGTACCGACCCCGCCCGTAGCGACGCGGCATGCCGCGTCGAACGCGGGTTCTGCGCCCCCGCCCGGTCAGACCCTTCACCTGACCACTCGACTGCTGATCTGATCCGCCGCGCCGCCGCCGCGCCTGGGCGCGGCTTACCCGTCCGCTCGCGCCGATTCGATCTCCATGTCTCTGTTCTCCCTCCGGGGCGCGGCCTTCTTGGCCGCCCTCGCCCTCGCCGCACCGCTACGCGCTCAGGTCCCCGACACCAGTGTCCCCGACCTTGCTGTCGCCGACGTTGGTGCTCCTGACACCGCGACGCTTCGTCTGTCTGACCTGATAGGGCAGGCCGCGTCCGCCAACCCGGCTCTGGCCGCTCGCCTCGCAGGTGCCGACGCGCTCGCCACGCGCGCGGCTCAGGACGGCGCGCTGCCCGATCCTACGGTCGCGTTGACTGGCTTTCCGCTGCCCATCCTGACCGCGCGGGGCGCGCAGGTCGCCCAGCTGCGCGCCGAACAGATGATGCCCTGGCCGGGCACGCTCGGCCTGCGCGCCCGCCGGGCCGATCTGGCGTCCCAAGCCGCCTACCTCGACGCCGAGGCGTTCCGGCTCGACCTCGCACTCGCCGTCCGGCTCGCCTACCATCGCCTGTACGAAGTCGACCGCACGCGCGATCTGGTCGAGTCCTTCGCTCAGCGTCTCGACGCGTTCACCGACGCCGCAGCGGCTCGCTACGAGGTCGGCAGAGGACCACAAGGCGCGATCCTCCAACTGGACCTGCAACGCGAACGCCTGCGCGCGCGCCTGCTCATGCTCGACGCCGAGCGGCAGTCGGCGCTGCAATCGCTTGCCCGCCTGACCGACCGCCCTAATCTGGTGCTGCTCTCAGCGGTTGATGTCGCGCCGCCCGCTCCGCTAGCCGACTCTCTCGCCGCCGCCGCCTTGGCAGATCGCGCCGAGGTCCAGGCGGCGCGGCTAGCCGAGGCCCGAGCCGCTGCCGGCGCCGAACTGGCGCGCAAGGCCTTTTACCCCGACCTGGGGTTCGGGCTGATGTACTCGCTCGTCACCGAGCGCGACATGCCGCCTACGGCCGACGGGCGCGACGCGCTCGGGCTGACCGTCATGGCTCGCGTACCGCTACAACGCGAGCGACTGCGCGCCGCTGCTCAGGAAGCTCAGGCCCGCCGGCGCGAAGCCGCCGCCCGTCGCGACGCTCTCGAAACCGAGATCGCCACGCAGATCGCCGAACTCGCCTACGTCGCCGAGCGCCGCGCCGAGACCGTCGCGCTCTACCGCGAGCGCTTGATTCCCCAAGCCGATCTCACCGTCGAGTCGCTGCTCGCTGCCTACACGACGGGCCAGGTCGACTACCTCGCCTTCCTCGACGCCGAGCGCACGCGCTTCGACCTGCTCGTCGCCGCCGAGGAAGCCGCCGCCCGCCTACTCGACGCCCGCGCCCGGCTCGACCGCGCCTTGGGTACGCCCCTGCCGACTCTGATTTCCAACCTCCGATGACTGCTCCTTCCGACAACCCGCCTCCGGTTCAACCTGGCGCCGAGGCGTCACGCTCTCCCGAATCGCAGTCGCCCCGATCCAGAACCGCGCTCTTCGCCGCGATCGGGCTGCTGCTCCTGCTCGCCGTCGCCGGTCTGACGTGGGCACTCACGCGGGGCGAGGACGCCGATGCGGACGCTGTCGCTACTGCGCCTGCCGCCGACGCCACGGCCGAGGGCGGCCTCGCGGCCCAAGACCTCGACGGCGACGGCATCGTCTACCAGAGCGGCATGCACCCGTGGATCGTCCAGGACGAACCCGGACAGTGCCCCATCTGCGGCATGGATCTGCAACCCGTGTCGGTCAGCGGTGCCGCCACGGGCGGAACGGTCGAGATCGACCCGGTCACGCTGCAAACCATCGGCGTGCGGACCGATGTCGTCCAGACCGAGCGGCTCTCGCGCAGCGTGCGCACGACGGGCCAGTTCGAGGCCAGCGAGCGCGGCCAGACCGTCGTGAGCCTGCGCGCGGGCGGATGGGTCGAACGCCTCTACGTCAACGCGACGGGCGACCGCGTTCG
The DNA here is from genome assembly GCA_964438105.1 of uncultured Rhodothermales bacterium. GTDB lineage: Bacteria > Bacteroidota > Rhodothermia > Rhodothermales > JANQRZ01 > JBBSMX01. The sequence goes on along the minus strand of CAYTJT010000001.1, from coordinate 47,268 downwards.
GGCCGGTCAGCCGCTGCTCGACCTGTACAGCCCAGAACTCGTGGCGACGCAGCAAGAGTACCTGCTCGCGCTCCGCACCGCAGACATGATGGGAGGCGACGGCGACCGCGTCGCCGAGTCGGCCCGGCGCAGGCTCGAACTCTTCGGCGTCACCCCCGATCAGATCGAGCGGTTGGCCCAAGGGGGCGAGCCATCGCGCACGGTGACCATATATAATCCTGCCTCGGGCACCGTCACCGAACTGAGCGTAGTCGAGGGGATGCAGGCGCAGGCTGGACGGACGCTCATGCAGATCGCCGACCTGTCCAGCTTGTGGCTCCAAGTCGACGTGCCCGAGAGCGACTTGGGATGGGTCGACACCCAAACGCGCGCCGTCGTCGAGGTCGACAGTCGCCCCGGCGACGACCTGCGCGGACGCGTCGAGTACGTCTACGACACGCTCGACCCGATGACGCGAACCGGCACGGCGCGCATAGTCGTGCCCAACCCGAACGGACGCCTCAAACCCGGCATGTTCGCGACGGCCACGCTCAACGGTCGCCCGTCCGACCCCGCACTCGTCGTCCCAGCCGAAGCGGTCATCCGCACCGGCACCGACGCCGTCGTCATCCGCGCGCTCGGAGAAGGAAGGTTCGAGCCGCAGCCGGTCACGCTCGGCCAGGAAGCCGACGGCATGATCCAGATCCTGTCCGGTCTTGCCGAAGGCGATGAGATCGTGACGAGCGCTCAGTTCCTGATCGACTCCGAGGCCCGCCTCGCCGCGTCCATCGGCGCGATGTCCAGCGCGCCCGCGCCTGCCGCTTCCCCAGTCACGACAGACCGTTAAGCCGATGCTAGAACGTCTGATTGATTGGAGCGCTCGCAACCGGCTGCTCGTCATCCTCGTCACGCTGATGGTGGCGGCGCTGGGCACCTGGGCCACGCTCACGACGCCCGTCGACGCACTGCCCGACCTGTCGGACGTGCAGGTGATCGTGCGCACCGAATACGCGGGGCAGGGGCCGCAGATCGTCGAGGAGCAGGTGACCTATCCGCTCACGTCGGCGCTGCTATCGGTCCCCTACGCCAAGACCGTGCGCGGCTACTCGATGTTCGGCACCAGCTTCGTCTACGTCATCTTCGAGGACGGAACGGACATGTACTGGGCGCGCAGCCGGGTGCTCGAGTACCTCAGCCAGATCCAGGACCGCCTGCCCCCAGGCGCCACGCCCGCGCTCGGCCCCGACGCGACCGGCGTCGGCTGGGTCTACCAGTACAGCCTGCGCGACACGACGGGCACCTACGACCTCGCCCAGCTGCGCTCGATCCAGGATTTCTACCTCAAATTCGAGCTGCAAGCCGTCGGCGGCGTGGCCGAGGTGGCGACGGTCGGCGGGTTCGAGAAGCAGTACCAGGTCGTCGCTGACCCGCAGCGGATGGCGGGCTATGGCGTGTCGATCGGTCAGGTGACAGCCGCGCTGCGCCGCTCGAATCGCGACGTGGGCGGGCGCATCGTCGAGCTGGGCGAGCGTGAGTTCGTCGTCCGGGGCAAGGGCTACCTGCGCGGCATGGACGACATCCGCGAAGTCGTCGTGCGCGCCGAGGGCGGCGTGCCGATCACGGTCGGCGACGTGGCGACGGTCCAGCTCGGACCCGAGCTGCGCAGAGGCATCGCCGACGTGAACGGCGAGGGCGAAGTCGTCGGCGGCATCGTCGTGATGCGCTACGGCGAGAACGCCCAGGCCACCATCGACCGCGTCAAAACGAGGCTAGCCGAGATCGCGCCGGGCCTGCCGCCGGGCGTCGATGTCGTGACCGAGTACGACCGCAGCGCGCTCATCGGCCGGGCCGTTGACACGCTCACGACGCGGATCTGGGAGGAGCTGCTCGTCGTCGCGCTCATCGTGCTCGTCTTCCTGCTCCACGTGAGGAGCGCGTTCGTCGCCGTCATCACGATTCCCGTCGGCCTGCTGATGTCACTGGGCGTGATGCGGATGCTCGGCATCAACGCCAACATCATGAGCCTGGGGGGACTCGCCATCGCCATCGGCGTGATGGTCGATGCGAGCCTCGTAATGGTCGAGAACGCCCACAAGCACATCGAACGTGCTAGGGCGGACAAGGCCCAGGGCGATGGCGAGGCGGCAGACCTGACCGAATCCGAACGCCTGCACGCCGTCATCGAAGCGGCCAAGGAGGTCGGCCCAAGCCTGTTCTTCTCGCTGCTCATCGTGACCGTTAGCTTTTTACCGGTCTTCACGCTGGGCGAGGTCGAGGGGCGCCTGTTCCGCCCACTCGCGCTCACCAAGACGTTCGCGATGGCCGCCGCGTCGATCCTCGCCGTCACACTCGTGCCCGCGCTCATGGCGATCTTCGTCAAGGGCAAGATCCGGAGTGAGCAGCAAAACCCCATCGCACGCTTCTTCATCCGAGCCTACCGGCCGATCATCCGAAGCACGCTGCGGCGCCCAATTTGGGTACTGGCGATTGGCTTCGGACTGCTCGCTTTCACGATTCTGCCGGTCCAGCGCCTGCTGCTCGACGATGAATATGTGCCGTTCCCCCAAATCGGAAGCGAGTTCATGCCGCCGCTCTGGGAGGGCGATTTGCTCTACATGCCGACGACGCTCCCCGGCGTCAGCCCGCGCGAGGCCGCACAGATCTTGCAGCGCACCGACCGCATCATCGCCTCGTTTCCCGAAGTAGAGCGCGTCTTCGGCAAGAGCGGACGCGCCAATACGGCGACCGACCCCGCGCCGCTCTCGATGCTCGAAACCACGATCATTCTCAAACCCGAATCCGAGTGGCGCGACGGGCTGACGCGCCAGGACCTGATCGCCGAGTTGGACCGCGCCGTCCAGTTTCCGGGCCTGACCAATGCGTGGACGAGTCCGATCAAGACGCGCATCGACATGCTCGCGACCGGCATCCGCACGCCCGTCGGCGTCAAGATCGCCGGACCCGACCTCGCCGTTCTCGAACGCTTGGCGCGCGAGGTCGAGGCGGCCACGCGCTCGCTCGAAGGCACGCGCAGCGCCTACGCCGAGCGCGTCATGGGCGGCAGCTTTCTCGACATCACGGTCGACCGCGCCCGCGCCGCTCGCTACGGCCTCACGTCGGGCGACGTGCAAGACGTGATCGCCGCCGCCGTCGGCGGAACGGTCGCCACGACGACGGTCGAGGGCTTGGAGCGCTACGACGTGCTCGTGCGCTATCCGCGCGCGCTGCGCGACGACGTGCCCGCGCTGCGCCAGGTTCTCATTCCCTCAGGGTCAGGCGCTCAGGTGCGGCTGGGCGACGTGGCCGACTTCTCATTCGAGACCGGCCCGCCCATGATCAAGAGCGAGAACGCGCGCCCCAACGCCTGGGTCTACCTCGACCTCGACGAGGGCGCCGACGTGGGCAGCTACGTCGATCGCGCGCGCGAGGCCGTGTCGGCCGCCGTCGAGATGCCGCCCGGCTATTCCTTAAAGTGGAGCGGGCAGTACGAGTACCTCGAACGCGCCAACGCGCGGCTGTCCCTGCTCATTCCGATCACGCTGGCACTCATCTTCCTGCTGCTCTTCCTGCACTTTCGCAGCGCCGAGGAAGCTCTGCTGCTGATGATCCCGTTGCCCTTCGCCGTCGTCGGCGCGGTCTGGCTGATGCTGGCGCTGGACTACAACTTCTCGATTGCCGTCGGCGTCGGCCTGATCGCCGTTGCCGGTTTGGCCGCAGAAACCGGCGTGGTGATGCACGTCTACCTCGACGAAGCCGTCGCCCGTTGGAAGCGCGAGGGGCGGCTGACCAGCGTAGCCCAGCTCAAAGCCGCGCTCGAAGAGGGCGCCGTCGACCGCGTCCGCCCCAAGCTGATGACCGTCTTCACCACCATCATCGGTCTGATACCGATCATGATCGGCGCCGGCACCGGCGCCGAGGTCATGCAGCGCATCGCCACGCCGATGGTCGGCGGGCTGGTCACGTCGACCGTCCACACGCTCGTCATGATCCCCGCCCTCTACGCCGTCATCCAGGGCCGACGCCTGCGCCGCACTCTCGCCGAAGACGGTACCACCTCCGACCTGGCGTTCGCCCCACTTGCGCCCGACGCAGAATCCCACGATTCTCATGTGGCGCAGTGAACCAACGGAAACACACGTATTTATCTGTTATTGCAACGCAAATCATTGCGCACGTCTCGATCCGACGTGCGCCGGACAGCCACATATAACTAGCAGCATCCGGCAGCTGCGTCACAGATCCGACAGCGTCACCTTGTCGTACCCACCCCGCTTGCGGTCTTCGGGATGCGGTTCCAACCCCACGACTGTGATCTCGCCCTGCCCCGGTCCGTAGACCCAGTAGAAGCGGTCCGCCGTTGCGCCCTGGTTCAGGTACGACTGAAACACCTTCTGTCCGAACCGTCCGGTCAGCGGCTCGATCTCGTGCGTCCGCAACCCCGGATGCCGTGGATTTTGCGCCAGCAAGCCGAGCGCCTTTCGCCACTGCTTGAACAGCCGCGTCTCGCCCTTATCCAGCGTACCCGCCCGCGCCCTCGCCGTGATCGCGTCGTTGAACTCGGCCATATGGGGCACGCCCATCCGGATCGTAAACCTCACGCGTCCGCATCCTCATCGTCCAACCCAGGAAACGTCTCGTCCAGGTCGACCGGCGCCGACGCCTCACCGCGCGCCAGCGCGGCCATCGACTCTTCGATCACGCCCAGCGTGCGCTTCGAGATCGACGCCACGTCGACGGCCACCTGGGGCCGCAGCTCGATCACGCCGTCGTCGCGGTGCCGTACCAGATACTGATCGTAGAGCGGGCCATCGGCAGCGCGCAGCACGACGCGACGCTTAGCGTCCGGCCGCGTGGTGTAGGTAGAGAGAGAAGCCATGACGATTATATATGGTGCGTGTGCAATAACTATATGATGCGTGGGATGGTCCCATCACACGCGACCAAGCGAAAGTGCCGGATCTCAATTTCGGAGAAGAACCGGATACTGCTAGCGAACCCCTTACACCGGTCTGAGCGCTGTGCAGAAAACGACCGTTTTCCGAATGGTACCAGAGGCACTCGACAAAACCGCCTTCAAGCACCTCGCGTGTTCGGAAACCCGTCCGGAAAACTAGGGCTGACAAACCCGCGCTCCCTATCTTTCCGAACAACCACCGCCCCTGTCCATGCTCATCGGCTATGCCCGCGTCTCGACGGCCGACCAAGATCTCTCCCTCCAACTCGACGCGCTCTCCGCCGCCGGGTGCGAACGCGTCTTCGAGGAGCGCGCATCCGGCGCCAAGAGCGACCGGCCCGTCCTCGCCGAGGCGATAGCGTACGCCCGCGAAGGAGACGTCGTCGTGGTGTGGCGGCTTGACCGGCTCGGCCGCTCGCTCAAAGACCTCATCGCTAACGTGGCGTTGCTCAAAGAGCGCGGCGTCGGCTTTCGCTCGCTCGCCGAATCGATCGACACCACAACGGCCGGAGGCCAGCTCGTCTTCCACCTCTTCGGCGCGCTCGCCGAGTTCGAGCGCGAACTCATCCGCGAGCGTACGCTCGCCGGGCTGGCGGCGGCAAGGGCGCGCGGCCGCAAGGGCGGCAGGCCCTCGAAGATGACGCGTGCAAAAGTGCGGCAAGCGTCGGTGCTGCTCGCCGACCCGGCAACCGACATCGGCGCGCTCTGCGAAACGCTCGGCGTCTCCAAGTCGACGCTCTACGCCTACGTCAGTCCCAAAGGTGAGGTACGAAGGATGCCGGAGCGTTAGGGAGGCTCCATTCACTGACCGCCGAGCTGCCGCCTTTGCCGCCGACCTGCTCGCGCAGCGTCCGTAGACCGCTTTGGAAAAGCCGGCGGGCTGCCCTGCCCTGACAAAGTCGTCACGCTCAGAGCAAGACTTCCTTGCACCGGCGGGCGTAATATGAGCAGGTCCCACCTATCTCCCGTGTCTCACAATGCCCCGCCTTAAGCGAGCGGCGGTAACGGCGGGTCAGGTGCGCGAACTCGCTAGTGCTCTCGGTTCCGAACTCGCCGTCGAAGGCGGGATCGGCCGGGCTGCGTGGCATTCGCGCGTCTCCCGCGACGCCGCCATCCGACCCGAAGAGGCCGCCCGTATGGCCGATGCTCTCCATGCCCGAATCGCCCAGCTCAAAACGCTGCATCGCCAGCTCCGAGAACGGGCGGCGGCCACGTAACCGCCGATAGCCTGCTGCCTGCCTGCTGCTCAGGTCGCCGCGCTCCGACGCCGGTGACGCCGACTTGACTTTGCCCGGCGAATGACAGACATTCTTGCATCCGGTCACTCATAATCTGACGCGGTAGCCGGAGCCGCTTTTGCTTTCGACGCGCCTCGATCCGAGCGTGTCCTCCTCACCCCCTACGCTTCGTTGCCCGATCATTCCTCTGGGGCCGACGAGCAGGCCGCCCCGGCCAGCCTCGCCGCCAAGACGCGCAAGCGCAACCGCACCCGTCAGCTCGAAGCCATCCTGGGCAAGGATGCCATCGAGGCCAAGGCGGTCGCCATGAACCCGGTAATCCTGGTGCAGGCGATGCTGCCGCACAAAGAGGTCTACGCGCTCGACGCCGAAGGCCGGTTCATCCTCACGCCGACCGGACGCAAGAACCCCGACGGTTCGAACGAGCTTGAGAAGGAACGCGCGTCGCACTACTCGACGACCAACGGCGAGATGACCCTGTCGATAACGGCCGGATCTATGCGCGGGCCTAACCGGCACAGACCGGTCGTGTCGCGGGGTATTCCCTACGGCGGACTCGCCCGACTACTACTCGCCTACATCGTCACTCAGAGCCGTAAGCGGGAGTCTCGGGAGATCGACTTAGGCGACACGATCGGCGGCTTTTGCAGCGCGCTCGACATTACTCCGAGCGGCGGGGAGTTCGGTCGCCTTCGCTACGTGTACGAGCAGCTCGAACGCCTCTCCAAGTGCCTAATCACATGGGAGTGGGAGATCATTCGACCTGGGCGCCGCGACGTGCGAGGAGAGAACATCCTGATGATCGACTCCTACCACTTCTGGCACCGGGAGCACGACGATGGCACCCATCAGGGCGGCTCGATAACGATTAGTGAACGCTTCTACCAGGAGGCCGTCGCGCAGTGCTTTCCGATGGACTTCCGCAAAGCACAGTACTTCCGCGGCCGGCCGACGGCGTACGATCTGTACCTCTGGCTCACCTACCGCATGGCTGCGCTCGAACGCTCCGGCAAGTCCTCCTTCACGGTCAACTACGACCAAATCCACGCCCAGCTCGGAAGCCACTACGCCACCGACGAAAGCGGCGACTTGCTACCTAAGACCAAGAAGGACTACGGCCGAGAGATTCGCGAAGCGCTCAAGGCCGTCAGCGCGGTGTGGCCTGCTCTGTCCTATGACACGCCCCGAGGCCGCGTTCGCTTTCACGCCTGTGGACCCGACGTGCACCACGTCGCCGCGAAGAAGCGCCGGGAGGCGACGATCGGGTAGCACACCAAAGCCACTGCTACCGATGCCTGCACTGGACATGCCAGACCCTCTTGCGCTGTGGACAACCCGGCGTGCCGCTAGGGCTGCCCAGAGTTGTCCACGAATAAGTACCCCACCTTGTGACGAATAAGTACCCCACCTACGAATAAGTACCCCACCATCTACTAATAGAACAGTCAGAGGCCGGTCACGCATCTACGAATAAGTACCCCACCATCTTCTAAGGTTCAGTGTCTCGTCCCACGAATAAGTACCCCACCATCTTCTAAGATCTCCTTTAAGGTTCTAGTAAGGGGTTCGAGCGCTGTTGGGGAAAACAGGGCTTACAATAACGGCAGTCCCTTCGGGCCTGGCTGATTGGCTGGCGCTGACGCGCATTCCCGTTTGGTCGAACGCTTCGCGTCCGCCGGATTTGCTGGAGCGCTGCGCGCTCCGGCTACCAAGGGGTAGCCGGGTGGGGAAACCGAGCGCTGACCGATGCGCCGAGCCGAATCCGGCCGGTCGCTCGACCGCTGATCGTTTCTCCCCTCGACCAGCTGCCGAGGTAGACCGCGGCATCGACGGGACGGCGCGCGGCGCGGCGCCGAGCAACCTAGGCCACCCAAGCCCGAACTGATCGCTGACGGGACGGCGCGCGGGTGACCCCCGACCATCCCCTACCCGCTTTGACGCATCGCCCCGCAGGAGGCCGCTTCAAATGCTGTTCGCTACCTATCGGTCGACCCACCACCCCTGCCGAACCACCGGACGGCTCTTTCCGCCGCGACCTCCCATACCCGAACACGCGGCGCCGGTCAGGACCAACACACCAAAAGCCGACGACGACTGCCGCAAGACGACCGCACATACGTCGCCGATTCCGCGGCGCAAAGCGATAGTGATAACCAACATTATCACTACACCCCCCAGAAAAGTTGTCCTCGCTCGTGCCGCGTGCGGCCTTATAAGACGCACCGCCGAATCGGCATTCCCGTATGCCTATGCCGCGATTGGCACGCGATGTGCCCGTCAATACGGGTCTCACATAACGCGCGCTAGCTATGATTCTGCATGCATGGACTTGACAGACATTGTTGCATCTGGGTATCTCCCCGTCAACGGTCCTTCAGATCTATGCAGCGCTTCTCTCCCCCTCACGCCCTGCCGCCGACCCCGCTGGTTCTCCCAGCCGCTCGCCCGGCGGGCGGCGCTGCAACCAAGCGACTGAGCTTCGACGAGGCCGTCGAGATGTTCATCGGCCGAACGCGGCGCACCCGGAGCGGCAGCCGCCATACCGAGCGGGCTTACCGCGGAGACCTGCGCCACTTCCGCGACTTTCTGACCGATCGAACCCTGGCCCTTCACCAAGTGCGCCGCCGGGACGCTGAGGCGTACACGACGCTGCTCTCGTCTCAGGTACACGCCCGAACGGTCAAGCGGCACATCTCGACCTTGCGCAGCTTCTTCAAGTTCTTACGAGGCATCGAGGAGGTCAGCGCTTCGCCGTTCGAGCTGCTGGACCTTCCCGGCTTCGACCGCAAAAGCGAGACGCACAAGGTGCTCACCGATAGCGAACTCGAGCGCCTGGCCGCGCGCCTCTCCGCCGACGTGTCGTCGGCCACTCGGCGATTCGAAACGGTCAGCCGAGAAAAGAGGACCCGCGCCTTCGCGCTCCTGCTCGTGGCGGCTCGCCGCCGTGCCTGTCTCACCCTGATGGCGTTTGCCGGTCTGCGCGTCGAGGAGGTGATGACGCTGCCTCGTCGAGCGTTCAAGCAGCAGCGCGACGGAATGTCGCTCACCTTCTCTGGCAAGGGCAACAAGACGCGCACCGTGCCTCTGGTCGGCTTCGCCTATCCGGCCATGTTCGACTGGCTCACCGTTCGGCGCCTCGTGCCTACGTCGGCCGACGAGGTCTTCATCACCATCACCGGACGCGGCGTGCAATACGCCCAGCTCGAGCGCTCGTGCGCGCGTCTCGGCCGGCAGATCAAAGCGCGTGTGCGCCTGACGCCCCATGTGCTGCGCCGCACCTTCGCCACGCTCAGCCTCAAAGCATCGGGGGACATCCGATCCGTCCAGGAGCTGCTGGGCCACGCCTCGATCCAGACGACCGAGCTGTACACGCACGTCGACGAGGAGAGCTTGCGCAAGCTCGTCGAGTCGGCCGGACTGGCCAGTGGCATCGGACAGCGCGAGCACCTGCGCGGTCCTATCGTGCAGGGGGTCGCATGACCGTTCTCCCGTACCTGCTCGCCTCTTCGGCTCTTCTCGTTCTGGCCGGATGCACGCCGCCTGTCGGCGTCTCCTCCGCCGTCGAGTCGGTCAGCAGCTTTCGCGTCAGCCCTACGTTCAACGCGTTCGAGGAGCCGTGCGTCATCCGGTACCGGCTCGAAATCAGCGGCGAGGTCCAAATCCGCATCACCGCCGTAGGGGCCGACGGAACGCGCTCGCTCGTGCGCGACATCACCCGCCCGCGCCGCGAGACGGCGGGGCAGCGCGAAGCGCACTGGCGCGGCATCGGTCCCAATAGCCTCTTCGCTCCACAGGGCGAATACGTCGTCGAGCTATACGTCACGCCCGACGCGCCCGGCGCGGTCACCGAGTCGTGGGAGCTGACCACGATCATGTACCGGTCGTAGCGATGCAGCTCGGAACGCACCTCACCGGCGGCATCCTCGCCTACACCCTGAGCGCCACACTCTTTCAGATCCCCCTGACGCCCGCCGGGCTGGTGCTGGCCGGTGCCGCCTCCGCCGCGCCCGACGTCGACACGCTCGGCTCGACCGTCGGCCGCACGTTCAAGCCGATTGCGCGCCGCATCGAACGGCGCTGGGGACACCGCACCATCACGCACTGCTACGCCGCTCAGGCCGTCGTCGTCGTCGCCTGCCTGCCCCTGCTCTGGTGGGACTGGCCGCACCTCTACGCCGCCGTCGTCGCGGGCTACCTGTCTCACTGCTTCCTCGACACCTGGACGGTTCAAGGCGTCTGGGTATTCTGGCCGTGGTCCGACGTGCGCGGCGTCTTTCCCTACTACAACCGCCAGGAGACGGCATACCGCACCGTCACCGGCAGCCGGGTAGACACTTTCTTCGGCGTGCTGTTCTTGGCTCTGACCATCCCGTTTGCGGTCGTCCAGATGCAGGGCTACCACCGCCTCGTGCGCTCCGTTCAGGCCGACGCATCGGCCGCAGTCAGGGACTTCTTGGATTGGAGCGGCGACGGCCACCTCGTCAGCGTCAGCGTCTCGGCTAGCGACCCCGAGCATATGCGCCGCCTCGAAGGCACGTACGACGCCATCGGCACGACAGGTATCTCGACGCTGCTCGTGCGCGACCCTGAGACCGGCGAGACCTTTTCCCTCGGGGAAGCCTACTCGGCCAACTTCCAGCCCGACAAGGTCAACGCGCACAAGGGCGAAGCCGTCACCGTCTCGCGCCGCCGCGCCGACCTAGCGGGCCGGGTCATCGCCGACCTCGAGAACCTCGTCCCGCTGCGCTCCGACGGCTCGCGCGCCCGTCACCTGCTCGACGGCCAGCTCACCACGACCGACGGCGAGGCCATCACGCCTGACGCGTTCCACTTCAACACCGTCACCGGGTCGGGTACCAATCTCAGCTTGCAGTTCGCCACGCTCGACGATCTACGCCGCCTGGGACTGCTCGACCGCATCGTCGAAACCGGCGTCGTATCGGTCCGCGTCTACTTGCCCGAGGGTGAGGTCGAGAACTACGATCCGGCCGCTCTCGAAACCGGCAGCGTGCGCCGCGTGCCGTTCGCGCACAAGCCCAGCGAGCCGCCCCGGCTGCTCATCGCCGAAGGCGACACGGTCGCTCAGGGCGACACCGTCGCCGTCCTCTCCCCGGCCAGCGTCCAGGATGCGCGCCTCGACCTGACCGACGCTCAGGCCGATCTTTCCGCCGTGCTCTCCGAGCGCGCGCCCGCCGCCGATCCGGTCTCGCTGCGCGCCCGCGCCGACGCGGCACGCGACGCTGCCCAGCGCAAACGGCAGCAGCACGCCGGCGGCTTCGCGTCGGCGGCAGCCGTCGAGCGCGCCGAACGCGTGTCGGCCGACGCCGACGCTGCTCTCGACCAAGCCGCTCTTCGCCTCTCCGACTGGCAGCGCGGCCACGCCGAGCGCGAGCGCAAAGCCCGCGCCCGCGTCACCCGGGCGCAGATCAAGGCCGTTCAGGCGCAGAGCGACACGTACGTCGTCTCGCCTGCTCGCGGCGTCGTCGCGCGCATCGAGCGCCACCCGCACGGCCCCGACCGCACCGAGGTGCGCGTCGTCCTGGTCGAGCAGGCGACGCGCGCGCGCTCGTCTTCCCCTTCTCCTACGGACGGCGCCGGTGAGCCGTCCGGTCCGAACCGCTGACGCGCTCGGACCGCCCCGCACCGATTCAACCCCAAATCGCTCGAAAGAGCACACACCCCCAGCATCATGCTGATTAACCCCTACGGGCCGTTCGGTCCGCTTCGCGCTGACCACGGCGGCGGCAACCAGCCTCCGCCCGACAACGCGTAGGCACGCTTGCCCGGCCACACCCGGACGCCCTGCGCGTCCCGGCCGAACGCAAAAAACCGCCGAGTGCGGAGGCACCCGGCGGCCCGTGCGAGGAACCACCCTCGCGTAGATCAGCCGCTCAACTAGCGCCAGGATCGAAATCCCAACAATGCCGCTGTCCGGTCTGTGTTACCACCAGATCCGGCAGGGGTTCACACAGCACCGTCCGCGGTGCGCCCGTCCTTTCGACGCTCCAACTCCAACGCGTCCTGGGCAACATCCCCTACCGTCATGCGCTCTCCGCGTACCCTCGCCGCTTCGCGCGGCCTCCTCTCCGCCGCCGTCGCGTTGTGCGCGCTCGGCTTCGCCGCCTGCGACTCCGCCGACCTGAGCGCTGCCGACACGCCGCCGGACCTGGCGCCACTGCCGTCGAACGCCGAACACCTCGTCGTCGAAGTGTTTGAGGAGGTCGAATCGCTCTTCGATCTCGGCTTCGATAACGGCTTCGGCAAGACCGGCAACACCGGCTACGAGGCCGCCCGCCTCGGTCTGGCCCAGGCCAGCGCCATGCAGGCCGACACCACCACGTACACCGGCGTCTACAACAGCACGCTCGGCAAAGGCTACCTGGTGCAGCTCACCCACCGCCAGCCCCAAGGCGTCAGCGTGTGGGGCACGCGCGTTCAGCACGGCCTCGCCGTCGATCACGATGGCGACGCGAACACGGCGGCTCTCAACGGCGTCGAGTCGGTCAACCTCACGTTCACCACGGCGGCCCAACTCGATGCGTTCGTCGCGGCGCTCAAAGGCGGAACGGTGAACTACCTCAAAGGCACCGGATCGGCGGCGGCCAGCTTCGACAACACCAGCTACGACACGTGGCGCGTCGGGCAGGTCTATTCGCCCACGACGGGCGGCGCCGTCGTCACCTACGCCAACGCCGAAGCGCGTGAGTCGTACACCATCCGCGAGCCGGTCGTGACGCTCAACGCCAACGGCACAGGCTCCGTCCGCGACGGCGGGGCGAACGGAGCTGTCCGCACGCGCTACTACGAAGCGGGCTTCACCGTCAACGCCGATGGTAGTTTCACCGGGACGCTGCTCCGTACGCTGCTCAGCTCGGGCGAGAACTCGTCGGGTTCGGTCATCAGCCGCACCGAGTTTCCGAACGGCGACTTCCGCCAGACCAAGCAGCGCGGCGGCGATGGTGTTGTCGTGCGCGAGAACAGCGAGGGCTAAGCGCCTGCGCTCCGCCGGTCCCTCTCCTACTGAACCGGTGCTCACGGGGCCACTGGCGCCCCGCTCAGGCGCTCGCACTCCCCCGGCTCGTCCCACCAGCGACAAGCTGACGGGCCGGGGGACGATGCGCCTCTTCTCTCGACGGCTGCCACGCCACGCGTCGGCGTGCGGCCACAGACCCACGGCACCATGCACGGTCTCACCGACTTCCAGCGCGGCAGTATCGCCGCTGCGCTCCACCGAATGCTCTCCGGCGAGACGTACTCGATCAGCACCGTCCGCAGCAGCCTCACCGCCGCTCAGCCGCGCGCTCGCCCGGACGACGATCTCACTTTCCTTTCGCTCCGGCTCTGGCACACCATCCGCTACGACGACATGCCGCCCGGCGCGCGCGCAGACGTGACGGGGCACACGCTCTCGCTGTTCGCTTCCTACCTCGACTGCGACGACCTCGACGCACTCGCACAAGCGGCCGGTATCGAAGCCGAGACCACAGCTACCGGCGACGGCGCAGCGACCGGCGCGCTCCTTCCCATCCCTCACAGCTGGTCGCACGCCGGCGCATGATCCGGGCAGCGACCATATTGCTTCTCGCACTCGCACCGGTGCACGCCGCCTGGGCACAGCCCGCAAGCGGCGTGCTCGATTCGTTCGCCATCGGCTACGCCACGGGTGGCTTGTCCGCGGACACGTCGGCTGCCGCCCTTGCCGCCGGTCTCGCTGTCGAGACGGCCCGCCTCGACCTGGCTAGGTCCGAGCTGCGCGCCGTCGCCTGGCACCGTCGCTGGCGCCCCAAAGTCGACTTCTTCGGCTCGGTCTCGGCGCGCGGCTTCGCCTTTCCCGCGATCTCGTCTCAGGGCTACGACCCCGCCTATGCCGCCATTGCGCAGTGGCCCGGTGACACCTGGGGCGTCACCATCAGTTGGTCGCTCGACCAGCTCCTCGACCGCCGCCCGCTGCACCGCGCAAGGGCCGACGTGCGCGTTGCCCAGGCGCGCATCGAGCTGGCCGCCGCCCGCCGCGAGCAGCAGACGAGGGCCGAGCGCGACCGCCGCCTCGCAGCCGAGAAGCGCCAGGCCGATGAGCAGCGCCGTGCCCGGCTTGTAGCCACGCAGCTACGCATTCAGCAGGAGTACGAAGCCCGCCGTCTCACGGCTGTACGAGAGCTTCTGGCGCTGGCCGAGATGCAGTACGAGCAGGGCGAGATGGAATACGCCCAGCTCGCCGCCGCCCGCCTAGCCGTCCTCTCGGCTGAGCACGCCGCCGCCACGACGGCCGCGCAGCTCGCCGCGCTCGGCGCAGGCGCTTCGCCCAACGAACTCGTCGGAGCCGCTACAGCATCAGCCACCGGAGGCCGCTGATGCTCACCACAGCCAAGCCCATCTTCGAGAACGTGCCCGCGACGTTCGCGGACCCCGTCGGTCTGGCCGACCAGCAGGCCGAGGGCGTCGTCGCGCTCATCGTCGTGCGCTACGCCGAGACCGAAGAGTCGCTGGCCGTGCTCGGCGGCGTATACGACGCGTTCGTCTGCGTCTCCGGACAGCTTCTAACCGTCGCGCGCAATACGCCCGACTACCGGTTTCCCGTTATGCCCGCCGTCGCGCTTCGGCGCTTCATCGAGCACCGCGACGCCGGTCGGCCCGCTTTCCTCTCGGTCTACGAACTATCCGAGACCGAGTGTGCCCGCTTTATCGAAACGGTGTTCTACTCCGAATGCATGAAGCTGATGATCGGCGAGGCTTCGGGGGACGGCCAGCCGAGTTTCCATTCCGGCACGCATGTCCCCGACGCTCAGCTCGTCGCCGATCAGCTCGTCCGCTCAGGCTGCGGCAACGGCGTGCTCGAACTCAATGATTTCACCGACGCCAAGCGCCCGCGCCTGCGCCTGGTCGACCTGCACGAGCTGTCATCCAGCGTCGGTGTCGTGCCCGACCACAGCCACCCGCTCATCCCAGGCGGCACCATCGACCCCGCCGGTCTCGCCGCCGTGCTATCCGGCCACATGGCCGGATTCGTCGGCCGCGTGCTCCTCTACGACCGCGCCAAGAATAAAGCTGTCTTGCCGGATAAGGGCGGCACACCGTTCGACCTCATGGCCGCCATCCGCGAAGCCAACCGGCTGGCCCAGGCGCGGCGCGGCGGCGACGCGGCGGCGGCGCTGGCTCAGGCCGAAACCGAGCTGCGCGCGTCGGCTCCGCCCAGCAGCGAGCAGGCTGAGCAGGTCGAGACGTACCTGAAAGAGCGTGCCGAACGGCCACGCGCCGTCGAGCCGTCACACCCCGTCGCAACCGGACTGGCCGCGCTCGTACTCGAAATGCAGGGCGGCCCACCCGTAGGCAGCGACCCGCTGCCGTTTTTCTCGCCAATCGAGCAAAGCGACGACGAGCCGCCCGTCGTCGACGAAAGCAGCGGCGCGGCAGACCGGGCGAGCGGCGCCGAGAAGCCCATCGAGTCGGCCGAGCACATCGCACCGGCACCGCACGTCGAGCCGTCGGCCGCCGCCGCGAGCCTCGCACCGCCCGAGCCGGAGCAGGCACCAGGCGAGCGCTTCGCACCTCCGACAGCCGCCGCTCATCCAGCCGCCACGCCTGGCGCCGATGCGGCGCCGCACCCGCACGCCGCCGAACTCGAAACGCTGCGCCGGGGCGTCTACGACCTGCTCGCCGACGCGAGCGGCAGCGACAAGGCTCAAGCGCTTCACGCGCACGCGCTGAGCGAACTGGGCGTCACCGGCGAGACTGTACCTCCCACTCACGCCGTCGCCTACCTGCGCTACCTCATGGTCGAGAAGCCGCCCAAACGGTGGATGCTCTTCGGACGCCAGCGCGGCAAGATCACGCCCGACGTGTGCGGCAAGCTGATGGCCTTCGCGTCGGCGCACTCGGCCAGCGAAGACCCGTGCATTGAGGAGGCGTCGCGCCTCTGGGCCAGACTCCACAAATAGATGCAGGCTGCCCCCGTCACCGCTCAGCTCGCGCCCGTCGTCGGTCCGCTGCCCCAGATGCAGATTCCGGGCACGCCGACGTGCACGGTCCTCACCGACCCGATCTTGATCGGTCACGGCGCGCAGCTCGACGAACTCGCCCGCCGCTCACGACAGGGGCGCCACACGCTTCTGATTGGCAGCGAAGGCGTCGGCAAGAGCCGCATCATCGAGGAGTTCGCCCGCATCGTCGGTGGGCGGCGCGTGCGCCTAGGCCCCGACGCCCAGCGGCAGACGCGGCGCAAGTACGTCGCCATGCCGCAGAAACCGGGTGAGGCGTACACGCTCGTCTACGTCGCCGAAGCGGCGCCACAGGGCCGCCTCGTCGACACGCTCGCCCAGGCGTTTCACCAGCTCGGCATCCTCGCCATTCCCGACGTGCCCGCCGCCATGCGCGCCGCCGCGTGCGCCGAGTACAGCTGGGCCGAGACTAAGAGGCTCATGCGCACCGTCGACGAGCGGCAGCGCGCCGTTCTCACCAGCCTGTCCGAGCTGGCCGAGGGCGGACGTGCACCCCGCCTCATCGTCGCGCTCGACAGCCTCGACCGATGCAGTCCCGCTCAGGGCTTGTTTCTGCGCGAGCTGCAACAGCGCGTCACCGTCATCGGCGCCTGCCGCACCATCCCGCCGAGCAAGTCGCTGCGCATGTTCTTCGCCACGTTCGGTCAGATCCGCGTCGAGCGCCTGCCCGATCACCACATCGACGCGCTGTTCGAGTACTTCGTCAACTCCTACGACATCACCCCGGCCGACCGGCGCCACTACCGGCGCGAAGTGCTCAGACGCGCCAGCGGCAACCCGGCGGTCCTGCGCGCCATGATGCACGACGGCGCCCAAAGCCGCCTCGTCACCGACCAGGACGTGCGCGACCTGCAAGCGCGCGACGACAGCCCCTTCTTCAATCTGGGGTTGATCTACGTGTTCTTCCTCATCGGGCTGGGCGCGCTTCGCGTCATGTCGGGCGGCGGCGGCAACGCGGATTTGTACGTCGTGCTCACCATCGTCACCATCATGGGCTTCCTGATTTTCAGGGTGTTTCGGGTGCTGTTCATGTTCCAACCGCGACCCGACACCAAATGATGAAGCACTCGACTACGATGCGCGCTCCGCTAAACTCGCTCTCATCGCTTGCAATCGTCCTGCTCTCGCTGGCCGGCATGGCGCCCTCGTGCGGTCAACTCACGCAGGCGGGCGCACCCGGCACGCTCAACCGAAGGTCCGCGCAGCGCAACACCGTCGAGCGCATCGTCGACGGAGACACGGTCGAGCTGACCGATGCGAGCGGCGCCACCGAAACCGTCCGCATTCAGGGCATCGACACGCCTGAGAAGCACGGCAGCTCGAAGATGAGGCGCGACGCCGAACGCTCGCGCCTCGCCGCCGCCATCAAGGCACTCGGCGTCGCGGCCACCGAGCAGGCCCAGCAGCTCCTTCCCGTCGAATCGGCCGTGCGCGTCGTCGGATCGACGCGCGGCAAGTACGGCCGCCTCGTCGGCAACCGCAGGTCCGCAAAGCGCAACGCCGAGGGCGGCGTCGACACCGGCGCTCCGTTTGACTTCGGCGCGCGCATGATCGAGCGCGGCTTCGCGCACAGCAACCGTAGGTCCGCGAAGCGCAACGACGGCGGCGGTCGATTTCCCCACGAGCGCGAGCAGTACTACGACCAGCTCGAACCCCGCAGGGGACCGCGAAGCGAACGGCAGGCGCGCGCCACGTCGGCGGGTCTGTGGGCGGGTGACCCCGGCACGTCGGCTTCTCTCGCATCTCTCGGCGACTGAAATGATGCGCGCTCTACTCGTCCTGCTCCTACTCTCGGCTGCGGCGTCCACGTCGGCGGCTCAGGGAGGGACCGTCGGCGGTCCCATATGCCCCGGCCTCTACGGCTGGCAGGCCGAGCGCTGCGTCCGCCTGAACTACGCGCCCGCCAACGTGCTCGACTACGATGCAGCGCGCGATTCCATGTTCGCCGTCGTCTGGCGCCAGACCGAAGTCGTCCGTGACACGACCATCGCCGTAAACAACTTGGTGCGCGACACCACCATCACCGCCGACACGCTGCGCTTCGTCGAAGGTCTCTACGGCGGCGCTCGCGCCTTCTTCGATCCCGATAGTGCAGGCTCGCCGCGCCGGCAGGCCCAGGACCTCTACAACTTCAACACCGAGCACATCTGGCCGCAGAGCCGAGGCGCCAGCCGCGGCGCCGCCCGCAGCGACCTCCACCACCTCGCCCCCACCTTCGGGCCGTTCAACAGCGCCCGCTCGAACCGCGCCTTTACCGACAACTGGCGCCACATTTACAAGTGGCACAAGGGGCGCACGACGCGCTACGTCAACTCGGATGGCAACCCGGCGCGGCGCGATCTCTCCTCGGGTACCGAGAGCGATTTTCAGCGCGCACCGGACGACGGCAACAGCTATGAGAGCGTCGCCGAGCAAGGCCGCTTCGTGCCGCGCTACGCCGCCCGAGGACCAGCCGCCCGCGCCGCCGCTTACTTCCTCGTCATGTACGGCGCCGAGGCGCGCAGCGCGGGCGAAGGCTTCGCGTTCATCGGCGCCATGCTTGATGAAATCCAGGCATGGGCCGACTGGGGCCACAATCCTCAGTGGATGCCCACCCAGGCTGAGGACGACCGCAACGCGCACGTCGAGCGCATCCAGGGCAACCGCAACCCGTTCGTCGACGACCCAACCCTCTTTGACCGCGTGTTCAACCGCCGCGGCCAGGCGCCGCCGCGTCCTCGAAACGTCTGGATCAACGAGATCCATGCCGAGAACGACGGCCCGGATACCGGTGAGGGCGTCGAGATCGCCGGTCTCGCAGGCGCCGACCTCTACGGCTTTGCGCTCTGGTTCTACTCGCGCTCCGGTCATCCCTACGCCGCCGAGCTGCCCGGTTTCGACGAGCGCCAGCGCTTCACCATCTTCACCGGCACGCTCGCCGGTCAGGTCGGCCTGTCGGTTCTCTGGGTCCCTGCCGCCAAGGTGCGCGGCGGATGTAACGGCGTCGCTTTGGTCGATCCCGACGGCGTGCCGGTCCAGTTTCTCAGCTACGGCGGCTGCCGCTTCAACGCGCTCAGCGGCCCGGTCTACGAACGCGCCCTGTCTCTCGGCGCGGACGCGCCGTCGCACCCCGACTCGCTCGTCTGGTCGGACGCCGTCACCGCGCCCGGCCGGTGGAGCGCTCAGGAGTGGGGCAAGCTCCCCGCCGGTCAGTCGCTCCAACTGACCGGCGCAGGCGCGAGCTACGACAACTTCACGTGGTCGCTCGCCTCGACCAGTCCCGGCGCGATCAACACTCACCAAAGCCACACCGGCGCATTCGGCAACTCCACCTCTCACCCATCCTCCCCCCCTTCGGGGGGAGGTGCCCGTCAGGGCGGAGGGGGGCCGGTGGGGGGCCTCTCGCTCCTGCTCCACCCCAACCCCGCCCGCTCCGTCGTCCGCTTCACCGCCCCGCCCGGCACCCGCGTCGACCTCTATGATGCCCTCGGACGCCCCGTCCCGACCCACCGCACGGGACCGCGCACCCTCGACGTCTCCCACCTCCCGCCCGGCCTCTACCTCGCCCGCTTCACCGGCGGCCCATCCTCCGCCGTCCGCTCCTTCACCGTCGTCCGATGAAACCGCTCCGCTACTCGCCCAGCCGCGCGTCGAAGACGAACGCTTCCGGCCCGCTCGCCTCCACTCGCCCCCAGTCCGGGTGCAGCGGGTTGAGCAGCACGTTGCGCTCGGTCGGGATGAGCGTCGACGGCACCGACAGCCCCAGCGAGGCGCGGCTCGCCAGCCACCGGCTGCCCAGCTCCTGCGCCGACTCGCCGTGCGGCCACGCCTGCCAGTCCGGGGGAAGCTCTGCGCCGCTCAGGCGAACGATCCCTTCGGCCGGCACGTCGACCGTCAGGCGCACGTACGAAGCGTCCCTCAGCACCGTTCGGTCGCGCGTGCCCGCCAGCACTTCGAGCACGGCCAGCGCCGTCGACTCCGACGCGTACACGACCGGATGCCCGGCGCGGTGCCACCGGCCCGCGGCGTGCAGCCCGCCGATGCCGCTCAGCGCGGTCCCGGCATACTTCGCCAGCGTCAAGCGGTGCAGCGTGAGCAGCTCGCCCACCTATACCGGCATCGAGTACTCGATGCTCGCTAGCAGCGACTCCACCTGCCGCACGCCCGGCTCGGTGCGCGCCAGCCGCATCGGGGCTTCGCCCTCGAGAAGCGGGTGCGGCTCGCGCATCCAGCGCGCGCCCCGCTCGGCCCCGCTCAGCGCGCTCTCGGCCATCTCGCACAGCCGCGCCAGGCGCAGCACCCGGTCGCCCTCGTCCAGGCCCAGCCGCTCGCCCGACTTGCGCCGCCGGCTCAGCGTGCGGTCGCTGATGCACAGCACCGACGCCAGCTCTTTGGCGCTCACGCCCAGCCACGCCCGCAGCGCGTCGACGGCGCGAACCGTCAGCCCCACATGCAGCCGCTTCGGACCCTCGCCGTGCGCCAGCCCGATCACGCCCGACCCGTCGAGCCGGTGGAACGGCACGCCGCCCCCTGAATCGACTGTTCCTCCTTTCCACTCCCTGATGCCTGCCGTGTCCGTCATACCGATTGTGCGTCGTGTTTCCCAGCCCAATCCGCCAAACGCGCAGGCGTTCCCGACAAGTGGCGACTCCTCTCGTTCGGCGATCCCCTCTTCCGGCATCCGAGCGCAGCGGAGCTGGAAGCCGTGGTATTGCGCCGCGATTCTGCTCGTCCTGCTCGTCGCTCCCACTTCCGCCGTTCGCGCCCAGACGATCTGCCCCGGCCAGTCCGGCGCTGCGCTCATCAAGTGCATCCAGGCGAGCCACACACCCATGTCGACCTACTCGTACGCCCGCGCCCGCGACACGTTGTTCGCCTTCGTCGACGACGCCGACCGCACCCGCATCACCGACATCTACACCGGGCGCGTCCTCCCCATCGCCCCCGGCCAGGACCCGACCTCGGCGGGCTGCGACGGCGACCGCGACGGCTCCTCGTCGTCGTGCTCCAACAGCCGCACCATCAACACCGAACACCTCTGGCCGCAGTCGTACGGCGCGCGCTACGGCAGCGCCAAGACCGACCTGCACCACCTCTGGCCCGCGCGAGGCGACGTCAACTCGGCCCGAGGCAACAAGCCGTTCGGACAGTTCGCCTACTCGGCCGCGACGCGACTCTACGCCGACACGACCAACTACACCTTCGCTCAGGCCGGAGCCGACACGCTGCTCTTCTCGGCCGTCAGTTCGACCCACTTCATGCCGCGCGCATCGGTGCGCGGCGACGTCGCGCGCGCCCTCTTCTACTTCCGCTCGATCTATCAGAACGAAGTCGACGAGTCGCAAGACCGCCACGATTGGTTCGACGGCCAACTCGCTACGCTCATCGCCTGGCATCGAACCGATCCACCCGATCAGGCCGAGCGCGACCGCTCCGCCCGCGTGAAGGGTCACCAGGGCAACGACAACCCGTTCGTGATCGACGCCACGCTCGCGGATCGCGCTTACGCGACCGGCGCGCTCCCCGTCGAACTTGTCGCCTTTACGGCCACGCTCGACGGGAAGCGCGCGCGCCTCGACTGGACGACAGCCAGCGAGACAGGCAACAGCGGCTTCCACGTCGAGCACGACCGTGACGGCGGCTTCGTGTCGATCAGCTTTGCGACGGGTCACGGAACGACGCTCGAAGCCCAGCACTACCGCTTCACCACGGCCGCGCTCGCTCCCGGCACGCACCGCTTCCGGTTGCGACAGGTCGACCTCGACGGCAGCCAAGAGCTTTCGCCCGTCGTCGAGCTGACGATTCCCGCTCGCGCGCTCGCCGCCTATCCCAACCCAGCGCGCGCATCCGTCCGCATCGACCGACCTGAAGGCACGGCGGCCACGGTCTACGACCTGCTCGGCCAGCACGTCGCCACGCTCGCGCCCAGCACCGACCGCCTCGACGTGTCCGCCCTCTCGCCCGGCCTCTACCTCATCCGCGCAGCTTCGCAGACGCGCACGCTCACCGTCATCCGGTAGCGAACAGCTACCGCTCGCCACTCCGGCGGGCGGCTTCACCAGTCTCCACGCGAGACGCATACCCCAACCCTCGTGGACAGCCACCAGGCCGCGCTAGCACCGATCACCGGTGCCCTCCGCGCCGACGACCACGGAAGGGGCAACGACGAGCCGGCAAGCCCGCCGCCCGACGACCTCGCCGGGTCGCCGCCGTCGACCTACTGATCCGCACGCTCGGCCTGACCAGCCGGCAAATCATCCGCTCAACGAACCCGCGACAACCCCCAACGCCATGCTGACCCTTCAGCTCTGCGAGGCGATCCGCCTCATCCTCCACGGCGGCGGCAACGATCAACCGGCAAGCCCGCCGCCCGACGACCTCGTGTCGGGCCGCTAGCCCGCACGACACACCGGCATCCCGCCTCGACGCTGCGCTCCGTCGCGCCCTCGGGGCGGGATGGTTCTCTCGTCCGCCAACACCTCCGCTCCGATGGCCGATACGCCACAGGTGGGCGCTACCCCACCGCTGAGCGTCAGCCTGGCCCACGCCCGCCGCCTCGCCCGGCTCTTCCGCTCCGAGTGGCCCGCCCTCGCCCGCGCCGCCGCGCTGATGCTCGCCGTCGCCGCCTGCGCGACCGCCGCGCCGCTAATAGTCAAGGCCATGTTCGACAAGGTCTATCCGAGCGGCAACCTGTCTCTGCTCGGCTTTCTCGTCGCCGGGCTGCTCGCCGTCCGCTTCGCTCAGCACGGCATCCACGCGCTCGGAAGCTACGCCGGGTTCGCCAGCCGCATCCGGATGCGCAGCCTCGCCCGGATTGCGCTCTTCAATCACGTATTGCACCTGCCCGCGCGCACTATCGAGGCGCACGGCTCAGGTAAAACCTCGGCCCGCTTCGGCGACGTCCGCACCGTCATCGAGACCGGAGCCGACGCGGTTATGCAGCTCGTCAGCAAGGGCGTCTACCTGCTGCTCATCCCGCCCATCCTGCTGCTGCTCGACGCGCGCCTAGCCCTCGTCGCGCTCGCGTCCGTGCCGCTCACCGCGCTGCTCACGACGGCTGTAAGCAGGCGCGCCAACCGCTACTGGCGCCAGACCTACGCCGCCAACGACGCCTGGTCGCAGTTTCAGACCGAAGCGCTGCGCGAAGTCAGAACCTTCAAGAGCATGGCCTGTGAGCCGATGTTGATCGCGCGTGCACGTGATGCCGTCTCGACCGCCCACGCCGGAACGGCGAGGGCAACCGGCCTCTGGTACGGCCTGGGCGCCACCAACGCCGGTTTCAGAGCCGTCAATACCGCCGCCGTCATGTGGTTCGGCTGGTCGTTCGTCGTGTCGGAGTCGATCACGCTGGGCACGTACGTGGCGTTCATGGCCTACTCGGGCATCCTCCTTCCCCAGATCGCGGGCCTCATCGACCTCGGCGGCAAGCTCCAACAGGCGTCGCTCTCGCTGGCCCGGCTGTTCGAGTACGTCGACGAAACGCCCGAGTCTGACCCCGCCGAGGCGTACAAACCCGCCCCCGACCGGCTCGCACCTGAGCACACGATGACCGGAAGGTTCGCCGCTCAGGACGTGCGCTTTCGCTACGCCCCAGACGCCCCAGAACTCTACGCGCCGCGCCTCGACCTCGCGCCCGGCGAAGTCGTTGCGCTCGTCGGCCCGTCGGGCTGCGGCAAGAGCACACTGCTCCGAATGCTGGCCCGCATGGAAGCGCCCGATAGCGGCGACGTGCTGTGCGAGACGGCCGCCGGCTGGCGCTCCGTCACCGACGTGGGCGTCAAGGACTACCGGCGTCAGCTCGCCGTCTGCTGGCAAGAGCCGGGCTTGCTCTCGGCCACCATTCGCGACAACGCGCTCGCGCCGCTGGCCGAGTACGCCGACGCGCAGCTCGCGGGCGAGGCCCAGCCCGATCGGTGGGACGCGCAGGTCTACGCTGCGCTCTCGACCTGCGCCCTCGCTCACCGCGTCGACGAGCTACCGGACGGCCTCGACACCGTTCTGACCGAAGGCGCGGCGTCTCTGTCGGCCGGTGAACGTCAGCGGCTCGCGCTCGCCCGGACGCTGCTGCGCGTGCAGCTCGCTCCCACGGGCCGCAGAATCCGCCTGGTCGTGCTCGACGAGGTAGCGGCCAACCTGGACGCCTCGACCGCACACGACGTGTTCTCGGCCTTCCTGCGCGCTCTGAGCGCCCTACCCGATGCGCCCGCCGTCGTGCTGGTCACGCACCGGGCCGAACACGCCCGCCTCGCCACGCGCACCGTCACGCTGGGCGTGCCGTCCGCCAGCGATGGCCACGCGTCGCCTTCGCCGTCTGTCTCCGTTCACGTACCCGCCTAGCTATGTCTGCTCCCACAACCCGAGCGCCGCGCCGGCGGCAAATCGGCTCACGCGTGGCGCTGCCTCCGGCTCACGGCTTCGCCGTCCCCGACGTCTCGGTGATCGGCGCCAGTTCCGACGGCGACCGCGCCGTCACTCGCCGCGTGCTGCGCATCGCCGGTCTCGTCCTGGTGGCCGCGCTCGTCGCCGGTGCGTCCGTGCCGCTCACGCGAACGGTCGAACTCAGCGGCTACTTCGCCGCCGAACGCGTCGTGCCTATCCGGCCTCAGATCAGCGGCCAGGTCGCGGGCGTATTCGTGAGCGCCGGCGACACGGTCGAGGCGGGACAACTTCTTGCGCTGCTCGACGGCTACGATCTATCGGCCGAGCGCGCCCAGCTTCTCGCGCAGCGCGCCCGCATCGACGCCGAGACGCGCGCGGCCAGGACGCGCCACTACGAGGACCGGCAGCGTCGCGCGCAGAGAACCGCAGCCGCTCAGGCCCGCCTGACGGCGGCCCGTGCGGCGTACCGCCGCACCGCGGTCGAGTTTGGGTTTGCCGAGCACGACACGGAGCAGCTTCCCGAGGGCGTACACGTCGCGCTCGACGAGGCCCGCAGCGGCGTCGCCGTCGCCGAGGCCCTACTGTCCGAAGCCACACACGGCGTAGAACAGTCGCACCTCGCCGAGCAGGCCGTACGCGACGCCGAACGTGCCGCGCTCACCGCTCGCCTCGATGCGCTCGACGGACGCCTCGAACGCCTCTCGATGGTCGTACCGGCCACGCTGCCCGACGGCGGAATCGTCATTACCGAGGAGCTGGCCGACGCCATCGGCCGTCACCTTGCACGGGGCGAGAAGCTGATGGACGTCGCAGCTCTCGAACGCTTCCAATTCGGGCGTCACGTCGCGCTCATCGTCCGTGCTCGAGCATCCGAGTCGGACGCGCACAAACTGCGTCCCGGCCTGCCCGCGCGCATCACCGTTCCGGCCCTCCCCGGCGATCAGCCGCGCCAGCTCGGCGGGCGCGTCGTGCGTATCGCTCCGGCAGCCAGCGCCGACGGCAGCGGCGGCTACGTTGTCGAGGTCGCCGTCGACGCGCCGTCCCTGCGCGCTCTCCGCTCGTCTGGTGGGTCCTACGCTTCGCCTGTCCGCTCGGGCTTCTCCGCCGAGATCGCGGCGCAGACGAAGCGTGAGACACTGCTGGCGGGGTTCTTCCGCTCGTTTCGCCACGTCGCTAGCTGATGATCCGTACGTCCGCCCGCGAGCGCATCGCCCGTGCCGTTGCCAACGAGGAGTTCGGCCAAATGCTCACCGACTCCGAAAATCGTCTGATCGGCTCGCCCCTCGCACGCGACGCCAAGGTGCGCCTAGCTGAACTGTCGGCGCACACGGAATGCCCAGTCGCGCAGTTCCGGCGGTTGTCAGGTCACGAGCTGTTGTAGAGGTTTCTGCTGCTTTGCTGTTTTTTATCAAAGGCAGCAAAGCAGCAAAGTTCGGCCTGTTGCTACTGCTCGTCCTAGGAGCGTTCGGTTATGCATACCAACGCTTCGTCGAGATCGACGTCGAGCGCATCAACGTGCGCGAACCCGACGGGCGGTTGGCGATGGTGATCGCAAACGCGGAGCGCATCCCCGGTCTCGTGTTCCAAGGCGACGAACTGCGGGAAAGGCCGAGTACGCATCCGGGAATGATCTTCTACAATACCGAAGAGACGGAGACGGGCGGCCTCATCTTCGGCGGTGAGGACCGAGACTCCGTGCGTTGGGGGTCTGGTCACCTCTCGTTTGATCGAATCAACCAGGATCAAGTGCTCAACATGACCTACTCCGAGCAGGGTAGCGTTCGATCGGCAGGGTACTTCGTCAACGATCAGCCTGCACTACCGATGAACGAACTCATCGCAATCCGCGACTCGGCCCGAGGCGGAAGCGATTCGGCTCGCGCTCAGATCGCCCGCCTCTCGCCCGGACCCCACACGCGCAGGTTCTTCGCCGGGACCATCACCGATCCGCGTAGCGACCGCGACGACGTGACGCTCTCGCTCCATGACAAACAGGGGAGGAGCCGCATCCGAATATCCGTGGATGCCGATGGGGTTATCATCACTTGTGTTTCTCGACGCTGACGGTGAGGTGGTCCAGCGTTTGCCGAAGAGGTAGCGCTCGTCCGGCCAGGTTCGTTTCGGAGAACCAAACTCGTACTGCTGCATTGCTGCCTTTTGTCAAAAACAGCAATGCAGCATGAGTGCTTCCGAGACCGCCTTAACACTCAGAGCATCAGACATACAGGAGATAGGTCCATTCAACGATGGACTACTGGCGTTCTTGCAGAGTAGTGGGCTGCCTACGTCCGACGTGCTGACACCTACCGAGCAGCGGAGACGTGTGATCAACAACCTCTCCGATGCTCTAAGCAAACTGGATTCGAGTCAAAAAGCTCGATCGCTTTACGTCTCCAAGTTCACAGCAGCGGTCGCCGCAGGTCTTTTTGACGCTGCTCTCAACTACCTGTGGGATGAGACGATTCAAGAGCTGCGCCACCGAGTTATGCAGTACGACGTGTCTTACTTCTTCGACGTAGCTGTCAAAAGCGCGAACAAACGGTCGAACTTGAAGGGCGCCAGTGACCTCGACAAGATTACCGATGATGAACTCTTGCAGGGCGCTCGTGAAATCGGATTGATCTCAGACGTTGGCTTTAAGCAACTGGACAGCATTCGCTACATGCGCAACTGGGCGAGCGCTGCACACCCCAATCAGAACGACCTTACAGGTCTCCAGCTCATAGCTTGGTTGGAGACGTGCATAAATGAAGTAGTCGCTCTACCAGTCAACACCATTGTTGCTCACATCGCGAGGTTGCTTACCAATGTTCGGTCTTCTGAGATGAACGCAGCCGAAGCTTCCCAAGCGGCGGCTTTCTTCGGCGAGTTGGATCGAGATAGAGCGGGGAGTCTAGCCAGTGGCCTCTTCGGCATCTACGTAGACAAAGACTCACCGGAACATGCTCGGCAAAACGTACGGCATCTGCTCCCCCGACTATGGGTGATGCTTGGCGAGGACGTGAGGCGGTCGTTTGGGGTCAAGTATGGCCAGTATGCCGCCAATGGCGAGACCGGTGAAGCTGAGCGTGCCCGTGCCCTCCTCACTCTCGTTGACGCGGCCAGTTACGTGCCCGAAGCATTACGCGCTGCCGAGGTGCAAGACGCGATTCAGAACCTACTTGCTGCGCATCGTGCTCCCATGAAAAATTTCCATCTGGAGCCTACGTTTGCACGTCAGCTAGACACCGCAGTCGGGGGTAAGGGGACTGTACCAGAGTCTATTGAGGCTGAGTATGTTCGAGCGATCGTCGAGGTATACCTCACGAATGGGCATGGCACTGCTTACTACGCAGAGCCGATCTACCAAAAGCTGATCGCACAGTTTACCCCTCGCCAGGCATCCCGCGCTCTGCTCTCGTTCACTGACCCATCAATCTCCTCGAAGCTTGATCGGTCGCTGCCCAAAAAAAAGTTCGACGCTCTCTTAGAGCTAGTCGAAGCCAAATTAATCAGTCCCGTGGCGAAGGATCTGCTCGTGGAGGTGCGTGCCTTCGCTGGTCCGGCTGACAAAATGCACACCGACGCTGGACTCCGCCCCCTCATATCAGCGGTTCGTCAGCTATTGGCGATTTAAAACGGGCTGTGCAGCAAAGCACCATGCTGCTTTGCTGCCTTTTATAAAAGAAGCAAGCTGTATGAAGGTCGTCACCCTATTGGCTCAGAAAGGCGGCGTGGGCAAAACCACGCTCACGCTCCACTATGCCATCGAAGCGCAGCGCTCCGGGGCGGGCCGCGTCGTCGTCATCGACACCGACCCGCAAGGGTCCGCGTCCAAATGGTCGACGCGCCGCCAAGCCGACGATCCGTTGATGCTGGCCGCGCAGCCGGATGCGCTCCCCCGCGCCGTCGAGGCGTGCCGGGCCGACGGCGTCGACCTGGTGTTCGTCGACACGCCGCCGCACGCCGAAGCCTCGGCGGCACACGCCGCCCGCCTGGCCGACCTGTGCGTCGTACCGTGCGGCTCGTCCGTGCTCGACATCGAGGCCATCGGTGAAACCGTCGCCATTCTCGACGCCGTCGGTGCCTCGGGCGTCGTCGTTCTCAACCGGGGCCGCCACAGCAGCTCGATCAACGGCCAGGCCGCACAAGCACTCGCCGGTTACGAGCTGCCCATCTGCCCCACCGTGGTGATGCGCCGCGCTGCGCTCGAAGACGCCTTCATCGACGGTCGCGCCGTCGCCGAGCTGCGTCCCAACAGCAAGGCTGCCCAAGAAATCTCCGACTCCTGGCGCTGGATCGCCTCCCACCTCTCCTCCTGACCCGATATGCCCAAGCCCTCTGCCCTCAGCGACTTCGCCGTCACCAAACCGGGTGTCCCCAAAGCGTCGGCCCCCAAGCCCGACACGTCCAAAGCCAGCGACCCCCAACTCAAACGCATGGTCGTTCGCGTCCCCGTCGAGGCGTCTCGGCAGCTCAAACAGCTCAAAGTCGACACCGACACCAGCTTGCAGGACCTCATGGCCGAAGGCCTGAACCTGCTTTTCGAGAAGCATGGTCTACCTCAAATCGCATAAGGCAGCAAAGCAGCAAGTAAGCAAAACAGCAAGCTGACTCTTGCGTACCTGCGGTCCGCCACAGCCTCCCCCGCCCCGGCACACCCACCCCCGCGCACATTCGGTGACCACCGGACGTTCGGGGCTACCCCTCCCTGCCGCGCCGGCGGCCTCGCCCCCGCTCTCAGGGAGGGGAGAACGAGCACCCAGCCGGTAGAGCAGGGGAGGGGTCGGTAGCCGGTTCGGCCCGCCGCCCGCAGCTCGCGTCACCAGTCCGCGTGCTCGCCGCGTGCGGCCTGCCTCTCCGGGGACGCGCCGCAAGCCGCCCCCACGCCGCAGGGCGCCCGTCACGGCCTCTTCGCTCCTACGGAGCACCCTACGCCCGCTCCGCTCTTACGTCGCTCCACGGGCTTCGTGTGCCCTCCGTCGCAACCGAAGGTCACGCAGTAACGCGTCCGCGTCAGCCGCTTCAACCCCGACGTCCGGCAGCACGCCGCGCAGCCGCGTCGCCTCTCCTCGCCGTCGTCGCCCGCTCACGCGCTCCCCAGGGGTCGCTTGCTCCCGTGCGCCTCGGTTCGGCTCGGCAGCGCAGCATCGCGCCTGTTGACTCGCCCAGGCCGACCCATCGTCCAGAGGCAGCCGTCACGCCCGCTCCGCGGTCCTGCCCGCCGCTGCGATCCG
This sequence comes from uncultured Rhodothermales bacterium, assembly GCA_964438105.1. Lineage (GTDB taxonomy): Bacteria > Bacteroidota > Rhodothermia > Rhodothermales > JANQRZ01 > JBBSMX01. Next base: position 17,528 of record CAYTJT010000001.1, on the reverse strand, counting down.
GACAGACGTGCGCACGCTGCGCCGCCGCTTCGCCTCGCCGCCGCCTGCTCACACGTTCGCGCCGGCGACTCGGCAGCACGGCCCCGCACCTGCTAGCGGCACCAGCGACAGATCAGTCATCCAGGGGCAGCCACGTACCGTCTGCGCGCGGCTGCGCCGTGCTCGCTCGGCACGTCGCCGCTGCGGTTCGACGATCGCGGCCCGCTCGGTCAGCGCCCCATCCCGCTGCGCCTGCACTCACCTCCGCGCCGCTCTGTCCCGCTCGCGTCCCTCCCGTTCGGTCGCGCCGCGCCCACTCCGCCGCTCTGCTTCGGATTGCTCCGGCTCCGCTAGATCGAGCGCAAACCTCGCCATCGACCAACTCGGCGACACAAACGCCCCAATGCCCGCTGCGCGCAGCAGACGGAATGCGCCGGTGGCTGTGTCTCGCAAGCTCGCTGGTCTAAGGGCGGGCTACGCCCGGCGGTAGCTAGCGCCCCCCGGCACACCTGCAAAGGTGGGCCGACGCCGCTGCGCGCAAGGGCTTCGCAAGCGGGCTTCGCCCGCCCTTGCGCTCCGCCCCCACGCACCGATGGGCTACTACGCGCCGGGGGGCGGCGGGGTGGGTCGCGGTTCCCGGAGTGCGGTACTCCGCGCGTGAATCGGCGACGGGCACCGAGTTCACAAAAATGCGGTAACCATACATTTATATAAGGTGACATGAAACTATTTATGCTGTAACATCATACAAAAGGCACCAACCAACTAGCGCCCCGTGCCCATGCCCGCCCCCCTCGCCAACGTCTCACAGCTCACCTCGGCGGGTACCCCCGCCTACCAGTCGCGCGGCATCGTCTGCGCAGTCGAACGTGTGCGCCCGCACAAACACGAGCCGGGCCGCTGGGTCGTCACGCTCTCGGCTGCGCCGGTCGGTCAGCCGCTCGCGCGCATTCAGGAAGTAGGCATCTCGGCGGGTAGTCGCTCGGCGGCGTGGGCCATCGCCGGGCAACGCGCGCAGTCGGTAGCCGTCAAGCTGGGTAAAGCGGTCAGCCCCGGCCCCGCTCGGGCGGCTCACCTCACCCCCGCGCCGCCAGCTTCTCCGGTCGTCAGCGAACCGGCCAGCACGTACGGCACCAGTCAGCCCGCGCCGCCCATCGGGCCGGTCGTCTCGCTCGGCGTGGAATGCCTCGGTTGCGGCGGCTTTGAACTCACCATCGACGGCGGCGGCTATGACGGCACCGTCGAATACGTCAGCCCCAAGGAAACCCGCCTCTGGGAGCTGTGCAACGAACTCGCTTCGTGCGTGCTCACCATCACGCCCGGCAGAGAAGCGGCGGTGCATTCGGAAATCGTCGCCCGGCTCCACGCACGCGCCGCCTATCGCCGGTCGCGCCGCCAGCCGCCCCGCATTGTCACGCTGCCGCGCCGCTCTGCCGTCGTCCGTCCGTCCTCGCTGCGCCTCGCCGCCTAAGCCGTCACCCGTCCCGCCCGGCCACGCTGCGCCGGGCGGGTCGCTTCCCTCAGCCGTCATGCCTCAGGCTCGCCGCTCCCGTCTCGCCGTCATCATGCGCCGCGCCCACCGGGCCGCCCGCCGGATGCGCCCGCACTTCGACAGCTACGCCGCCGCGCTCGCCTACGCGCTGCGCTGCGTCCACCGCTCCGCCCGCGCCCTCGCCTACCTCGCCCGCCACCGGGGCCGCGTCCTGCTCGCCCGCTTCGTCAAAGCGGACGGCAGCGTCCGCCGGATGCGCCTGCGCTACGACGGAGACGCCCCCAGCGGCGGCACCGTTCGCGTCTTCGACCTCGAACGCCCGGCGCCGTGGGGCGGCTACGAAACGCGCTCGCTCAACCTCGACACGCTCGCCAGCATCCGCCCGGCGCCGCTGCCGCTCGCCTAACCCGTCACCACTCGCTCACGCGCCCCGCCTCACCATGCACGCCCAAACCGCACCGCTCGCCATCGACCCCGCCGCCCTCACCATCGCCGGGCACCTCGCCGACCGTCTCGGCCTCACCGTCTCACGCACGGCCCGCCACTTCGCGCCGCTCGTCCTCACCGGCTCGGATGACTTCACCGTCAACGCCAAGACCGAGCGCGGCAGCTCGGGACGCCGGTTCGTGCTCAGCGAAGCGCGCCCGCCCGTTCCGCCGCACCCGGACGGCTCGCCCCGTCACGGTCGCGTCTACTGGCCCGAGCCGCTGGGCACGTTTAGCGAAGCAGGCGTGAGCCTGTTGCGGGACCCTCAGCGCGCCGCCGCAGACCTGGCCCGCCGCCTCTCGGACTGGCCCCAGCGCTACGCCCAGCGCGCCGAACACGTCACCAGCAGCGCAGCAGAGCAGGACCGCGAACACCGCGAAACGCTCGCCGCCATCGACCGGCTCGGGATGTGCCCGCCCTACTCGTTCAATCGCCGCCCCAACGAAGTGCCCGAAACGGCCCGGCTCGGCAGCTACGCCGGTCACTCCGACCTCTACGCCGAAGCCCGCTTCTACCACTGCGGCGGCCTCACGCTGCGCCTCTCGCTCGAACGCCTCACCGTCGAGGAAGCGCGCGCCGCGCTCGATGCCGTCCAGCAGATGCGCGCCTGACCAGCTCGCACGCCGCCGCCTCTCCAACCCGCTCAACTCCCTCCGATCATGTCCACTCGGCACGAAACCATCGTCATCCTCGACGCGCCCGACCCCATCAGCCCCACCACCGGCCAGCCCTTCAAGCCTTTCCGTACGGGTCAGCTTGTCGCCACGCCCGGCGCAATGGATACGCTCATCCTCTCGGGTACCGGCCCCGTCCAGCTCGTCATGCGCCACCACCGAGGCGACTGGGGCGACATCAGCCCCGAGGACCACGGCGCCAACGAACGCGCCACCTACGACGGCTCCCGGCTGCTCTCGGTCTACAAGCTCGAAGCCGGTACGGTCTGGGTCATCACCGATGCTGAGGACGACGACGGCAAGCGCCACGCGACGACGCTGCTTTTGCCCAGCGAATACTAGCCGCCCAGCGCCCGTCTCCGCGCCCGCTTCGCCCCGGCCCGTCGCACGCTTCCGCGCGCTCAGGGTCGGGGCACTGCCGGACCTCTCTGCTCTTCTCGCCGCCGCTCCCATGCTCGACCGCTTCCTCGACCTCACCGGCTCGCTCGTCCGCTTCACCCTCAACGGAAACGCCGTCCGCGCCTACGTCTCGGGCGTCTCGTCCGACTGCCCGCAGCTCTGGCCCAACGGTACGGCTCACGTCGTCCTCGTGGGCGAGCGCCACGCCCGGCGCATCGACGTCACCCACGTGCAAGACTTGCGCCCGGACTGACCACCCGGCCCAGCTCTCACCAACCGCTCAACTAGCGCCCATAACCATGCCCAAGAAGAAAACCGACCACGGCCCAGCGCCCGCCCCCCTCGCCCTCCACGCCATCGACGAGCGCCTAGCCAGCCTCGAACGCGACATGATCGACGGCGGCGGAGAGATCACCGAGGAGATGGAAGCGGAGTACGCCGACCTGCTCACCATGCGCGCCGATAAGGCGGGCGGATACGTTGCCGTCATCCGACGCCTGCGCACCAGCGCCGAAGGTGCCAAGGCTGAAGCCGACCGCATCGCAGACCACGCCAAGCGCTACGAGCGCTCCGCCGAACGCATCGAGGCGCGAATGCTCGCCGCCATGCTCGCCCGCGACGAGAAGCGCATCGACACGCCGCTCGGCACCGTCAGCGTACGCCGCAACAGCGCGCGCCCGGTCGAGCTGCACGTCAAGGAGGACGCGCTACCCGAGCGGTTTTTGCGTCGATCCGTCCGCGTCGACCGGCGCGAACTCTCCGACGCGCTCAAAGCCGACGACTCCGAAGCGCTCGCCGTCGCCGGTTTCGGCGAGGCAGGCTATCACCTCCGCGTCTCGTGATCCGCCTACCCTCGCCCCAGCGCCCGCGCTGCACGACGGCGCCAGCCGGCACCGATCCGCGCCCCATCGAGCACCGCCTGACGGCCGCAGGCTGCATCATCACCCGCACACCAGGCGCGCGGCCACGGCTCACCATCTCCGCCTCGGACGGCCAGCGCATCGGCTCCGACGTGCGCGACTCGCTCGTATGGCTGCATCGGATCGACCGCCGCCAGCGCCGCCAGCCGCTCACGTTCTCCCAGGCGTGCGACGTGCTCGACCGCATCCTGCCCGCCGAGATGGCCGACGCGCTCGGCTGCTTCGCCTACGACCGCGCCCGCGCCCGCCTCTGCGTCCGCCTCGCCGAAAAACACGGCTTCCTCGACCACATGCACGACCTCCGCCCCCAGGTCTACACCATCGCCGAACTCACCGACTGCCTCAACCGAAGGTTCGCGAAGCGCAACCCCGCCCACGATGAATGACGCCCTCTACCTCCACGTTGTCGGCTCGCTCACCCTCGCTCACGTCCGCCGTGCCGTTCGGCACGACTACCGCGAACCGTCGCACCCGGCGGGCGGCATCGAGCACGTGCTGACGCTCTCAGAGCACCGACCGCCCGAGACGCCCGAACTCGTCACCGTCACCGCCCGCGACCTCGACGGAAACGCGCTATGGACCGGCGTTGCGCCGTCGTACGAGACGGACACCGTCGAGCAGATCGTCGAGAAGGCCCGGTCCCTCCGCGCGTCATGACCGGCCCCGCCACCCAGACCACCGCCACCGAGCAGAGCCGCGCCGATCAGATCACCCGTTTGCCCGAACGGTACCAACCTCTCGTTCGCCGTCTCGACGCCGTACGGCCCGATATGGCCCGCGTCGTCTGCCTCGCCGTCGAGCGCGACGGCCACCACAGCCGAAGGTCCGCAACGCGGAACGACCTGTCGTTTCTGCAAGAGATCGTCACGCGTCACGAGCGCCGCAGCGCCGCACCGGACCAGCGCTCACCCATCAAGCCGCAACCGTACACGCGCGTCCACCTCGACGGCGACTTGCGCGCCAGCTTCAAGCGGAAAGGACTGGACCTCATCGGCGCGCTCGAACGCCACGAGAGCGGGCGCTACATCGACCAGGTGCTCGACCTCGTGCCGCGTCTGTTAGCCCAGCTCGCAGCCTGGGGGTATCACCCGGACGACGTCGGCCTCTCGACGCCTGCGCCCGACGGCCACCAACCGCCGGCGCACTACGTCAAGGCGACTACGAACCTCATCAGTTCATCGGCCCGGCTCGCCAAAGACCTGCGCGACCGCGAGCGCCAGGGCGACGCGTACGCCCGCCCGCTGCGCGTCACGCGCTCGCTCGCCCAGTTTCGGGAGGCGAGGGGAGGAGCACAGCGGCTTCTCGACGGCGAACCGTACCACCTGCCTCCGCCTGCCGTCTCGCCCTGGGTCGGTGATCGGCGCTCATGGTGGGTCGATCTCGACGGGCAGGACGACGGCGAACGCTTCACCGCCAGCCGTGGGCGGATGCTCCGCACGCGCGCCGAACAACCCTCGATCCTCGGTCCCTTCGCGTCCAAGCGGTGCGCGCTCAATGCCGGACGACGCGCCACGGCTACGGCCGCAGATATGCGCGTCGGCCTGTTCGCGCAGCTCTCCGACGACCAGCTCACCGGCCGTCCGCCTTGACGCCAGTGACCACATCGGACACGGCGTCTGTCATGCCAGATTATTTTAATGTGCGGTGAGAGCAACATTGCGCGTAGCCCCGACGTGACCGACACGACCCAAACACCACACGTAGCATGAGTACCAACATCGACTGGACCGGCGTCACTGTACGAGCGCTCCGCAAGCACCTGCGGGAGAATCAGACCGAGTTCGCCGAGCGCATCGGCCTGTCTTCGCCGAGCGGCGTTTCCAATCTCGAACGCGAGGTACACGCCGTCACGCCCACGATGCAACGGCTGCTCGATCTCATCGCCCATACGCACGACTGGCGGCCCGAGTAGACGAGCGCAGTCGCATAGCCGTCTGTTGTTGGCTCTGCTATCAATCGGAATAAATCCGTTATTGTAATGCCACTTACCTTCATGCAGGAGTCGCCGCTAAACCGGCTTTTCCTCGCCATCAACCACTACGTCTCGACTGGCGACGAGGCGGGCACCGGGATGGTGCTGCCCAGCGACGACGCCGTCATGCGCGCTGACGGAACGCCTCTGCCGGACGATAAGCTGACGATCGCCATTCCGGTGCGCATCACCGACGACCGCGACCTCGACGACTTTAACGCCTTCCGCTCGCGCTTCGACCAGCTCGCGCCGCGCTTCGGCCTCACGCTCGAACCGTTACAGGCCGACGGCGACATGGGCGTCTGGGGTTTTGCGATCCGCTACCGCTACTGCGACGCTCTCGCCGAGGCACTGACCGAGCGGCCCGGGCCGGCGGGCTGGGGATCGTGCAAGCCGCTCATCGACGAGTACTTCGAGTCGGGCGAGTGGCGGCGTGCCGAGTCAGCGCCCAAACCCGCGAACGCGAAACCGCGCGCCTTAACGGATCAGCCCCGGCACCAGGAGACCGACGCGCCGCCGGGTGTGCGCGCCGTGCCGCAGCTCGACCCCGCCCGCGAGGGTCGCGTGTTCGCCCGAGGTAAGTTTCCCCCCGGCCTGCTCGATTCCGTCGCGCACAAAATGACGTCCTACATGGGCGACCTCGCCCCCGAGGCGTCCGAGTACGTCATGTACTCGCACAGCGAAGTCGGCGTGCGCACGCAGTTCTTCGAGGCCGAGCGCGTCGAGAGGCTGATGCAGCGTCGAGGCTGGACGGCTGCCAAAGCGGTCAACTACCTGGCGCTCCGCGAAGGCAAATAGAAATCGTACGCATCTGCATGGCTAAGTGGTCAGCTCTTTGCCTGGCCTCTTCCCGTCTTGTTAAGAGCAAGCATCAGTAGATAGAAGACAAAACCGGAAACAAGAGATTTGAAAAGCCATGTGCTGCTTATGTCAAAATCATTATAGTAAAGTGTAAGTGTAGAAAAAATTATAGTGAATAAAAGTGATGTTAAGAACGGTTTCATGGTATCGGTATTATGTGCTCATACGGTCCGGCGATAGTTTCGCCGGACCGTATGAGCTGTTAACTGTTGAGGTCGAACATGACTGAGTTACAGCATATCCCAACCTTGAGCAATTAGCTCTCCAGTAGAACCTCCGACCGATCCAATAAGCGCGCCCATTGCGATGCTAGCGCCCAGGGTACCAAAGCTCATCGTTATCCCGGTAAATGCACCCGCAACACCACCTTTCACGTCATCTCTCCTAATTGCGTCGAGATCAAGGGCCTTCTGTTTGCCGAAAGCAATCTCACTGGAAGGAACGCCAGTTACGAAGCTATACTGAGCCTTGAAGTCGCTGACTACATTCAGCCAGTCGCGCACGTTGCTCTCATCTCCCCAATACACATACGTGTGCGCCGCGACAGACGCAGCGGATTCAACCAAGTAAAGTTCATCGGAAGGGAGTGATTTTTTCGCGTCGGCAAGGAGGTCGCTGATTTCAGAATCGATATCGCTTAGCCCCTGGCGACCAGCATCTTCGACAACGTCGTATATAAGTTCAACGAAGCGCGCTTGCTCGGCTGACATGTTGTCCGAGTACTGATTGCCGGTTTTGCCCATCGATTCTGTAGCACCAGCAGTACAGGCGCTGCGCATTGCTTCTTCTGTTCCGGGGGCGGACGTGGCTTGTTCAGCAACTACCGACTCAGCGAACTGAAAGCAAGACTCCTCAACAATAGTCAGCAAGTCCCGGCTTACGTTGCCAGTGAGCATGCGACCGGTCTTGCCAAGGCTCTTGGTTTCTGACTCGATGTATGACCGTGCGAAGTCTAAGCCAGCGTTGTGGTAAACGCCTACCTCGCTAGGTGCTACCAGCATCTCAGCATCGTTGCCGGCAGGGGATTCAGTAGTCGAATCACAAGCAGCAAAGCCGAAAAGAGCTACCGCTACGAGAAGGAAATATTTTATCATCAGATAAAGGGGTTAAGTGTTTGGTTATTCATAACATAGATTGATTGAGGGTGTTGGGTCAACTGTAGTTAGAACCTTGAAGCGGTTTTCACGAAAACCGCCTTCGTACACGAGAAAGTATCCATCATGGACTTGTCGATCATCGTACCCGGTTGGCGCGCGTGCATTCGATGCTGACGGTTCGGTCAACCCGGCCAATGCCTACGACGAACGACAGCTCTCTACGAGCAGGAGTTTGTTGTCGTTCAAGGTGCAAAGACCTTTGCAACTGGCAATGAGCGCGCATCCGTCGTGTACGCCGGCGACAGAAACCGCCGCTGCATCTGCCACGCCTGGCCCGACCCCAGCCCCGCCGACGCCATCCGCACCGCGCCGCGCCCGAACCGCTCGTTGCACACGTCGACGGCGGCCATGAGCGCCGCCCGCTTCGGGTCCGGTTCCTGGAAGAGCATCGCCTGCGGAGCCGACGCGCTCGCCAGATCGGTGACCATTACGCCCGCCTTTTTGTAGTCGAAGCCCGGCCGCCAGATCGCCCGCAGCAGTCCACCGGCCACGCGCGCCAGCGTCATCGTGTCGCTTGTCTGCTCGCCCAGCCCGGCCCCCACGCTCCGGCTGTACCGTTTCTCCGCGTGACGCCCCGTCGAGACGAACACGCTCAGGTGCCCGCACGTCAGCCCGTGCCGCCGCAGCTTCGCCGCGGCCTCGCCCAGCCGCGTCATGACGGATTCCTCGACCTCGCGCAGCGTTGTCACCCGACGCCCGAACGACCGGCTCCGGCAGATTCCACGGGGCGATGGCGGCTCGCGCTCGATGCCGATGCACGCCTGCCCGCGCAGCTCACGCACCGTCCGTTCGCCGACGACCGTCATAGTCCGCCGCGCCCAGCTCGCATCGACGGCCGCCAGGTCCCACGCCGTCATCACGCCCCGCGCTTCGAGCTTCCGGCGGTAGGCCGGGCCGATGCCCCACACGTCGCCCACGGCCACCGCCGACAGCTCCGCCTTGCTCGGCTCGGTCATCACGTACGTCTGATCGGCTCGCGACCGCGCCAGCTCGCTCGCCACCTTGGCCAGCGTCTTGGTCGGCGCGATGCTCACCCGAACCGGAATGGACGTCCAGGCGGCCACGCGCCGCCGCGTCTCCCGCGCGATCTCCCACAGGTCGGCCTCGCGCACCCTGGGCACCAGCACGAATGCTTCGTCGATGCTGTACCGCTCGACTTCGTCCGTCAGCGATTCGAGCGCGGCCACCACGCGCGCCGACATGTCGGCGTAGAGCGCGTAGTTGCTCGAAAACACCGCTACGCCCTTCGCCCTCAGCTCGCGCTCGGTCTTGAAGTAGGGCGTTCCCATCGCCACGCCCAGCGCCTTGGCCTCGCTTGTCCGGGCGATCACGCACCCGTCGTTGTTCGAGAGCACGACGACCGGCCGACCGTCCAGGTCGGGCCGGAAAACCCGCTCGCATGAGCAGTAGAACGCCGAGCAATCCACCAGAGCCACCAGGCGGTTTGCAGGTAGGGCACCGGCGCTGCTCACTTGCGCAGCACGTTCGTGATCGCAGCTCGCACGACGCCGACAATCCTCAGCTCGACCTCGCCCTCGACCGGAATGTTCGGGTGCGTGTCGTCGGCCTCGAGCAGCACCACCCGGTTCGCGCCTCGCCCGCTCACGCGTAGCCGCTTCACCGTCAGCTCGCCGTCGAGCCGCGCGATGACGATGTGTCCGTCTCGCGGCTCGATGCTGCCGTCGACCACGACCGTATCGCCCTCCTTGACGCCCAGGCCGGTCACGCTCGTACCCTCGACCGTCAGCAAGTACGTCGCGCCCGGGTTCGGACAAAACAGATCGTTCAGGTCGACGCGCGTCTGTTCGTGCTCCTCAGCTGGCGAGGGGAAGCCCCCACGCACCCGGTGCGAGTAAAACGGAACGAGTAAGGGTGCACCCCGCCGAAAGGGCACGACGCCAGAGACGCGCAGCATAGAACAGGAGGTGAGAGAGCGACGCGAGTATACACATAAGAGAACATGTGCAAATGTCGCCGCCTCTCGTTACGAATGGTGCGTTAGCTTGGCTGCTTTCGCTCTACCTTGCCCATGTCAGCTGCGCCTACCACAGATCAGATCGACGACTTTATCGCGCTGTGGCAGAAGGCCCAAGCGTCCGAGAAGAGCAACGGCCAACCGTTCGTCCTCGCGCTCTTCGAGCTGATCGGCGCCACGCCCCCCGACCCGGCTGTCGCCGACACCACGCGCGACGCCTATGTCTTCGAGCGCCCCGTCGCCTTCGCCGACGGCTCCCGAGGCATCATCGACCTCTACCGACGCGGCCACTTTGTGCTCGAAACCAAGCAGGGTTTCGACGAGGAGCAGAAGGCCAAAGGCACCCGCCGCCGCAAAGGGCATGGCAAGCGCGGCTCGTCCGCCTGGGAATCCGCGATGGACGCCGCCCGCGCCCAGGCCGTCCGCTACGCCCAAAACCTCGAACCCAGCGAACCCGTCCCGCCGCTCGTCATCGTCGCCGACGTCGGCTACTGCATCGACCTTTACGCCGACTTCGGCGGATCGGGCCGCGTTTACGCCCCCTTCCCCGACGCCTCCAAGAGGCGCGTCTACCTCGACGACCTGCGCGACGAGGACGTGCGCGAGCGCCTGCGCCTCGCCGTCGACGACCCGCTCGCACTCGACCCCACCCGCTACCAGGCCCGCGTCACCCGGGACCTCGCCGCCCGCCTCGCGGGTCTCGCCCGCTCGCTCGACGACAGCCCCCTCTCTGACGGCTCGCTCAGTGCCGACTCTGGCGCCACCGCCGCCGAGCGGTCAGAACAGACCGCCGCCTTTCTCACGCGCTGCCTGTTCTGCTTCTTCGCCGAAGACGCCGGACTGCTCCCGGACCGCGCCTTCTCCCGACTGCTCGAGTCCTACCGCGCCGACCTCACCCACCTGCCCCACGGCCTCTCCGGCTTCTTCCGCGCCATGGACGAGGGCGGCTACGTCGGCGAGATCCGCGAGGACGTGCGCCGCTTCAACGGACAGCTCTTCCGCGACCGCTACGCGCCGGACCTCACCGCGAGTCAGCTCGAAGCGCTCATCCAGGCCGCCGCAATGGACTGGCAGCACGTCGAACCGGCCATCTTCGGCACGCTCGTCGAGCGCGCCCTCGATCCCGCCAAGCGGCGCCACATGGGCGCCCACTTCACGCCGCGCGCCTACGTCGAGCGCGTCATCGGACCGGCCGTCATCGAGCCGCTGCGCGAGCAGTGGGACGGCGTGCGCGCCGCCGCCGAGCAGGCCGAGCAAGCCGCCGATCACGCCGACGAGCAGGGCAAGCCGCGCACGGCGGCCAAGAGGAGGGAGGAGGCCCGCGCCCTTCTCTCGGGCTTTCTCACGCGCCTGGCGACCGTCCGCGTGCTCGACCCCGCCTGCGGCAGCGGCAACTTCCTCTACGTCACCTTCGCGGGCCTGAAAGCGCTCGAAGGCGAGGTGCGCCAGGCCATCGGACGCGCCGGAGGCGTGGGGGCGCTCGAACTCGAAGGCGTCGCCGTCACGCCCCACCAGATGCTCGGCATCGAAAAGGGCGCCCGCGCCGCCAGCGTGGCCGACCTCGTGCTCTGGATCGGCTACCTGCAATGGCACTGGCGCACGCACGGCGACACCCAGCCGCTTCCCGAACCGATCCTCAAAGGCTACGGCCAGGTCGAGCACCGCGACGCCCTGCTCGCGCCCGACGGCTCCGCCGCCGAGTGGCCCGACTGCGACTTCATCGTCGGCAACCCGCCCTTCGTCGGTAAGGGCGAACCCATGCGCGCCTCGCTCGGCCAGGACGGCCTCGACGCGCTCGCCCAAGCCTACCCGCACGTGCCCGCCTCGGCCGACTTCGTGATGTACTGGTGGGACCGATGCGCCCGCCTCGTGCGCGAGGGCAAAGCCCAGCGCTTCGGCCTGATCACCACCAACAGCATCACCCAGACCTTCAACCGCCGCATCACCGCCGCCCACCTCGACCCCGAGGACGCCAAAACCACGTCCTCCCCCCCACATTTCCAACACGACCGTCCTCCCCCCACGGGGGGAGGTGGCCCGCAAGGGCCGGAGGGGGGCCTACCACCCCTCGCCCTCGCCTACGCTCTCGCCGATCACCCGTGGGCCGACGACGGCGCCGACGTGCGCATGGCCGTCACCGTCGGCGCCTCGTCCGACCACTTCGACCCCGACGCAGGCGCCCTCTCCGTCGTCACCGCCGAGATGCCGTCGGACGAGGGACTACCCGTCGTCGAAATGGATGAGAGGCAAGGCCGCATCCACGCCGACCTGACGACCGGAGCCGACGTGACGGCCGCCGAGAAGCTAGCAGCCAACGCCGATCTGTCCAGCTTCGGCGTGATGGTGTCGGGCCGAGCGTTCATTGTCGGTAGCAGGGGAGAGGCCGAGACTCTTGGACTGGGCACGTACGCGGGCAGCGAAGAGATCATCCGTCCCACGCTCAACGGAAAGGACCTAGCGAACCCACCCCGAGAGCGGTTCATCCTCGACACGTTCGGTCTGGAAGAGGATGAGCTACGCGAGCAGCATCCGGCCGTCTACGAACGCCTGCTTCGCGACGTGAAGCCCGAGCGAGCCAAGAAGCGTCGCAAAGCCCACCGAGTCTACTGGTGGCTGCATGGCGAGAAGCGTCCGTCGATGCGGCGTGCGCTTGCTGGTCTCGACCGCTACATCGCCACGCCCGAAACGGCCAAACACCGCCTCTTCCAGTTTCTGCCGATCAGCGTGCTGCCCGAGCACAAGATCATCGCGTTTGGATCGGACGACGCCTACCACCTCGGCGTGCTGTCGAGCCGCATCCACACCACGTGGGCCGACGCCGCAGGCGGCAACCTCGGCGTCGGAAACGACTCGGTCTACAACACCACCCGCTGCTTCCAGCCCTTCCCGTTCCCCGCCGCCACCCCAGAGCAGCAGACCGCCATCCGCACCCTCGGCGACGCCATCGACGCCCACCGAAAAGCCCGCCAGCACGAACAGCCTAGACTCGGCCTCACCGACCTCTACAACGCCGCCAGCGCCATCCGAGCAGGCCGCGTCCTCACCGAGCGCGAACAGAAACACGCCACCCAGGGCCACGGCCACACCCTCGCCGACCTTCACCGCCGCCTCGACGCCGCTGTCCTAGACGCCTACGCCTGGTCAGACCTCGACCCTGAGACGCCCGCCTTCGCGCAGAAGCTGCTTGCTCGCCTCGTCGCCCTCAACGCCCAGCGCGCCCGCGAGGAGTCCGAGGGTCACGTTCGCTACCTACGCCCCGCCTTCCAGTCTCCCGGTGCCGCCCAAGTCGGCTTCGTGCTGCCCCCCGAGGAGTATCCGGTCTACGAAGCCGCCACGCTGCGCCCCTGGCCCACCGGTCAGGCCGACCAGTTCGTAGCCGTCCGCCAGACCGTCAGCGCGCTGAGCACCGGCACTGCCGCCGACATCGCCTCTCGCTTCCGCGGCGCTGGCCCCAAAACCGTGGCCCCCATCCTCGACACGCTCACCAGCCTCGGCCTGCTCCGCCATAGCGCAGGCAACTACGCAGCTTAGTCAAACTGTGGGTGATCCATAGCTTGTCACTCAAAGTTTATGCGTAATTATCGATTATAGACCATTCACCCATGAGCGTTCTCCTCAATGCAGCTCCGGTCTCGTTTGACCGCGAAACCGTCGAGATAGGATATCTCCCCGACGAGGGAAAGGAGGCCTACCAGACTCTACGCGAGAGGCACAAAGACACGCACGTCTTTCGTTTCGATGCGCGCATTCAAAAGATTGCCAACGTGGGCGTCGGAGATGCCGCGCCGCTGGGTACGGTCTCGGTTCAGCCTGTCGAAGAGAACCTGTTGCTGGCGAGCCGGGTCATCCAACGGCAGATCGTAGAGCAGATCAAGGACAGATACGTCGTACTTAGAGACCTCAACCCCGTCGTCTTTTGGTCCGCAGCTCGACGCAATCGACTTCTCGCAAATGCGATTCGAAGCGTTGCTAAGAGAAAGCAGCGCGACATCGAGCCGGTGGAAGACCTGGACGTCTTCGTCCGGTTCAGACTCGATACGCGGCTGCTCTATCCCAGAGGAAATGACCCCACGCCCTATCTCGGTTTCCTGATTGACCTGCGAACGGCCAACTACATAAACCTTCCCGTGTCTGATCTAATAGAGAGCGGCGTGGATCCCAGGGGAATGTTTGTCGGCAGGCGCTCCGAAGAACGAGACGACTTCTTACTTCCTGAGTTCGAAACGCTTGGCCGGGTTCGCAGCATCGAGCGCGGTGAACTCATCCTGACCGACCAGAAAGGATTGCGAGAGCAAGAGGCACCAGAGTTGCGAGTCGACGCACACTCAGTTCTCTTGGAACCGCGGTCGGAGAACCTTGCAACTGTCGTCCGGGCGATCTACGGGCGCAGCGCAAAACCGATTCTCGACCAACTGTACCAGACGCGTAGGTCCTACGTCACTGCCGACGGCCAGCGAAGTCATCTCACCAATACACTCAAAGGGCTTCGCGGCTACGTCCGACTTGGCTTCGGTGCAGCCACTGCAACAATCGGCGACTTCATGTCGCAAGAGGACAAACTATTTCCGCAGTCCATCACCACTACCCGACCCACGTGTCTGTTCGGGCCTCAGGGACGTAAAACAGGACAATATCCCGATGCAGGGGTCAGCCGATTTGGGCCGTATCAGTATATGCACCAGGAGGTCAACGAACCTCTCATCCTCGTGCTATGCGAGGCGAGTCAGCGAATACAAGTCGAGCGTTTTGCGGAAGAACTGAGGTTCGGGTTTCCGGATGCGGAGTGGAAGCAGGCCAGCCGAGGCTCGCGCGGTACCAAAGCCAATCCCTACGAAGGAGGGTTGGTAGACAAGTACCGTTTGAGGCGCATCCAGTACGAGTTCGAGGAAATCTCAGACCCCAGCCCGGAATCTTACCGCAGAGGGATCAAGCGCGCTCTCGGAAGGCTCACCAGACTCCCCGATCTAGCTCTCGTGCAAACTCGGGCTGAGTACAAGGAGGGAGGCTTGAAGGGAGACGACAACCCGTACTTCGTCGTTAAGTCGGAGTTCATGATGAAGGGCGTGCCTGTTCAGGCAGTCACGGCGGAGAAGGTGGACGCCCATGTAAGTCAGGCCCCATATGTGCTGAACAACGTCGGACTGGCCTGCTACGCCAAGATCGGCGGCACGCCTTGGGTTATCAGCACGCGCAACCCGAGCAGCCGTGAGGTCGTGATCGGTATCGGGTATACCGAGTCGTTCGACGAGCATCGACTTGGACCGCGTAAGCGCTACGTGGGGATCACCACGTTCTTTCAGGGCGACGGCCGCTATCTCGCCTGGGATGTCACGCGTGAAGTCGAGTTCGAAGACTACGCCGCGGCGCTACTCGAAAGCCTGCGCAACACGATTCGCTACGTTGAGGTCGAAAACGAGTGGGAGCCCGGCGACCGCGTTCGCCTCATCTTCCACGTGTACAAGCCGCTGAAAAGGGTCGAAATCGAATCGGTGCGAGGCGTCGTAGACCAGCTGCTTGAAAACAGGTACGAGGTAGAGTTCGCGTTTCTCGACCTATCGACCGCCCACGCCTACCGCCTCTTCGACCCCTCAATGGACGGCGTGCCCTACTACCCGCCGGAGCGTAGGGGCCGTTTTACGAAAGGGAAGGGAGTACCGGAGAGGGGCGTCTGCTATCAGCTCGGCCCCCGTAGTGCTCTGCTTCAACTTGTCGGGCCTCGTGAGGTAAAAACCGACCTCGACGGCGCTCCCGAGCCTATGCTGATCGAGATCCACAACGACTCCGATGCGGCTGACTTGTCCTACCTCGTGCGGCAGGTTTATCACTTCTCCTTTCTCTCGTGGCGCAGCTTCTTCCCGGCGAGTGAACCCGTCACCATTCTATACTCGCGATGGATTGCGCAGCGTCTCGCGCAGCTTAGGCCTGTGTCCGGGTGGGACAGCTCGACAGTCACGATGGGCGCTCTGCGCAACAGCAAGTGGTTCCTATGAGCGAGGCAACCGACGAGCCTCCTCAGCAGGACACGGAATCATCAAGCCATCCCATCGATCTTGTCGGCGAGCGGCGGAGGCTGCTTCGCTCCGTCGTAGACCGCACGTTCGAGGATGCCCGGCTGCACTCCCGCGGCTTCGCAATCAGGCTTCTCGGACGCCAAGCACCTTACGCTGGTGCGATCCCGCGTCAGTTTGAGCCAGACGCCGTAGCGCGTGACATCTCGTACAGCGGTATTCCAGCGCTGGCATACTTAGGCTTTGCCATCGGAGCAGGCAGGGCTGACGAGCAAGTTTGCAACCTGTTTGTCTCCCGTGTAGAGGCGGTAGTCGACAAGGAAGGATCTAGGCTCAACACCTTGATAGATGACGATGTGGCTCTTCTGGGAGTAGCAGATGGTCTCAGCAGCCTGGAAGCGCGTCCGGCGGCTTCGGTTAGCGGCTTGCTGCGTGCAGCTTTGTTGTCCACGAATCAAAGCCGCACTCACGCGCTCGCCCTTGAACTACTCGATCCCAGAGGCAGGCTGAGTGTCGAAGTAGAGGTGAGTGACTTCGACGCAGCCTGCACCGATCTCGCCCTTCGCTACTGCTGGCCAGAGGTATATCGCACCGTGGCGGCTTTTCCGGTTGAGGACAGGCAAAGCATTCTCGCGCACATTATCGCTGATCCTGCACCGGAAAGCGGAGACTTAGATCGGGCCGCTATATGGCTGGTCGCGTTCAGCTCCCTCGTGTCGGAGGCCGCCCGAGAAGCCACCGTCACTACGTCCGACGTGGTACAGCAGCTCAGGCACACCCAAGGTAGCCTCAAAAGATGGGTGTGGGATGAATCGAGCAGGCGTCAGAATGCCGATCCAGCTCGCTGGCTTCTCGACAACGAATACCACGCCCAGGCCTTCTTATACGCGGTTCTCTACCCGATCTTCAGGGCCGAGGTGTTGGAGGAGCAGTATCTCAGAGGATTCGGTTTCACTCAGCCTCGCTATGATCTCGCGATAGAAGACCTATCGCTCATCATCGAAGTAAAGTTTGCTCGGCAGAGGAGAGACTTTAATAAGTTTGAAGAAGAGATTGCGGGCGATTTGGGACTCTATTTCGGTCCGCAAAGTCCATTTAAATCGCTGATCGTATACGTGTACGACGACTGCGACAGGCAGCATCCAGAGCTGTACGATTCGTTCCGTGACGCGCTGAGAAAGCGAGACAGGCGTATAGAAGACGTCGTGATTATCCGTCGCCCAAGCATGATACCTGACCGGAGCAATCGAAAGGCTAGTCATCCTTGACATTAGGGTGGCGCGGAGGCTAGCGCCGCCGAACGCGCGCCGTGAAAACCCGGTCCTCTTCTCAGCCCGGCACGCGAACGCCCCTCCGCCACGCGTAAGTTGAAACCCATGTCGTCTCCTGTGTCCATCTACCACCTGCTGCCCACGCTCCGACGCCTCGCGCCGGTGCTGGGAATGCTGATGGCGGTCCTGGTCTTCGCGCAGGTCACCGACCTCGCGCCCTGCGCCGACGAGACGCCCGACCGTCACGCCTCGGCCGACTACCACGTCGACGCGCTCGCGCCCCAGGGCGCCCACCCGGTCCAGATGCCCGGCGGCAACCACGACGAGGGCCACG